>BA000048.1:1008562-1344750 GCA_000270325.1 Candidatus Caldarchaeum subterraneum | reverse complement strand
ACCAAGTTGCTGAGGTAGAGGGCGTACTCCATCGCGGTGTCTCCCCCACCAACCACAACCGTTGTAGAGGTTCCTTTGAAGAGAGGGCCGTCGCATGTGGCGCAGCTGGATACACCTTTCGCCAATAGCCGTCTCTCACCCTCGACCCCGAGCCACTTCGGAGAAGCGCCCGTCGCCACAATAACCACCCGCCCCCTATAAACCTCGTCCCCAACATACACCTCGAACGGATGCTTTGAAAAATCCACACCAGTCGCGTTGTCGTAAACGATTTCCGCTCCCTGGTTCTCAGCCTGCTGCCTCATGTTCTCCATAAGCTCAGGACCAATCACACCATTTGCGAAGCCGGGATAATTCTCCACCTCACGGGTCAGCATAAGCTGACCACCCGCCTCAATACCAGCTATGACCAAGGTTTTGAGGTTCGCTCGGCAAGTGTATATGGCGGCTGTGTACCCCGCGGGCCCTCCGCCAATCACCACCACATCATAGACATCGGCCATGCCGAGTAACATCCATCCCCAGAAATAAACTCTCCTGACAACCACTCGTGTAGGTTCAAAACCTATATCAAACAGCTACGGGAAGGCTTCGACATGGCGAAAATTGTGAAAGTGGCCGCTGTTTCGGAGCTTCCGACAGGCTCGATGAAAACTTTCGACATCGAGGGAAAACTCATCCTCCTCGCTAACGTTGACGGCGTCTTCTACGCTATGGATGCGATATGTAGCCACGAGGAGTGGGACCTGTCCGAGGGCATGCTGGAGGGCACACATGTAACATGCGCGGGCCACGGCGCTGTATGGGACCTCACAACAGGCAAAGCCGAATTTGACGAGGAACTTCAGCCGCTCAAAACCTATAAAACCCTCCTGAAAGATGGAGAAGTGTTCATCGAGCTCGAATAAACATGAAGAGATACCCTTTCGTATGCACAAACTGTGGCGCCGAATACATGCTTCAGGCTTGGAAAGCCGTTTGCCCCAACTGTGGGGCCGAGTTCACGCTTGAGGCGAAGCCTGAAAAACCTCTGAAAAGCAGCGCCGCACCTCAGATAATTGGGGCAGCGGCTCTCCTTGGATATGTTGTCTCCAGTTTCTTTTTCCCCGGTGTTCTCTCTGTTATTGGTCAGGGCTTGGGGCCGGTGGCCATGGGCGCCATGGCTCTGCTCGCTCTACTCATGCTGACCGGCTCCTACATCTTCATAGGCACGGCTCTTCTCCTGTCTCTAACCATCCTGGTTTACCATCTTCTCTGGCTTTCGGCGGAGGGGTTGCCTGGTCTCGTCCTCGCCGCCGCGACAGCGATTGGTTCAGGCATGGCCCTCAGCAGAATCAGGCTTCATGGGAGAAGGAAAGCAAAGGAGACGGATGCGAGAACTATGCCCGAGTATTCGGGATGGGGTGCTCCTCGAGGAGACGCTGAAAAACCCTGAACGCATGCTCGTCATAGAGAACAAACAATACCTTCTTGAGGCCGCTGTTTTCCCGTAGTAGATAGTCGGTCACCGCTGTGATGATAACTTTTGCGGCCTCTTCGAGCGGGTATCCGAAGGCTCCGGTTGAGATGGCGGGCATGGCGATAGAGGTGAGGTTGTATGTGTCGGCGAGCTTGAGGCTGTTGATTACAGCGTCTCTTAGCTTGCGCTCCTCGTCTCCCTCACCCATGCGAGGCCCAACAGCGTGGATAACATAGCGGGCCCTGAGCTTTCCCGCACCTGTTATAACCGCTCCTCCAACGGGACAATATCCTATCCGGTCACACTCTTCCTGAATGCTTGGACCGCCTTTCCGCAGAATCGCCCCCGCAACACCTCCACCCATTTTGAGCCACTGGTTCGCCGCGTTGACGATTGCGTCGGCCTCAACCTCTGTGATATCACCCTTTAAACAGATTACCTCGGTGTCGCGAATCTTAACCATTACAGGGCCATTATCATGATGGGTCTCTATAAATCTCTCCGTGCATGGCTTTTTCTGGGATGGCTTGGCTGGTGGAGGTGTTTGTTCAGGGACGGGGATGGACACCGCTTCGTCAAGTCTTTGGCCACAGCGGTGTGGTGGCGAGCTTTGATGAGGCGCTCTCTCTTGGATGCATGGTTGTTTTGAAGAGCGTTGAGAAGGCGTCGAGGGCGGTGGGCGCAAGCGCCGGAGACGTTGTAGGCTTCCGTGTGATGGAGGTTTCTGAAGAGCCTGAGCCGTTGCCGCCTATGGCTGTCAAGTGGGATGATGTGCGTCACAGGTTTTTCCGCAGAGGGAGCGCGTATCTTCTCTACAAGTCGTGGAGCTGGCCCGATTGATGGACCAGCATTTTCTCGTGGACAGGGCCGTTGTGATGCATCTGGTTGTGGCTGCCGAGCTCGGGAGCGAGGATGTTGTGCTGGATGTGGGCGCGGGAACAGGTGTACTTGCCTTTGAAGCTGCAAAGTTCGCTAGGAAGGTGTATGCTGTCGAAAGAGACCCCATACTCTATAAGACGCTGAGCGAGAAGGCTAAGGAGTATGGCAACGTCGAACCCGTGAGAGGCAACATCCTTCGTCTAAGGCTTCCAGCCTACACCAAGATTGTGGCTAACCCGCCTTTCAGCCTTCTCGAGCCACTCATCATCCGCCATCTAAGAAACCCCGTGACCATGTCGCTTCTCACACCTAAACACTTCGCAGACAGCATCCTCACCCCAGAGACAGCCATCGGGTTCAAAACACATCTAAGCTACGCCGTGTCGGAAAAAGCAGTTTACGATGGAAGCGTCTGCGAGCCCCCATACATCGGTAAACTATCCCATGTGTTGTTGAAACCTGTCCAGAGGACTGCTTTGCAGGATGCGATGGTGATGTTTCTTCTGCAACGTGGCTCCAAGGTGAGGAACAGCCTGCGCAACGTCTTGTGGAAAACACGCACCAAACGCGAGGCCACCAAACTCGTCGAGCTATCTAGCCTATCCGACAGCCTACTGGAGAAACGCGTAAACCGCACAACCCTACAGGAACTGAAGCAGGTCTACAGCTTCTTGGCGGAAAATCTTTAAGAATAAATCGTTAAAGTGGATGTTTGAGAGTTGTTGGCCGAGGTGGGGTAGCCTGGTAGCCCTCAGGGCTGTGGACCCTGCAGCGCGAGTTCGAATCTCGCCCTCGGCCCTTAAATATCTCACAGAAATCAATTAAATTAGTTTGAGGCTGAGCCTGATTCTAACAATTGTCACCGCCTTTGCGACGCTGCTTCTGATACCTTTCGTTGTTGGCAGCCCCTCGGTTTTTTGGGCCTTCGTCATCTCGGTTATATTTGCTCTAGTTCTATTGATTGATGCTCTGGTCACTGACGGCGGCCGCCGCAGAACGCTTATTCCATCCATGGTGCTGGGCTACTCGACCGTGGTTGTCCCAAGCCTTGCCACCTTGCTTGTTTTCGTCGAGGAATTCAACTTTTTCAGAGACTGGTACAAGCCCATCATGCTCTCCAGCTACGCAGCCTTGTTTCTCACCAACCTAATGTTCCTGCCGCTGGCCGCTGCCAACTACAGTCGAGAGGAGAAAGGTGTAGCTGGACAGACCTACTTCCCACCTGTATCGGTCATCGTCCCAGCCTACAACGAGGAAAAGTGGATAGGGCACTGCATAGAGGCCCTCCTCGAAAACGATTACCCAAGCAAAGAAATCATCGTTGTCGACGACGGCAGCACTGACAAAACCTATGAAATTGCGAGCAGATACGTTAGGAGGGGTGTCACAGTTTTGAGGAAACCCAACGGCGGAAAAGCCTCGGCCCTCAACTACGGCATGTTGTTCGCCACCGGGGAAATCATCGTCACCGTCGACGCGGACAGCATCTTGACAAGAGATACGCTGCGGCGGATTGTGATGCCGTTCAGAGATGAGAAAGTGGTCGGTGTAGCGGGCAACGTCATGGTCGTTAACAGGGAAAACTGGCTCACCAAAAACCAAGCCCTCGAATACGTCACGCAGCTGAATATAGCGAGAAGAGCGACCTCGTTTCTCGGAGTTGTGCAGGTGATGCCCGGGCCTCTCGCAGCATTTAGACGCAGCATGGCCGCTACGCTTGGAGGATACGACCGCATAACGTTGACAGAGGACTTCGACCTCACGGTAAAGCTTCTCAAAACAGGCGGAGTAATACAGGCCCCGCCCGGTGCGTTCGCCTTCACAGAGGCTCCAGCTCGACTGCGAGACCTCTACAAACAGCGTCTCAGATGGTACAGAGGAAATACGCAGGTATTGATTAGGCACTCCGACGCCTTCAGAATCAGGAGATACGGGCGGCTGAGCCAGCTTGTGTTTCCTCTCATGGTTTTGCAGCAGATAGTTATACCTGTGCTGGGGGTGGCGGCCATCCCCGCGGCCATACTCATCATACTCACAGGTGGACTGGGTTATGTGCTACGCCTTTTCGCGGTCTTCAGCGTTCTCCAGCTATGCCTCTCTCTAATCGCCTTGGATATTCAGGATGAGGATGTGAGGCTCGGTGTCTACGCGCCCTTCGCCGTCGTCGGCTACAAACACTTACTCGACATCATCGCGTTGAAGGCTGTTTTCGACATCCTTGTGTTGAGAAGAAAGCCAAAGTGGACCCGTGCCGAGAAGAAAGGCTTGGAGGCTACTGTTCGGTCCTGACGCGCTCCAAGATGTGTTGCGGCAGCTTTTCTCCCCATCTCTCGACAAAAGATTTGTCCAGCTTCCTATCCCTCATTTCGTCGGGCAACATCCTCGGAATCTCGTCAACCACAGGATACCATCTACCGCATCCACCGCATTCAACATAGCCAGATGCTATCTCCAAGCCATAGCATCTCTCACAATCAGTTTTGCTGAAATCCCGCACATATCCACCATGCAGCGCACAGTAAAGCTCACACTGCCTTATGAAAGGAGGCTTCTCGATAATTCTCTCCTCAAAAACCACAAGCTTCAGGGGAAAAGACTTGCACATGGGACAGGCGAGAATATCCATCAGACGATACTTCATGAAAAACACGCATAGAAGGAATGATTTAAGCCATGAGCAGCTACACAAACACTATATACCATACATCAACGGAATTGATGGATGGCTTCTCTCACAGGTTTTGGAAAAGTGAATGATGTACTGGGCTTGTTTATGGAGAGGTTTAGGATACTCGGTGGATACGCGGCCTTAGCTGACAACCCCGAGTCAGCGGCCACAGTCGCGGCGGATTTTCTCAGGCAACATGGCTCGAGAACTGTTTTCGTCTACAAGCTGCCAACGGGCCTCACCCAGCCGGTTGAGAAAAAATTGAAGGAAATGGGCATCCAAGCCTATACATATGATTCCTCCGAAGACCCTGTCAACGTGGTCAAAATTGTAGACGCGGGAATATCCACAGCGGCCGCAGCAGTGGCGGAGACGGGAACCCTAGTCGAGGTCGCCTTCGACGACGTTGAACGCCTCGTCTCAAGCCTCCCCAAAACCTATGTATGCTTTGTCAACGGCTCCTCCGTAGTCAAATCTGTTTACATGACTTCTGACCTGCTTCGCTCAGCCATGGAGAGGGATAGAGTTGCTGTCACATTTATCTCGGGCCCGAGCAGGTCGGGGGATATTGAGCAGAGGCTTGTGCTGGGCATCCATGGTCCTCATCACGTCTTGGCGGTGGTGTGCAGCTGGCTATGAGAAAAGCCTCTGAGCTACATCATGTTTTATCTGAAAAAGTGGCAACCGTCCTCCCTAAAAGCGATTGGCGAAAATATCTAAGGGATGCACTATTCAGGACGCTTGACAAGAGAAGCGAGGCCATACAGCTATTGGCCCCCGACTTTGAAAAATTTAGACACGAGGCTCGAGAGGCTAAGGCACACGCGGTAAATAATCTCGACAAGCTACTTCAACAATTTATCCAAAACTGCGAAAAAAGGGGGACAAGAGTCTATGTGGCGAAAGATGCGGAGGACGCGTGTCGAATAGTTTACCGCATAGCTGAGCAGAAGAATGCTCGTCTAATTACGAAGAGCAAGTCGATGACCACAGAGGAGATTGGGCTTAACCAGTTTCTCGAAAAGCATGGACTCAGGGTTGTTGACACCGATTTGGGGGAGCTGATTGTCCAGCTTGCGGGTGAGAGGCCGTTCCACCTCGTTTATCCCGCCGTCCACAAAACACGTCAAGATGTTGCGGAGCTCTTTAGCAGAGAAGCGGGAAGAAAGCTGAGCGACGACATCAGCGAGTTGATGAACTTCGCCCGCGAATATCTGAGAGAAAGGTTTCTCACAGCCGAGTTGGCGATAACAGGAGTAAACATAGCAATAGCAGAGACAGGCACGGTGATTGTGGAGACAAACGAGGGAAACGATAGGCTGGGCAACATCCCCGCCAAAACATACATAGCAGTCATGGGCATGGAGAAGCTTGTCGAAAAAATCGAGGACGCGCTCAAACTCATAGTCGCACATCCAGTAAGCTCAACGGGCCAGTGGCTCACAAACTATGTCTCATTCCTCTCGGGGAGAACACCCCTAGCAGGCCATGCCGAGGAACGTGAGATGCACATAGTCATAATCGATAACGGACGCTCATCCATGCGTGATGACCCCGTCTTCCGGGAAGCACTCTACTGCATCAGATGCGGCGCATGCATGAACATCTGCCCCACCTACTCATCCCTCGGCGGACACGTTTTCGGACACATCTACACAGGACCGATAGGCATCCCTTGGACAGCTTTTGTACATGGCCTCGAGAAAGCCGCGGAGTTCGCCCCACTATGCATATCCTGCGGGCTTTGCAAAGAAATCTGCCCAACGATAATCGACATGCCATACATGATTGCCGAGGTAAAGCATCGCTATGTTCAGAAGGGTGGACAATTATTTGTCAACAAGGTTGTCGAAAGCTATGAAACAGCCTACAGAATGGGCTCCAAGTTTCCACGTCTCTTCAACACTCTCATCTCTTCAACCATCACACGCCTTTTCATGGAGAAGTTTCTTGGCATAGAGCGTAGAAGAACGTTGCCGAGGGTCGCCGCCAAGCCTCTTGACAAGCTTTTGCGTGGAAAAGTTGTCGAGAACGGTGCCGATGCCGTGTTTTTCGCCGACTTTTTCGCAAGGTATCTGAGACCTGACATCGGAGCGAAGGCGGTGGACGCCCTGATACAGGCGGGTTACAGAGTTTCGCTTCCACCCCAGCGCTCAAGCGGATACCCATACTTCGCCTACGGCGACCTTGACAAAGCAAGGAAACTGGCGGAATACAACGTGGGAAACCTTTCCAAGGCACTCGGCGATGGCGCAGTAATTGTCTCCATCGAGCCGACAGCCACGTACACTCTTAAACACCTCTACCCCAAGTTACTCAACCACTCCCCAGATGCGGAGAAAGTGTCCGAGGCAACCACCTCGCTAACCATGCTGCTGCACAACCTCCTCATAGACGGCAGGCTTGAGGCCAAACCCATGATGGAGGGCAGAGCCGCTGTCCACATCCCATGCCATGAAAGAGCCTTTAACTCATGCCGCGAAGTCGTAGCACTTCTAAACACGGCCGGAATAGATGCAACAGTTGTGGAGACTGGGACCTGCTGCGGCATGGCCGGCACGTTCGGCATGAAGCATGGAGTACTTGGCTACGAGCTATCCAACGTGGTGGGAGAAGAGCTTTTCAGCAGAATGAAGGCAAGCGGCTGCAGCTACGTGGTCTCGACAAGCAGCGTATGCAAAATACACATCAGCGACGGTACAGCTCTACCCGTCTACCATCCCCTCGAAACTCTCGAATTCACCGCCCCATGTAAGCGATAAAGTCAATCTCCACCAGAAACTCTTTCCGCGGAAAATGTACCGCAACAGTTGTTCGAGCCGGTGGATTCTGTGGAAAATATTGGCTGTATACCTCGTTCATCGCCGCAAAGTCATCGGGGTTCGCCAGATAAACCGTAGCTTTTACGACATGTTCGAAAGACAGGCCCGCAGCCTCGAGTATGGCTTTGGCGTTCTCCATAACCCGTCTAGTCTGGGACCTAATATCGGTTTCCTCGACCTTTCCTGTCGCGGGGTTTATCGCAACCATGCCTGAGAGGAAAAGAAAATCGCCAACCCGAACAGCCTGCGAATACGGCCCTATCGGCTTGGGAGCCTTCTCCGTGAAGATGATCTCCTTCCTCATGCATGACGACCTGCTTCACCTCATTTAAGCTTTGCATTATCTCGACCGTAGAGCATAGGTTAACAAGCCGAGGATGACTCCCACGATAAACCCGAGGGCTGAGTAGTTGTTTGAAGCAAGCAGCGAGGCTAGGAGGTTGACGCCGTTGAAAAACGCGGCGATCACCTGTTCGGGGGTAAGCGGTGAGCTTACACCCGCGAGTGATATGATAAAGGGCAGCAAAACCGCTAAAACCACAACCAGAATCAACACTTTCCAGAAACGCAGCAACGCTAGACCAGCCCCGAACCCTATGAAAAACCATATAACCGCGAGAACAGTTGACTGGTCAATCTGCAGGTTCATCAAACCCGGTTATCTCACCTCGCCCTATATACTTTTTACACGCGGCTGACAAAGGGGACTAGATGTCTTTCGTAGATGATTGGCTGGCCGAGACGATGAGACATGTAAACGACGCTCTCCCCCGCCGAGCCGAGAAGCTGTCAACACTGTTGGAGATGGAGAAACCTTCTGTTGAAACAGTCGGAGGAGGGCTCCACTACTTCGACAAAAAAGAACTTGAAGAGCTGCTGAGAAAACTGCCGAGAGAGGTTTCTGAGAACCTCTACCTCCCAATCGTCTTCGCGAAAAACCCTGAGCTGGGGGAATCCACATACATCGTCAAGGCAAGAGGCTCAGAGGCGGAGGCGTTCCGCATACTAATGGGCCTCAGAACACTACCACGCGTTGGCAACCAGCCCTACACCTACAAACCCCTAGTCACGGAATTCATCAACAGATACCCAACCCTCGCCGTAATAGGCTACCTATAGGAGACGCCGCAGCGACGCCTCTATTGTAAGCTGCTGTACAAAAAAGACGTCCCGTAGACGTCGCATACACGGGCCCGGTGGGACTTGAACCCACGACCCCCGACTTAGAAGGCCGGTGCGCTATCCATTCTGCGCCACGGGCCCTTACGGTTGATGAAAAACGGTGTGGAGTATTTGAGCTTTCATTATCTGTAGGCCCATCCGACGAGTCGTTTTTCGAGGAGGGCGAAGACGAGGAAGAGGCTGATTCCTATGAAGGAGATTACGAGGAGGCCTGCGAAGACTAGTGGGACGTCGAAGCGGGATGAGGCGGCTATCATGAGGTATCCTGTTCCCTCGTTGCTTGCGACGGATTCGGAGATGACTGCTCCGACAAAAGCCAGTGTGGATGCTACTTTTAATGAGCCGAAGAAATAGGGCATCGACCTCGGCACACCTATCTTTACGAACAGCTGTGTTTTCGAGGCGCCTAGGGAGCGGAGGACATCTCTTATCTCGGGTTCTATTGTTGCGAGTGCGACAGCCACGTTCACAACTATGGGGAAGAAGGAGATTAGGAAAGCTGTGAGAACCGCGGGCACCTTCCCTATGCCGAACCATATCACCAGAATTGGGACGATGGCCACCTTGGGGATGGTGTTGAAAGCGACTAGAAGCGGGTACACGGCTCGGTAGATTATCGACGAGTATCCGACAGCTAATCCAAGCAGGAGGCCGAAAACTATTGAAAGCCCGAAACCTATCAAGGTGGCTTCAAGAGTTGCGTAGGAATGGCGGATGATGATTGGGAAGTTGGCGAGCATAACCTCTACAGTTCTCGAAGGAGATGGAAGTATAAACTCTGGAATAGCGAAGATTCTGGTTACTGCCTCCCATAGAAGAAAGAATCCGGCGAAGACCGCTGTCGGTAACGCGTAATCTTTAACTGCTGAGACAAACAGGGAGGAAAGAGACTGCTTCGACATCTACTTCACCTGAATCATTTCACGAAGCCTGTGCATCTGGTCCACGAAACGCTCCTCATACGTGATGTCTATCGCCCTGGGCCGTGGATAGTCAGACACCATCGTGCCGATAACTGTTCCAGGCCGTTTGCTCATGACATAGATCATGTCTGAGAGGTAGATGGCTTCTCTGAGGTCATGTGTCACCATCAAGACTGTGCATCGTGTTTGAAGCCAAAGGTTCTGGAGCACATTCCAGAGTTCTTCGCGGGTGAAGAGGTCGAGGGCTCCGAAAGGCTCGTCGAGCAGAAGTATCTCGGGGTCGTGTATTAGGGCTCTGCAGAGTGAGACGCGCTGCTGCATGCCTCCCGAGAGCTCCCATGGCTTTTTGTCCGCGAATCCCTCGAGGCCCACAAGCCTGAGCAGCTGCAAAGCCTTATCGACATAGATGCTTCGGTTTTTCTGGAGTTGAGACCTGTGGGGCTCCACAACCTCGAGAGGAAGGAGAATATTCTGCAGGACGGAGCGCCACGGGAGAAGCACGGGGTTTTGGAAAGCCATTCCAACGATTGGCAGAGGTTTCTCCACTTTTTTTCTATTGATGTAGACCTCGCCTTCGCTTGGTTGGATAAGCCCTGAGACGATTTTTAGGATTGTGGTTTTGCCGCATCCACTTGGGCCCACTATCGATGTGAAGCTGCCTTTTTCAACTACGAGGTTGACGTTTCGCAGGGCCTCAAGCTCGTTTAATGTTCTAAACCCAGACTTGGAGACATATCTGAGGCTGACGTTTCTAACCTCTATCAAACGTTTCCCACATGGATAAAAATGTGGTGGTTTTTAGATTGTGCGCTCTTCTTTCGGCGGCAGGAACCTGTCGGTAAACACCTCGTCGACCGAGGGGGTTCTCGGGAGACCGAAGGCGTCGACGACGCTTTTGATGGCTCTCTCAAGCCGTGCCCTGTCAACTGCTCCCAGACCGTTTCTCTTAACCTCTTCCGTCACCATGTTGTCCTTGATGGCGAGTTTTAGTCTCTCGAGCTCAACGTTTCTGTCGACAAGCGGGTCACGTTGTTTAACAAAGTCAGCGGCCATCTCTGGGTTGGCTATGACTTCTTTGAAGGCTCGGTTGACGGCTCGGACAAACTTTGCCACGGCGTCGGGATACTGCTGCATAAAGTCTTTCCTCACCATTATCGCGTTTCCATAGAGCTCCACACCGTAATCAGTGTACTTGAAAGCAATTATGTCGTTGGGGTTTACGTTTAGGGCGAGGAGGTTGAGGTAGCCTGTGAAGTAGAACCCTGTTATGGCGTCTACCTCCCCTTTTACGAGTGATGGCTCTCTCAGAGGCGGAGACATGCTGACCCATTCAACCTTGTTGGGGTCTATGCCTGTTGCTTTGGCGAAGACTGGGAAAAGCCGCCTCGGCGCGTCGCCCTCGGGCGCACCAATCTTCTTGCCCTCCAAATCTTTCGGCGAGTTGATTCCCTTGCCTTTGAGCGTTATAACCGAGTAGGGCGGGTTGTTGAGGACGATGTATACTGCTATCAACTCTTTTCCAGGGTTTTTGACGTTAAACTCTATCATGGCGTCGAGGCTTCCGTAACCCATTTGGTACGCGCCTGAAGCCACTTTTGTGACCGCGTCGGCTGAGCCATAGCCTCTGTCCACGATAACCGCTAACCCCTCCTGCGCAAAGTAGCCCTTCTCAAGGGCCACAACGAACGGCGCCTGAGGTCCTTGAATCGCCCAGTCGAGGACAAACTTTATCGAGACAACCTCGGTTCGTGGAGGCGGCATCACGATGGGGCTGATGAAAATTCCGGCGACGAGACCTATCACGAGGAAGACCACGGCCACACCCAATACTCTAACCGCAACCATGGCGCAACAATTCATGCTAATCCATCATAAATAAGCATTACGAAGGCTGGGCTGTTCATTCAGCACAGCAGACATATTTGCTACGCAACAACATGGGCAGGCAGTTTACATATGGCGCAACGTCTTTAACTCACTTAACCTGAAGTTGATGATGGCTTGGGGATATGGGAAACATGGTTTGAGAAGGCGAGGAGATTCATCAGATATGCCGAGGATGATTTCCGGCTGGGCCGTTATGATTCAGCTTCTTTTTTTTGCACAGCAATCAGTGGAAATGCTTCTTAAAGGGTTGCTTGTAAAGAGAACGGGAGCAAGACCATACACTCACTCCATAACAGAGATGCTGAACACCCTTTCGATTATATTTCAAAAGGAGGTCCCTCAGGATTTACTAATCTGTGCGTCCAAGCTGGAGAGACATTATGCTGCGGCGAGATACCCAGACACAGGGGTAGTGGACTATGCATGCGGAGGATAATCAGGTATGTCGACGAATTGGGTGAACATATCTAGGAAATTGTCCACGTTGAAGGAGAAAGAGTTTGAGGCGATCAAGGATGAACTATGTGGAGATTCTCTTCTTGTGATTTTGTTTGGGTCGCGGGCTCGTGGTGAAGAGACACCGCTTAGTGACTATGATCTTCTCGTGATAAAGAAACGGCGGGGTGACAGGGTTGTTTTGAAGTGGCCTGCGCAAATCTTTAACTACACTGTTGATGAAGTGTTTGAGGAGCTGAGTCGTCTTAACACCTTGGTTTTGGACGCTGTTTTGGAAGGTAGGTTACTGTGTGGAGATGAACAGCTGTTTGAGAAGCTGAGGAGGGAGGCGGAAAAAATTGTCGAAAAGCAGTGGTTAAGAAAATCTGAGACGGGGTGGGTTTCCCGCGCTGTGCTCCGAGACGGCGGTGTTTAGAAGGTGAGGATGGTGAAGCCGTTCAACGCAGCTTCGGCGACGACGGCGGTGGAGTCGTCGGCTATGAAGAGGTTTTTGTCTATTTTTTCCTCAAGTTTGTAGACGCGGAGGTTTCCTGCGCAAACGGTGCATCTTGCTCCCGCTTGGTTCAGCTCTGTTGCATAGTGTTTGACTATGTCGTAGTGTTGGTTGTCTGGGTCGAGGAGAGTGGTTCCGGGGCCGACGAACAGAAGTTTTACCTCGGTTGCGATTTTTTCCTTGGCTATGTTTCTGGCGATGCGGAGGCCCTGTCTCGCTTTCTCAAAGTCGTTGGGGCCTGAGAGGATTACGAAGAGTATCCGTGTTTGCGTCATTTCGCCAAAACGTAGATGGCTGGTTTAAGCGGAAGAGCTTGCCTAGCCTTTGCTTTTTCTCTGTCGCCTACCGCATCTTCTTCGTCATGAAGAGTTGTTTCTATGTTGAGCTCATGTTTGATGAAGTCTGCAAGCTCTTTGAGGAGCTTTGTCTCGTTTTCCAGCAGTTGTGCCACCAAGGTTGTTGGCTGCTCTTTGTGCGATGATGCTTTCTGTGTCAAATCTCTGATGTTGTCGGCTATTTTTCGGATGGTTGCGGGGTCTCGTCGAAATAGCTCGGGCCTGTTTCTTTTCACCGCCTCGAAACCGTTGGACTCTTGGCTGGAGAGCATCACCTTAGCGGCCTCGTTTTTCCATGCAGCGGCACGATATAGCTTGACCTCGACAGGAATGCCTTTCACAAGCCCCAGAACCTCCCGTACATCAGATAACAAACTCTCCAACACCATCTCGGAGAAAAGCACCTTCCCTCTATCTGAGCCCGTGGAGGGTTTAGGCCACTCCTGTAGAGAAGCATAGCCCTTCATGCCGAGCTTCTCCCACGCCTCTTCGGCGGCGAAGGGAGCGAATGGTGAGAGTATGAGAATCCATTTCTCGGCGAAAACTTTGGCCGCACGCGTTATCCTATCCCTGTTTCTCCTTATGTACCATCGCCAGTTGTTGAGCATGCCGTAGACCGCTTCGCTGCAGGCAGACCTCGTCTTCAGCTTCTCCAAATTCTCCGCAACAATTTCACAGCTTCTATCCGTGGCCGCGAGAAGCCATTCATCACACGGCCCAACGTCATCACTGGCCTCTTTCGCGATTTTTTCAACGATTGATAGGAAGTTTTTGACGAAGGCGCCCGCTTCCTCGGCTGCTTTATCGCGCCAGTCAGGGTCGTCGAGGTCCTCTGCGCTGAGAAGGAGAGCAAGCCTTGTCGCATCGCTTCCATGTCTTGCGAGCGCTTGCTTGAGTGTCACGAAGTTTCCCCTGCTCTTCGACATCTTGTTTCCCTCGATGGTTATCATGCCGTTCACCGCCACACCACGTGGCCAGTGCCTTTCCTCGAAAATTCCCGTGTGATGGAAGAGGTAGAAAGTGAGATGGTTTGCGACAAGGTCTTTCCCCGAGACACGGAGGTCCACACCATACCAGTAGAGAAACTCTCTCCTCATGGACTCGATATGCTCCTGCCCTATTCCGTATTTCTCGGCTAGCTGGCGTGGGTCGCCCAACCCGAGGAAAACATAGTCAAATACATCGACGCCTAGTTTGGCCGCTTTCTCGGGGAACTTGTTGAGGATTTTGCTGATTGTGTAGAGGGCTGGATAGATGGTTGAGTCGCTGAGTGTCTCGATTATCCAGGACGGGTCCCATGGAAGACGTGTTCCGAGACCGGTTTTCCGTGTACACGCCCAGTCATGAAGCCAGTCGACAACGTTCAGAAGCCATGTCCGCGCAGCTTCAGGATACACATTCATCGAGGAGATGAGGCTCTTAACTCTCGCCTTCCACTCGGGGTTGGAGAAGTTGAGAAACCACTGGTCATCAACAATCTTAACTATGCATTCGTCGCCTGACCTGCAGATGACCTTGCCTGAGAGATCGTAGAAAACATCACCGTCACCGTTCTGCCTCAGCCTCTCTATGACCTTCTCCCTTGCGACAGAGACCGAGACATCCCGAAACTCGTCGACAACCATCTTCCCCGAGTAAAACTCCTTGGAGTAAATGTCTCTGGTTAATTCCTCGAGCCTCTCATCCAGTTGGCTGGTTATTCTCGCTCTCTCGACAGCATCCACGGCCGGGTGTTCACCGAGGCCCGGTGTCTCTATCACCTTGATGGGCTGTATAGTTTCCACGAGCTTGGGGTCTAGTCCTTTTTCCCGCATCTTGGCTGGGTTGTTTTTGAGTTCTTTGACGGCGATGTAGTCGTAGGGTGCGTGTGCTGGCACGCTGTAAACCACGCCGGTTCCAAGGGAGACGTCCACAAACTCAGCGGGCAGAATCGGTACAGCCCTGCCCGTGAACGGTGACTTCACATATTTCCCCAGCAGCTCCCGTCCATGCATCTCCTTCACCACTTTGCCGAGACCAAGCTGCTCACCCAGCTTCGCAACAGCCTCCCTACTCATCAGCAGCATGATGCCGTTCCGTTCAACCACTTGATAGACGCCGTCAGGATGTATCCAGACGTTTGTCACACCAAATATCGTCTCGGGCCTCAGAGTAGCCGCGGCAAGCTTAACCCCATCCAGCTCGAAGAAGACCATGGTGTATTCCTCCGGGTAGATGCCTTCTCCACGCAGCCTGTCGTGGTCGCCTGTCGCGCTCTGACACTTGGGGCACCAGACAACTGGATGCCGTCCCTGAACAAGCAATCCATTCCGCCTAAGCACATGATACTGCCACTCGATGAACCTGCTGTAGTAGGGGTGTAGGTCTGTTGTATGGAATTCGCGGCTCCAGTCAACCGACCAGCCCATCGCGTCCACGACCTTCCTGTTCTCTGCGGTGTAGTAGGCGCAGATGAACTCGGGATGGGTGAAGTTGCTGAGAAGACTCTCGGGGACGCCGTCTATCTCGAGAAGCATCCGTCTAACTGATTCGTCGCCCTTCTTCAGTCTCTCGCTTGTTCCGGCAACAGCTTCACCCGTCCAGTGCCACGCCCAAGGAAACAAAACATTATAGCCTCTCATCCTCATGTAGCGTGCGACAGCATCTCCACGGGTGAATGTGAAGCCATGTCCGAGATGCAGTGGCCCGTTCTGGTAAGAGTAGGGAACGCAGATGAAAAATTTTCGCCGCCCATGCTCAGGCTGTGCTTCGAAAACCCTGTCTACACGCCATCTGCTCATCCATTTGGCTTCATAGGGCTTAGGCGAGGAAATCGGCGTTTCTCCTCCCAGTCGAAACCCTTGCTCAAGCAGTTGCCTAACTTTCTCCGTCAACCTCTGTGAAAAGCCCCGAGGCCTTTAATTTATTTTATGTTATGAAGTGTCCCGACTCTATGTCGGGCATGTCTTTCTTCAGCCGCTGAGCTGCGACCTCCGAAGCCTCTCGCAGAATCGCCTCGGCCTCCGGATCTGCCGTTGATGCTCCGATGTAGGTGTCTGAGACGGTGCCGACGCTGACTGACAGGTCTTCGAGAAGGTCTTGAACACCTCTTAGCCCGCTGGAGATCTCGGGCATCACCCCGCCGACATCTTTCTGAACAGCCATGACAACCGCTGCGACGGGCCCGATGACCTTCCTCACCTCATTATAGTCTCGGACAGCCTCGAGCCTTAGAACAACCCCTTCGAGCGAGGCCTGGCTCCTAACCGTTGCATGCATCATTTTACGTAGCTGCGCGAGCTCGTTGGCGTAAACAGCTGCACGCTCCTCGTCCTTCTCCATCTTAGCGCGGACGATTTGGTTGAAGAGCTCCCTACCCCTCATCTGCATCGCTCGAGCCTTGTAATCCATCCTGTTCTGAATCGTCATAAGCCGTGTAACTATCTCTGACAGCCTCTGGTCGAAAGGCGGCTTAGGCGGCTCCTTCTTCCTGAACAACCGAAACATCTCCGATGACGATGAATCACGGCTCCTGGGATAAAAATGCTGCATCAAAAAAATGGGGGATGTATCTACGGGTATTAACGTGAGATGGCCTACTCTGCTCTTTGTCGCCACATCAGTATGTAGCCGAGGCCTCCGCAAGCGACTCCGATAGCCAGTAGGAAAATGAACAACGCTATCCACGTCGGATACCCCAGGGGAATGCCGTAGAAGATGTTTGTATGGACTTGTCCAGCGTTCCATCCACGTCCGCCTACCTCTGGTGGAAGCATAGCCGCTCCTGCCAAGTATCCACTCACCATCATCAGCCAAGTAGCGCCTATGACGCCGACATTCATTAGAATGAGGTGTAGCCATGCTAGGCCGTTGGCGAGGCCTTTGTAGGGTTTGCCGAGAACGTTTTCGATGTAGTGGTAGAAGAGGGCGGTGACGGCGACTCCGATGACTCCGACTATGAGGTAGCTGAGGTAGCCCACCGTGAACCATGTGCCAGCGCTGCCGAAAGCTATCACCCTGCTGAACTCAGGCTTCATGAACCCCAGCTGCCCAATCACCCAGAACAAGGTGTTACCCACAGCCAAAGCTCCCTGAACATATGCCGCCACTATGAACCTCGTCGCCCACTTTCCCTTAACAACCTCCCGCGCCATCACGTCAATCATCACCACACGGATAGATAAAACATTATGTTTGCAAATATACACAACCGCGTATCTTCATTCAGGAAGTATATAAGAAGCGATGTATAAAATGGCGGCGAAGGGCCCGTGGCCTAGAATGGATAGGGCGTCGGCCTGCGGAGCCGGAGGTCGTGGGTTCAAGTCCCACCGGGCCCGCTCCAAAAAATTTTATTGCCGCCATGCATGACCTGTGATTGGATGCGTCTCTGGGAGCCTTCAACCGATGTCGTAGCCAAATCCAACATGAACTCTTTCATAAAGTTTGTCGACGACCATGAGGGTCTGGGTCTCGATGTTTTCGAAAAGGGGAGCTACTTTAAGCTGTATCGATGGTCTGTAACCAATATACCGAGGTTCTGGATGCATGTTTGGGATTTTTTCGGGATAAAATGCTCCAAGCGGTTTGAGACTGTTGTGGATGACTTGTCTAAATTTCCAGGTGCACGCTGGTACGTGGGGGCGCGGCTGAACTTTGCCGAGAACCTTCTCAGGCACAGAGGCCACGAAGCCGCGTTGATAGGTGTGCGTGAGGATGGTGAGACGAATGCGATGAGGTTTCTCGAGTTCTACAACGAGGTCGCAGCCGTTGCGAGAGGGTTAAGTGAATCCGGTGTCGCAGCGGGAGACAGGGTGGCTGGATACTTGCCCAACATACCGGAGACCGTGATTGCGATGCTTGGGGCTACATCGCTCGGTGCTTCGTGGTCTTCTGTCGGGACGGAGCTAGGCGTTGACGCCGTCGTCGACAGGATTGGGCAAATCGAGCCGAAGGTGTTGTTCACGGTTGACGGATATCTTTACAGGGGGAAGGCGTTTGATGTGTTGGAGAGAGTGAGTCAGGTTGTTGAACGGGTTAAATCCATTCAGAAGGTTGTTGTCATTCCCTATCTCTCTGAAAGCCCGCGAATAGATGGCTTGGCAGAGGCCGTGCTATATCCCGACTTTAAGGCTCGCGAGGGTGGAGCGATAGATTTTGCCCAAGTTCCTTCAGATACCCCTCTCTACATCATGTTTTCATCGGGGACAACGGGGAAGCCTAAGTGCATGGTCCAGCCCGCGGCAGGGGTCTTGGTCAACCAGCTCAAGGATGTGGTTATTCATAGTGACCTAAAACGGGGAGAGGTGATTACCTACATTACGACGCCTAGCTGGATGATGTGGAACTGGCTGGTCTCCTCCCTCGCCGCGGGAGGAACGGTGCTTCTCTACGACGGAGACCCCAACTATCCCGACTGGAGAAGAATGTGGCGCCTCATCGACGAATACGGTATATCTATCTTTGGATGTAGCGCGAGCTACATCAACCTTCTAAGAGGGATGGGGGCCTCTCCTCGCAGCGAGTTTGGTCTTGAGAGTTTGCGGGAGATAAGCCAGACAGGTTCACCGCTTTCCGCCGAGGGCTTCAAATGGATATATGATGAGGTAAAGAGAGATTTGCACTTTAACTCCATTTCAGGCGGCACAGACATCAACGGCACTTTTGCAAACGGCTCGCCTATACTGCCTGTCTACGCTGGACAGATTCAGTCCCCCTCGCTGGGGATGAAGATAATGTGTTATGATGAGAGGGGTGAGCCTGTTTTTGACAGGGAGGGTGAGCTTGTCTGCGAAGCACCCGCTCCACCCATGCCTCTCTATTTTCTCAACGACCCCGGTGACGAGAAATATCTTGACGCATACTTCCGCTACTACACTCATAAGCGTGTCTGGAGACACGGCGACTACGTCATCTTTCACAGCGACACAGGCGGCATAACTTTTCTCGGCAGGTCTGATGCTGTCCTCAAGCCATCCGGAGTCAGAATAGGGACGGCTGAGATATACTCTATCGTCGAGAGTTTTAGAGAGGTTGCGGACAGCTTGGCTGTTGGACAGGAGTGGAGAGGCGACCAACGCATCATACTCTTCGTCAAAATGGCTGAGGGCTATGTGTTGACCGAGGAGCTGAAGAACCGAATCAAACAGGCTCTCCGCGAGAGAGCTTCGCCACGCCACGTCCCAGCCATCATCATGGAGGCACCCGACATCCCCTACACATACAACATGAAAAAAGTCGAGATAGCCGTTTCAAACATCATCAACGGAAGAAGAGTCACCAACAGAGAATCCATCCGAAACCCCGAGTCACTTGACTTCTTCGAAAAAGCTGCGGAAATTCTGCGTAGCGGCTGATAAGTTAGGTATGTTACACCTCACAACCCGTTAATCTCAGTCATTACTGGGAGGGACCGGTTGATGGAGATGTAGATAATAGTTTAATCTTTTGGGAGACTCAATAATGTTTGGAACACTTTTGTGTTAACAAGAACGTGGGTTAAGCCTGCGACATAGAAAATGGCCGTCAACGCTATGTGGACTGTCCTCCAGTGCCTGAACTGCCTCTGCATGACAGGTAGCCTTCGGTAAAGGTGACGCCCGAAAAGGCCGCTCGCTATAAGGAACGGTGCCAACATCGCTGGTATTCCGGCGACACTGTTTTGAAGGCTTTTGGCTAACCAAGAAAGATTGATGAAATTGGGTTTGCTGAGTCCGGCGTGAACCAATATTAGGATAGGACCCACAACGTCGAGAATTTCGTGGATTATGAGCCAAGCTCTTGGTCCACCGAGCCTTTTCATCCACAACCTTCCAGCCCTCTTCACAACACTGTAGAACTGGGCCACAACCATAAGCCCAGTGCCGGAAAGGGCTAGCGAGAGTGCGTACGGGTTTCCCCCCTTCAGCTTAGCGATGGGGTTTGTCCAAAAATCCTTGGGCGGCTTCTTCGTGAAAATTTGGGGCAGGTTTACCGCCAGTAACGAAACTGGAATTATCAAAAGTATTAGAATGCCTAAGACAACGATTTTCTTCCCAGGCATCAGCATTATCGAAACGTTGCCGTCGACCATGTTTAAAGCTTTGTTTTTTAGAGATGTTCGGGAAACCTTAATTATTCTAAAGAATCTATGAATAACGTGCTTTCCGATGAGCAGGTTTTGGTTCTCCAGACTGCTGAGAAGGTTGGTGAGAGGTTTGGTAGACGGAATTGGCTTGCTTATGGTCGTGAGAGAAGGGAGCCGGTTCCTCTTTGGGAGGAGCTTCAGAAATCTGGGTTGACGGGGGCCGGTGTGGTAGAGGGGTCGGGCACCCTCGACGCCATCCTTGTTCAGGAGGGGTTGGCGAGAGCTGGTATTCCGCTGCTACATTTTCTCACAACCCATTTCTCGCGGGTCATGATTGCGAGGCATGGCACGCGGATGCAGTTTGAAAGATTCGTGGACCCAACTGTCAAGCATGGTAAAAAAATTAGCTTCGCTTTGACTGAGGCTGAGGCTGGCTCCGAGACCTGGCGGATAAAGACCTTCGCCGAGAGAAGGAATGGCGGGTTTGTTTTGAACGGTCAGAAAACATTCATCACCGGGGCACGGGAGTCGGATTATCTGGTCGTCGTGGCGCGGACAAAGCCTCTCCAAAAAGTTTCGGATAAGAGAGACGGGATTTCTGTGTTCGCGCTCGAGACACGGACAAGCGGAGTTATGTTTGAGCCGCTCAACATCGAGCTCTACTCTCCCGAGACACAGTACACGGTGTATTTTGACATGGTCGAATTGGGTGAGGAGAATCTGGTTGGTAGGCTGGACCGTGGGGTGGATGTTTTGTTCGACGGGTTGAACGTTGAGCGTATGCTTATCGCGGCGTGTAGCATCGGGTTGGGGGACCATGTTCTGCGACGGGCCGCGGAGTATGGGCGTCAGAGGGTTGTCTTCGGGCATCCCGTGGGAAGTTATCAGGGGCTGCAGTTTAGGATGGCGAGGGCAAAGGCTAGGCTCGAGGCGGCGCGTGTGCTGAACTATGAGGCGGCGAGTCTTTTTGACGCTGGCAAGCCCTGTGGAGCTGAGGCTAACATGGCGAAGCTTGTCGCGTCTGAGGCTGGGTTGGAGGCTTTTGAGGCCGCCATGCAGACCTTCGGCGGAAGCGCCTACGACCTTGGCACAGACATCATCACCTTCTACCCCGTTATCAGGCTCTTTCTCACAGCCCCCGTCGCCAACGAGCTGATACTCTCATACATCGGCACCCACGTCCTCGGCCTCCCCAAATCATACTAGAGGTGAATTCTTGACCGAGGTCTATGTAGCAGGTGTCGGCGAAATCCCCTGCAAACCATCCTATACACAAGATTTCCGCGAAATGCTCTTCAAAGCTTTCAAAAACTGTCTCGAAGACTCGGAGTCAGAGGTCTCCGAGATAGATGCGGTTGTGGCTAGCGGCCTAGACTTCTTTGAGGGCATAAGCATCACCGACTCCTACACACCTGACCAAGTTGGTGGAAGGCTTAAGTTCAACACTCTTGTCTCAAACGACTCGCTCAACGCATTCATCCACGCATACATGCTCATCAAAACAGGCTGGTTCAAAAACGTTCTAGTAACAGCCTACGCCAAATCCTCAAACATACTCAACTACGGCGAAATACTGCTGAACACCTGGGACCCACACCTTATCCGCCCCCTGCTGATTCATCACTTCTCGATAGCTGCCCTCGATGCACAGGCCTTCCTTTCACGCCGGAATGGTGAGCCACGCGACCTGTCCATCGTCGCCGCGAAGAACATCCGCAACGCGCTGCGAAATTCAGCCGCAGCATACGGAGCAGACACCGACATAGAGAAAATCGAGTCCGAGGAGTTTGTTTCAGAGCCTTTGAGGAGAAGCCATGTGGCTCGCCTCTGTGACTATGCCTCTGTTGTGCTTTTGTCATCTGACAATCGTTCTGCGAAGGCTGTGGTGAAGGGTGTCGGGTTTGCCCATGGTTCTCATTCTTCCGATTTGTCGGAGAGGGTTTTCGGGAAGTTTGCCTGGGTGAGGCCAGCTGTCTCAAAAGCGTTACCGGGTTCCCTGAGGAGGGTTGTGGAGTTTGTGGAGGTTTCGGAGTCTTTCGCTTCCACGGAGTTGATGGTGTTGGATGAGCTGGGTGTCTACGACGGAGATGTTTTGAAAGGTGTTCGCGGTGGTGATTTCATGTTTGATGGAGCGTTGCCTGTTAACCCGTCGGGTGGCTGTATCGGGATGGGTTATCCGCTTAATGCCGCGGGGCTGCAGAGAGTTGTGCAGGCGGTTAAGCTGCTGAGGATGGGTAGGTGGAGCGGGTGCTTGGTCGCGTCTGTCGACGGCGAGGTTGTTGACGGCGGCTCTGTTGTCGTCTTGTCGGCGGGGTGATGATGTGTGCGACGACGTGTAGCTATTGTTGGCGCTGGGATGACGTATTTCCGCTCCATGTTGCCCATGACTTCCGAGGAGATGGTTTTCGAGGCCGTGAGGAAATGCTTAGACGACGCTGGGCTTGATGCAGGTGATGTTGATGCTGTGGTAGGTGGCTCGGCGCCCGACGCTTTTGACGGCTATCATCACAAGGGACTCGTTGCTGTTGAGCCTTCCGGAGCATTTGCCAAACCTTTTTCACGTGTCTTTGTCGGAGGCGGCACCGGTGTGGGGGTTGCCATATCAGGGTGGTGGCATGTTGCCTCGGGATTATTTGATAAGGTTCTGGTCGTCGCGTGGGAGAAGATGAGCCATCCCTATCCCCATGCGCAGCCACTTTTCCGCTCAATATTCGAGCCGATACTTGAACAGCCTCTTGGCCCCAACCTCATCTGGATATTCGCCTTGGAGATGCGCCGCTACATGGAGAAACACGCACTAGAGAAGGAGCTTATCGCAAGAGTCGCGGTCAAAAACAAGGCCAACGCCTTGGACCATCCATATTCACAGCTCGGAGCAAAAATAACTGTGGACGATGTCCTCAAATCACCCGTCCTCGTCTGGCCGGTCCATAGGCTTGACATCAGCCCCACATCAGACGGCGCCGTGGCCCTGTTGTTCGCATCAGAGCATGAAGCCAAGAAGATAACCGACACACCTGTATGGGTTGATGGAGTCGGCGCATGCCTCGACAGCCAATACTGGACAAACAGAGACCTCTGCTACCCCTACTACGTCTACCTCGCAGCCCAGCAAGCCTACAAAATGGCGGGTATAACCAATCCGTTGAAAGAAATCGATGTCTTCGAGCCCTACGACCCCTTCACATACAAGGAGCTACATCACCTCGACGCTCTTCTCGGCAAACCAGGACTCGCTCCAAGGCTCCTCGAAGAAGGTCAGCTGGAGAGAGACGGCGACCATCCAACATCGCCTTCAGGCGGGTTGCTGGGAGTGGGCAACCCGATAGCCGCCGCAGGCCTCATGAAGGTGGCGGAACTCTACTGGCAGCTGAGCGGAAGAGCTGGAAAACGCCAGGTCCCAAACGCGTATGTCGGTGTTGCTCAGGCTTGGGGTGATTTGATGCAGGTGGGGCAGGTGGTGGTGTGCAGAGTATGACAAAGAGAATAGTATACACGCAGGATTATCTGCAACAGATACCTAAAGCCATCGGCCAACACCTCCTCAAAAACGGACTCGACAAAGAATATGGAAAGGATTGGGAAGATGCTTTGAACAAAAAATATTCCGAGATGTGGAGTGTTGAACATCTTGTCCTAAGCCACTGGAGAATACTGTGTAGGTACGCTGACACGCCGGGTGAGGCTCTTGCCAAGTTTCTCCAAGGACTTCGGGAGGGTAGGTTATTCGGGACACGGTGCAGCGGATGCGGAAGAGTGTTGATACCGCCGCGTCTCTTCTGCGAATGGTGCATGAGAGAGGTCTCGGACTGGGTTGAGCACAACGGTGAAGCAGTTGTCTCAACCTATTCGCTGGCTTATATCGGCACAGACCCTGGGGTTAGGTTGGCCGAGCCCAACATCGTGGCAGTCCTCTGGTTCAAAGACACTGTTAGAGAGACGCCGTCGTCAAAAACAGTTTTCCACGCTGCTGGTCTTATGCACATAATCCGCGAGTGCGGCCCCGGCGATGTCCGAATTGGCATGAGGGTGAAGCCTGTTTGGAAGCCAGCGGAGCAGCGGAGAGGAAGCATCCTCGACATAAGCCATTTCAAGCCCGCGGGTGAATAGCCATGGAGATCGAAAGCTATTATGAATATCCGGCAGGCGTCGCCCTCTCAAAATTCCTCGAAGGCCTCCACAACGGAAAAATCATCGCAAGCAGATGTGGAAAATGCTCTTCAAAACATGTGCCGCCGCGAGCATACTGCCTCGACTGCTTCAAACCCATAAACGAATACATCGAGGTCGACCCCGCTGCCGTAGTTCAAACCTACACACGGTCACGGATGCTCGCCGACGGTGAGGCAGGTGAAGAGATTGTATGGGTTTTTGTGAGGTTCGTGGATACCTTGGGCGGGTTGCTTCACATGCTTGACCCGTCGAAGACACCTCGAACAGGTATGAAGGTTAAGCCGGTTTTCCGTGAAAAACGTGTTGGCAGCATCCATGACATCAAATGGTTTACCGCAGCTGACTGAACTCCTCCTTCTCCTCTATTAGATGCCACGGTGGCGTTGCGTAGACATCCTCAAGGATAGACTCGGGAGGCAGCGGTCGATTCTTTTCGCATTCTTCTATGGTTTTTTGTATGGTCTGCTCGGTTGTTCGCCAGAGTTTCTCGTCTTCTTCCATGCTCCAGAGACCGCGTCGCAGTAGATGGCTCCGCAGCCTTGTGATTGGGTCTCTTCTCCGCCACATCTCAACCTCTTTATCATCTCTGTATCGTGACGGGTCATCGGCTGTCGTGTGTGGACCAATCCTGTAGGTCACCGCCTCAATCAACGTAGGGCCCTCACCGCGTCTCGCCTTCTCAACAGCTTTCTTAGCGGCGAGATAACAAGCCACCACATCGTTCCCATCCACGCTAACCCCCTCAAACCCATACGCCGCAGCCTTCAACGACAGATGCTCTACAGCCGTCTGCCTACTCACCGGAACAGAAATGGCATACTGGTTGTTGACACAAACAAAAACTATGGGCGCTTTGAAGACGCCGGCGAAGTTGAGTGCCTCGTGAAAATCTCCCTTCGACGTCGCCCCGTCGCCGAAGTAGTTTATCACCACTTCGCTTAGTTTCTTGTATTTGAGGGAGAGCGCGAAGCCGACGGCCGAGGGGATATGCACCGCGACAGGAATGGGGGCGGGAACTATGCGGTGCTTGATATCACCGTATACGGCGAAGTCTCTGCCCTTAAGGGGATCAGCCGAGTTTGCTAGGTTTCTGTTAACTATGTCCGCTATGGGGACCCTTCGCGCAACAAAGACCGGTAGCTCGCGGTAAAGCGGGAATATCCAATCGTTTGTTCCGAGTGCATAGGCCGTCCCAACGCCAGCGGCCTCCTGTCCCTCGGAGGGAGCGTGGATACCTATTTTCCCCATGCGTTGAAGACGCATAAGCCACCTATCTAGAACACGTGCACAAACCATATCGCGGTACATCGACAAAAGCAGCCCGGGGTCAAGCTCCTCCTCGGCGAAGCCCTCGGGCGAGAGGACTTGAAACATACCTTCTATTAATTACATTCTTGAACGGCTTAATTAAATCTTACTTGAATTAACACTAATACCGTATTCTGAACCCTTTTTCAACACCCTCGGGACCGATTTCCTCAATCTCCACGCGTGTTACAGAGGCATGAGGTGGCCCTCTTTTACACCATTCAAGAATTTTCTTGACAGCCTGCTCTTCTCCAGCTACAACGGCCTCCACCGAGCCATCGTCCATGTTCCGCACATACCCATCCACTCCAAGGCTGTCGGCAACCTCCTTCATAGACGCTCTGTAAAAAACTCCCTGAACCCTTCCATACACACGCAGCCTGTAAGCCACTCGGGCCATGTAAGAGCTAAAGCATACATCGCAAAAAAGTTGATGGCAGAAATGGATTATGACGTCGTGGTTGTCGGCGGAAGCTCCACTGGCTTGATTGCGGCTCGTGAGTCGGCTAAACGCGGTCTCCGCACAGTTGTTTTTGAAGAGGACAAGGTTATTGGGCGTCCCGAGAAATGCGCGGGCCTCTACAGCATAGAGGGGGTCAGGTCGCTGAACATACCTGTTCAAGGACCATATCTACAGAACATCGTCCGTGGGGCGGTGTTTGTCTCGCCGTCGGGCAAACGCTTCGAAGTAGATGCATCAAGAGATGTGGCGGTGGTGTACAATCGTGAGAGGCTAGACCTCTTTCTTGCGCAGCAGGCGGCCGAGGCGGGGGCGGAAATCCATGTAGACACAAGGGTAACAGAAGTGAAAAGCAGCGGTCAAAACCTAATTGTCAAAACATCCAGCCAAACAATCTCAACCCGTCATGTTATCTCGGCCGAGGGCCGGACAGCCACAGTAGCCCGGCAGATGCTTCCCCGCTACCGCACGGGAAAATGGCTACCCATCATACAATACATGATAGCAAACCATGGCAACAGCCCCGACATGGTCTACCTATACTTCAAAAAATATCTCCCAGAATTCTTCGGATACCTTGTCCCCGTCGACGACGAGTTCGGTAAGCTGGGTGTCGCGGCGTCGAAGGGCACACAATTGCTTGTTGACAAACTGCTGCGCGAAAATTTTCCACATGCAAAAGTTGTAGGCATCATGTCGTCAGCGATTTATGTGGGCGGCCCCCTCGAGCCTATGAGAGTTGGCAATTTTTTCCTCGCGGGCGAGGTGGCTGGACAGGTCAAAGCAACCACGGGAGGAGGAGTTGTAACAGGGGGCAAGGCGGCTGAGGCGGCGGCGCAACACATCGCAGGCCAAGGAACATACGAGCAACTTTACCGCGAAACACTCCACGAGCTCAAGGGTACCTTTGCACTCCGCCGACTCATCGAACATCTCTCACCCAAGCACATCGACCTCATCCTTTCATCACTCGCCGACTCAGACTATGGACACGTTTTTGCAAAAGTGGGCGACATGGACAAACACCGCTCCACACTGGCAAGGGCCCTCGCCTCAAAAACCTCCATCAAGCTAACACTGAACATAGTATCCAGGATGCTCACAGGCGCATACGTTTAAATTGCTGGCCTGTCACCTTGAAGATGATGAGCGGGCAGCTGACGCTTCCACAATGCTCATGGTGCCACAGACCCATACTCCCATCCGAGTCAGCCGTCTCCTTCCCATGCCCCAACTGCGGCAAATCAACCATCTGGCGATGCAAAGTATGCAGAGAACTCGCCAAACCATACGTCTGCCCCACCTGCGCCTTCCAAGGCCCGTGAACAAATTTATAAACAGCCAAAAACAATAGATTAATTGCCAAAAGAAGATGAAGACATCCATCTGCGGATGGGTGTCCGAATGCGGTGTTTGAGAAGCTTACGCTTCAATGACCGCGTCCATAGGGTTTGGATGCGTCGCCAACTGGACGGCAGACGCCTTAGGCCAAAATACGCCAGCCGGTGGATAACTCGGCTTGGGGGCCGAAGAAGGGCGTGGCAAGCTGCGAAAAGCCCCGGGTAGCCGCAAGCAGGCGTTGAACCGGGGATGCCCGAATGGGATTTCCCGACATCCCGCGCTTCGGCGTGGGATGTCGCTCCACTGCCTTGAGCTGTGGAGCGGGAACCGGCCGAACGGAAGCATCCAAGTAGGCCGAGGAAAAGAAATCAAAACGAGACTCCCCTAGTAACGGCGAGTGAACGGGGACCAGGCCAAACCGAACCCGTGTGGGAAACCATGCGGGGATGTGGAGTGTGGGCCAGCCGCCCTCCTGTGCCCAGCGACCCGAAGCGACCTGGAAGGGTCCGCCATAGAGGGTGACAGCCCCGTAGGGGAAGCTGGGAGTGGAGATGGGCTGGTTCCCGAGTACCGCACCTCGGATATGGTGCGGGAAGGCAGGAGCCACTGGCTTCTAAGCCTAAGTACCTCCCAAGACCGATAGCGCAACAGTACCGTGAGGGAAAGTTGAAAACTACCCCGAGAGGGGGTGAAAAGCGGTTGAAACCGGCTGGTAACGGACGAGGGCGGCGCGCAAGGTACTCCGTCCGAACACGCCGCGTAGGCGTGGAGGGCGGATTATCCGGCGTCGTCCGCTCCGTCTTGAAACACGGGCCGGGGAGTTCACCGTCGTGGCGAGCTTAACCGCGGAAAGCGGGTAGGCGCGGGGAAACCGAGAAGCCCGCAGCCGACTCTCGTCGGCGAGGGGCCGGGTCCGAACAGGGCCCGTAGTCACGGCGGTGAGGCTAGAAACCGGGCGATCTAGCCCTGGGTAGGGTGAAGCCGGGCGAAAGCTCGGTCGAGGCCCGAACGCGTCCTGACGTGCAATTCGGTGCGTTGACCTGGGGCTAGGGGCTAAAAACCAATCTAGCCCGGTGATAGCTAGTTCCCCCCGAAGTGTCTCGCAGGACAGCCTCGGCGGAGGTGGTCCGCGGGGTAGAGCACCGATGGGGTGGTAAGGGCTCGAAAGGGCCCGCCATCCTTTCGAACTCCGAATCCGCGGACGCCGTAGATGCCGGGAGTGGGGTGTGCGGGGTAAGCTCGCACGCCGAGAGGGGAACAACCCAGACCACGGGTTAAGGCCCCAAAGTGCCCGCTAAGTGACAAACCAAAGGGCGTCTCCCTCCTAAGACAGCGGGGAGGTAGGAATAGAAGCTGCCATCCTCTAAGGAGTGCGTAAGTTGTGGAATCTCCGGCAAAAACTAAATTATCAGATTACCCATACCTCGTGACGGTGATAGAAAAGGAGGCTTACATCGCTGGCGCGCTACGCGACGGATATGTAGGAAAATACACTGATAACCACGGCAAAATCCATTACGTCATAACAGTTTACAACAAAGATGTCTATTGGCTTCACCAGCTTGCTGAATTCTTCGAAACCATCTATGGTGTCAAACCCAAACTAAACATCACACCTAACCGAACACCATATCTAAGGCTGTATTCGCGAACACTTGTTCAATACTTTGCGGAAAAATTCGGCCATCCAATAGGAAAGCAGACAAACTGGGGCACGCCAATGTTTATCAAACAGAGTTATGACGAAAATCTTTGGATAAGTTACATCGCAGGATACTTTGATGCAGAAGGCGGGATTGACATCAACAGGAGGCAAATTAAGTTTCACACATCATGGGATGGTGATACATGCCCTCCCCTTATGGATATCAAAATTGCGCTTGCAAGATTTTTCGAAATAAGAACAGGAGAAGTATGCATGTACAGAAACGATAAAGGGAATATTCCCAGATTTGTTCTACGAATACTCAAGGCGGATAATGAAAGATTTTTCAAAACATTTCCATTCCTTAACAAGATAAAAATCCAAAGACTGTTGAAAATTATGCCGGAGCGTTCGCAACCGCAAGACAGCTCACCCGCCGAGGAGGGGGGCCCCGAAAATTGACGGGTCTAAGCGGGCCGCCGAAACCCGGGTTCACCCAGTTGTTGCTGGGTGGAGGTAGGGGGGCGTGGCGGTTGGGTGGAAGCAGGGCCGTGAGGTCCTGTGGACCGGCCGCCAATGTAGATCCCGGTGGTAGTAACAGCGGAGCGGGGTGAGAATCCCCGCCGCCGAAGGGGCAAGGGTCTCCCGGCAACGCGTCGTCGGCCGGGAGTAAGCCGGTCCTAAGCCCGACCTTAACCGGGTAGGGCGAAAGGGAAACCGGTTAATATTCCGGTGCCTCCGGAGTACGTGCGGCGACGCAAGGCCGGTGTCTGACGCTTCGGGGTAGGCTGAGCGGGGCCGTAGCCCTGTCTAAACGCATAAGCCTGGGGAGTGGCGTAAAGCCGAGAACCAGGTGAAAGCGTGAACGGCCGCCCGTATGGGTGGTTCAGCTGATCCCTGGAGCCCATGAAAAAGACACCGGCAAGGATCTCCGGAGACCGTGCCAAGAACCGACACCGGTGCCCCTGGGTGAGAAGCCCAAGGCGTCTGGGGTCACTCCAGGGCGAGGGAACTCGGCAAATTAGCCCCGTAACTTCGGGAGAAGGGGTGCCTGAGGCCTTGGCCGCGAGGCTGGGGCCTTAGGTCGCAGTGACTAGGGGGTCCTGACAGTTTAATAAAAACCTAGGTAGCCGCGAGACCGAAAGGTTTTGAACGGCTATCGAATCCTGGCCAGTGCGGGTACTCGAAAACCGGGTTCAACCGGTATAAGGGCCCGTAAACGCCGGGAGTAACTCTGACTCTCGAGCTAAAGGGAGTCGTTAAACCCGGCTGTATGCGGGGAATTCCAGAGCCCTCAACTACCTTAAAAGGTAACAATGTTGGGGGTTATGAGGAAGACCCGCAGGAAACCCCTGCCAACGTGGTAGCCATGCTCACCGAATTCTCGGACATAATCGACCCAGAGGAACTTCCCAACAGGCTTAGCCAGCTCAAGTGGCACATAACAGGGTTCGTCGACGGCGACGGAAGCTTCCCGATAATCCTTTCACCCGACGCTGGAAAAAAATTCGGCTGGCTAATCCAGCCAAGGTTTGAGGTCGAGCTTCGAAGAAACGAAGACTCCGAGGTCATGCTCAAAGTGATATGCAGGGCCATGCTGATTAGGCCAAGGATATTCGCAGGCGAAAACTACGTCAAACTCATCGTTACCAATAGGAGGATACTGCTGGAGAAGGTGGTTCCCTTCTTCGAAAAATATAGACCAGCGGTCAAGTGGCTGGACTTCAAGATAATGAGCGAGGTTGCGCAAGACCTGCAGCAGAAGAGACATCTAGAATACGATGGATTCAAGGAGATCGTCAGAAAAATATACTCCATTCCACGGGACGGAGAGACAAGAAGGAAGTGGAGGTTCGAGGACATAGTCAAGGACGAGGAGCCACCGCCTCCCCGTGAAGACACTAGGACAAGACTGCCCAGCGGACTTGTACCGCTCAAACACTACGTCGCAGGCTTCATAGACGCCGAAGGCTCACTCGGATTCGCCGTAAACAGGGAGACAAGGTCGATAACACCGTATCTCACGATAACCAGCTCCGAGACAGATGTTCTCAGAAAAATTAGATGGCTTCTAGGATGCGGAGAAATCAGCGGAGGAAGGCTTCAGATCTACGGCGTCGACAACATCGTTAACAGAGTTGCACCATTCCTCGACAGACAGAAGCTCATAGCAAAAAGGACAACCTACAAGATGTTTAAACACATACTTGAGACGGTTGTCCGAGGCGATCACAAGAGAAACTTCCAAGAAACCGTTGAACTCGTCAATATGTTGAACAAAACAGCAGGGGGATCCCCAGAGACCATACGCCGGGCGCCCTCAGCAAATACAGGGGGCGAAGATATGGTCCAGCACCCGTAGAAAAAGGGTGTTGCTTAAGGTAGCCAAATGCCTTGTCGGGTAAGTTCCGACGTGCATGAATGGATCAACGAGGGCCCCACTGTCCCCGCCTGGAGCCCCGTGAACCCACGTAACGTGGGCGAACAGTCCACGAACTCCCAACGGGGAAAGAAGACCCTGTGGAGCTTTACTGCAGCCTGTCGCTGGGATGTGGACGGATGTGCAGAGCGTAGCCGGGAGCCGTCGATCCCCGTCTCTCCGGGGGCGGGGGGAGGCGACGATGTAACACCGGCCACGTCTGTCTGCATCTCTCACCGGCGCGAAAGCGCTGGAACAACGGCAGGTGGGCAGTTTGGCTGGGGCGGCACCCCCTCGAAAAGATATCGAGGGGGCCCAAAGGTCGGCTTAGGCGGGACAGAAACCCGCCGTGAAGTGCAAGGGCAAAAGCCGGCTTGACAGGGCCCTTGAAAGCCAGGGGCCCTGAGGGGAAACCCAGGCCTAGCGATCCATCGGCTCCTACCAGTGGGGGCCGGTGGTGACAGAAAAGTTACCCCAGGGATATTGCGCGCAGCAACCATAAAAGCCGCCGATATAGGCTCTTGCAGGGTGTCTGAAGACCTTTACTATTTAATCGGAGCCTCTTGCGACGCTTACATGGGATGTAGGCGTTCAAAAGGTGAATATGTTGTCGAATTTTATCAGAAGAACCTTTCGTGGCTTTGTAAGGAGGTGGTCAGCCGTCTCCAGAGATTAGGGTTTAGGCCGAGGTGCAGGGTTTTTCGAGGAAGATATTATAGAGTGGTCGTGTACTCCAAAAAACTATACCAGCTGCTGAGTCAAGATAAACTCACTCTCTTGGAGAAAGGCAGTGAAACCGAAATGCTGTGGTTCGTAAGAGGCATGGTTGACGCGGAGGGATCTGTTATTACCTCACTACACAGAATAACGATTTGGCAGAATGATGTTAAACTACTCGAAGCTGTCCGCAGAGTGTTAGAAAACCATGGCTTAAAATGTGGAAAAATAACACGTTCGAGAAACGTGTATGCCCTACCGATTTATGGTAGGGGTAGAATGGCCCAATTTATGAAACACATAGGCTTCAGACACCCTGAAAAAAGGAGAATGATGAGGCGGAAGGTTGTCCTGGCGCAACCCTAGAACAGGCTCGTCGCGGGCGAGAGTCCCCATCGACCCCGCGGCTTGGTACCTCGATGTCGGCTCTTCCCAACCTGGCCGTGCAGAAGCGGCCAAGGGTGCGGCTGTTCGCCGATCAAAGGGGAACGTGAGCTGGGTTTAGACCGTCGTGAGACAGATCGGATTTTACCTGTTGGGAGTGCTGGCTGCCTGAGGGGAAGGTGCTCCCAGTACGAGAGGAACGGAGCGCCGGGGCCAACGGTGTACCGGTTGTCCTACAGGGCAGTGCCGGGCAGCTGCGCCCCCGCGGATAAGGGCTGAAAGCATCTAAGCCCGAAGCCGCTCCCGAAAACAGGCAGCCACTCGCCGGGTAAGGGCTCGGCAACGGGCCTATACCGGCGACGAGGGCTCCCGTAGAAGACGGGTTTGATGGGGCGGGGGTGTACGGATGGAGGCTTCGGCCGGACATCCTCAGCCCGCCGCTCCCAACCGCCCGAGTGGCCTAAGGTAGCCGTCCAGGCGAAAACGCATCCCACCCTATTTGGACGCGTGACACTTTTAAGCTGTTTCTTCAGCGTTTCAGCATGTTTATTGTCAGGGGCAGGTTTGTCGTCACAGTGGATGAGGTTAACCGAGTTTTCAGAGATGGCGGGGTGGTTGTCGAGGGTGATAGAATTGTTGATGTGGGGTTTTTTGAGGATTTGAAGAAAAGATACCGCTGCGACATGGTTGTCGGCGATGAATGGAAAATAGTGTTGCCCGGTCTCGTAAATTGTCACTACCACTCGCGTGAGCAGCTGTCTCAAACCATGTTTCCCGACGGACTCGGCGAAACAACATGGTTCAACAACTTTTGCCTCCCCTATCACGCCGCGTTAACTCCCGAAGAGGAGAAAACCGCTTTCAGACTCGCATTGTATGCCATGGCTTTAAACGGTGTGACAACCTTTGCCGACGGCGGACTCCTATATCCCTCGACAACCCTTGAGACCTTGGACGAGATTCCGCTGCGTTGTCTCGCATCAACATGGTGCTGGGACAGAGCTGACATCATTCCGAAAACAGCCGAGGAGGCTTTCGAGGAGCTTACGCATCTACACCGCGAGTTTAGAGGAGGATTTGGAGGCCGCCTCGATGTCTGCGCCACACCCATCAGCGTAACCACTTGCAGCCAGAAACTGCTGCGACAAGTGGTGGAATGGGCCCGGGAAAATAATGTCAAAACATTCATACATGTTTCATCGTTCAGGGAGGAGGTTGAGAAAGCTTTGTCAACCTTCGGCGTGACCCCTGTTCAGTATCTGTTTGAACGTGGTCTGCTCAGCCGTGATGTCAACATTCTTCATAGTATTCACCTGAGCATGGATGATGTTGCGAGGATTGTGTCCTCGGGAGCCGGTGTTGTATCCTGTCCCTATTCCTCGCTCAAGAAGGGAAAGGGCATAAGTGTTAGAGGCGTGTTTCCCGAGATGCTTGCGGAAGGTGTGAGGGTTGGGCTTGGCGGAGACGGGGCTCCTTCGGCTCAGCATGTCGACATGCTCAGAACGCTGTCTCTCTTCACCGGGCTTTGCAGAGACATAAGAATGAATGCCTCACTGCCACTTGCAAAGGACGCGATTAGATTTGTTACGTCGACGGCCGCAGACCTTCTCGGCCTAGGACACAGAGTTGGCTCGCTGGAAAAGGGGAAGAAAGCCGACATAGTTCTCCTCGATATGCGTTTTCCCGACTTTATCCCCGTTCTCGACATGCTCCAGTCTGTTGTCTTCTCCGCCACCGGAGCCGCTGTTGACACTGTTATCGTCGATGGGAGGGTTGTTGTCGAGGGGAGAAGAGTGATAGGAGTCGATGCCGAGAGGCTGTTTAGAGAGTCTGAGGCTGCTGCTGAAAAGATTGCGGAGAGGCTAGGCCTTCAGAGGCCTATGTAGCTCTCCCTTATCTTGGGTGAGCTGAGAAGATTTGTTCCAGAGCCTTCGAGCGTTATTCTTCCGCCTTCCATGACGTAGGCTCTGTCAGCTGTTTGGAGAGCGAGGGCCGCGTCCTGCTCCACCACAAGAATAGCGATATTCTGCCTCTCCCTAATCTCCCTCACCTTCTCAAAAACAGCGAGACGCGCTATGGGAGCCAGCCCCACACTCGGCTCGTCGAGAAGAAGAACACGCGGCCTCGCCATCAACGCGCGGGCCAGCGCAACCATCTGCTGCTCACCACCGCTGAGAGTACCCGCTAACTGTTTTCGTCTCTTCTCGATGATGGGGAAAAGCTCCGCCACCATTTCATAGTCTTTCCTGATATTTTCTCTGTCCCTGCGCCTGTATGCTCCTGTCATAACGTTTTCATACACAGTCATGTCGGGGAAGAGCCGTCGTCTCTCAAGTGAAAGCACAAGGCCTTTCACCACGCGTTCATAGGGCGGAAGACGTGTTATGTCCTCGTTGTTTAGCAGCGTCTTGCCTGACTTGACGGTCGCCAGCCCAGCCAGCGCAAGCATAAGCGTCGTCTTCCCAGCGCCGTTCGGCCCAATCACCGCGACAATCTCCCTCTCGCGAACCTCTACGCTGATGTCCTCGATAATCGTGACAAGCCCGTAGCCCGCCGTCAACCCTACAGCCTCAAGCACCTTCTCCAATCAGATCACCGTGTTGGTTCCCAGATAGGCTTTGATGACCACATCGCTTCTGGCAACATCAGCAGGGGCTCCCTCGAAAATCAGCTTACCCTGGTCCATCACGAGAGCACGTTGAATAAGCTTCATCAACTCACGGAGCCTATGCTCTATGATGACGAGTGTTCCGCCCTCAGCCACATATTCTCTTAAAACTTGGGTTACTTCCTCTATCTCGGCGACAGTCAGGCCTCCGAAGGGCTCGTCGAGCATCAGGACACGGGGTTTCGCGATGAGTCCTCTCGCCACTTCGAGTTTTTTCAGCTCCCCATGGGTGAGAAGAGTTGTTGGAGTGTTTCTCTTGGCTGCTAGACCGAGTTGCCGCAGAAGCGCCATCGCCTCTTCCTCGTTAAACTTGTTTCCCCTGACTGTCAGCGGTGCGCGGAGGTTCTGCTCAACAGTCAACGATTTGAAGGGCCTTACTATTTGGAAGGTTCTGACGAGGCCTTTGATGGCCCGGTGGTAGGGCTTGGTGTTGGTGATGTCCTCCCCGTTTAGATAGACTTTTCCAGCGTCGGGTTTCTCAGTCCCCGATATGAGTGAGAAGAGAGTGGTTTTGCCAGCACCGTTTGGACCTATGACGCCGAGAATCTCATGTTGCTTAACAGTGAAGGAAACATCGTCGACCGCGACTATTCCGCCAAATCGCTTGACCAGATGCTCAACCCGCAGTATCTCCATAAACCCTCCTCCTCAGAAAACCTACAATACCGCTGGGGAAAACCATGAATATCAACAGAGCCAGGGCAGAGTATATCAGCAGACGCGCCCTTACCAAGACCTCTATCTTCAGCGTCTCAATCAGGGTTTCGATGATGAAGGCTCCGACGACGGGGCCCAGAATTGTCGCTCTTCCTCCGAGAAGCGTCATCAACAGCGGCAGACTAGCCTTCTCAAGCTCGTAGGTGGCGGGGCTAATCACGCCGTTGAGGTAGGCGTAGAAAGCGCCGGCCACCCCTGCTATGAAGATGCTGATGGCTAAGCCCAACAGCTTATAGCGCGGCACATCTATCCCAGCTGCCTTTGCGGCAATTTCATCATCTTTGATGCATGTGAAGATTAATCCGAGACGGCTTCTCATGACTAGGTAGCTGACCAGCACGCTGCCAGCCAGAGCAGCTAAGCTAGCGAGGTAGAATGCTTCCGCGCTTTGGAAGAGCGATGGTATGCCGAAGATGCCGTCGTGTCCGCCGAGCTGTGGGATGGCGTTGGTCACCTGATATGCTATTACAGGAATTATCAGGGTGACGAGGGCGAAAAAGTGGCCGCGTAGCTTGAGGCTTGGCAAGCCAATCAGGCTTCCTAGCGCCGTGATGACCAGGGCTCCGAGAAAAACAGCTGCCACGGGCGGGACACCGTAGGAGATGCTTAAAATGGCTGCGGCGTATCCTCCGCCGGCGAAGAAAAAGGAGTGGCCGAGGCTTAGCAGCCCCATGTACCCTGAGAGAAGGTTCCAGCTGACGGCCAGCATGGCGAAAATGTTTGTCAGCGTCAGGATGAATATGATGAACCTGAGGTTAAACGCTATGGGTGCAGCCGCGAGAATAGCCAGGACAATCAAAAGCACAGCTATGAAAACTCTATCAATCTTCTTCATCACTCAACACTTCTCCCGAATATTCCCTTGGGCCTCAGCCAAAGAGTTAGAAGCACGGCTATTAGCGACGCCGCTCCGGAGTAGAGGGGGCTTACGAGGTTCTGGACAGTTATCTCCACGTAGCCTATGACGAATGCGGCGAGAAGTGTTCCACGGTAGTCCCCCAGTCCTCCGAGAACGACGATGGCGAAGGCAAGGGTTAGCATGGGCCATCCAAGCACGGGTGTGATGGTGCTCTGAGGCGTCACGAGAAGGCTCGCCAACCCCGCTAGAGCTGTTGAGAGACCAAGGACAAGAGCCATGGTTCTCTCGGGCCTTATACCCACGCAGACAGCGGCATCAACGTCCTGCGCAACGCTCCGTATAGCCAGTCCAACCTTTGTCCTGTAGATGAGGAGCCATAAGAGTATGAGCAGAGCCGATGCAGCCACGGCCGCGGCCAGCTGCTGGTTGAAGACAGACACACCGAAAACCGGTGTTGACCCCGGAAAAACCGCTGGCGTCGACCATGGAAAGTTTGTGAACAGCAACACGATCAGGTTTTGGATGACCAACGCGATGAGGAAAGTGGTCATGATCATTTCTATGTGCTCCTTGATTCGCCTGAGAACGGCCCAGTAGTAGATGAACCCGGCGGCGAACAAGGCTGCGACGGTTGCGAAAAAAGTCACAAGAGAGGGGATGTTGTAAACGGTTACGAGTGCAAAGGCCATGTATGCGGCCGCGGTGTACCACATTCCGTAGGCTGCGTCAATCATCCGAGCTACGCCAAAAATAAGGGAGAAGCCCTCGGCGAAGAGGGCATACACAAGGCTGGTTATGAATCCGTAGACGAGGATTGTCGCAGCCGCCTCCGAGGATATCATTTTACGGCAGCACTAGGTTCCTGACTGTTTGTGGTTGGTCGGGGCTCCAGACAGGCACCAGCTCTCCGTTCTGCCACTGTCCAAAGTACCAGTAGAGATTCGGTAGCGCGAGGTTGAGGCCGTGCAGCTTTCTGTTGAACTGTATCCGCCCGATCACTCCCTCGTAATCTGTCTGCTCCAAAGCGGTCACCAGCCTGTCTGCCTTCCAAGTGTTAGCCCTCTCGAGAGCCTGTTTCAGGACGTATATGGCGTCGTATGTGTCGAAGGCAGCCGTGTTCGGCGTCTCCTTATACCGTTGCGTGAACTTCTCTATGAATGGCACCGTCTTGGGTGTGACGGGGACCTTGACGGTGGCTGGCCACCAGATTGTCCCCTGCGCAGCTCCCTCTGTCTGCGTCCAGAACCATGAGAACCCGCCCAGCAGCCCGGGTCCGAAGATTATCGGCTTCTTCCCCGGTGACCAGTCGTAGGCAGCCCACTGCTTGGTGAAAGCCACGCCCGGCGGCCCCGAGAACAATAGAATAATCAGCCCGGCTCCGCTTGCCTTTATTCTCGCCAAGTAGCTGGAGAAGTCCGACTGAGTTGTTGGATAGAGTTCTGCGAAAACAAGGTCGAAGCCCTGCTGCTTCAGCCTCTGGAAGAAAGTTGAGTTGCCCGCGGGCCTTCCAGCCAACCCTACTGTCCAGAGAGCGTTTTCGGCCACAAGCGCTATTCTTGTCACGTTGGGGAAGTCTGGGTTGTTTTTCGCCGCGTTTCTCAACGCTGATGGAATGGTGGCTATGTATGGGCCTGCGCTGGAGTTGCGGCCTCCTGCGAAGAAGTGGAAGTAGTACTTGTAGTTCTCGTAATCGCTTTGGACACGGTCCTCAACTATTCGCTGGTTGGACTCAACGTCGAGGTAGACTATTTTGTACTGGGACAGTAGCTGGCTTTGAGCGACTACGACGTCCGTTCTCACACCTCCGACGATGACATGGGCGCCGTGGACCTCGATGAGCCGTTTAAACGCTGTAACTCCCTGGTCAACGGGAATGAGCGGGTCCATCTCGTTGGTGTCCTCGGCCACCAGCACAAGCTCGTACCTTGTCCCGTTGAGCACAACTCCACCAGCTGAGTTTATCTCTTCAACAGCCATCTCCGCCGCGTATTTGGCGTGTATGCCTACCGGGTTGGTGAGCGGGAGCGAGAGCCCTATAATTATCTGTCTCTTTTGCTGCTCTGGTGTGAGGACACCTGTCAAGAAAACCCCAGCCACAGCGGCGACTGCTATCACGACAACAACCAAGGCGACAACTACGGTTCTACTTACAGCCTTTATACTCTTATTCACGCAAGAGTGTACTCTATGTGAATTATTTATAGGTTATCCGAAAAGAGGTGTGTTTAAAGCTGTGGCGTGTTTTTGTTGTTTATGATTGTGGTTGACAGCAACGAGGCTTCTGAGAACAGTAGGTTGGTTGAGTCGCTGGCGAAGGTTGTGGAGACGGCTGTGAAGCCTCTGCAGGCAGGTGATTACCTGATTATCGGGAGGGAGAAACATGCTTTGGTTGAGAGGAAAACTGTGATGGATTTTCTTAACAGTTTGAAGGGAAGGCTTTGGGAACAGCTCTCTGCCATGAAGATGTTTGAGGGGGAGAAGGTTCTCATCCTCGAAGGGTATCTGGGGCTTTACAGAAAACGGGGATGGAAGGAGGTCTCCATTCTCGCGTTGATGGACAAGATTGTCCATGACTGGGGGATACCAATCATCCCCACACCAGACATCCGCGGGACACTCACCTATCTTGTGTGGAAAAACAAGTCCCTCGGCGAGGTTGAGGAGTTCCGCGAGTATCCGCTGCGGGTTAAGAGGAAGGGGATGACAGCGGATGAGCAGGCGCTATTCGTCCTCGAAGGCCTCTGCGGACACGAGACAGCCAAAGCACTTCTCGGCCACTACAAAACACTGAGAAACGTCTTCGCAGCACTTTCGCCCGATAATATTCATGAGCTGGATAAAATCAAGGTTGGAGGTAGAAGAATTCCGGAGAAAACTGTGAAAAAAATGGTTGAGGTGGCTAACACCGTGTATGGTGGAGAGGGTTAGACGCCGAGGAACTGTTTCTCAACCTGGGGCAGCCAATCCAGCTCCTTCCTCAGCCTCTCCACTGATTTCTTTATCTCCTCCTCGGGATAATACCATGGCGGCAGCTTACCTTCGAAGAACTCCTCATAGGCGTGCAGGTCAAACGCGCCATGTCCACAGAGGTTGAACAGTATAACCTTCTCCTCGCCTGTCTGCTTGCATCGGAGAGCCTCGTCGATGACGTAGCGGATTGTGTGAGATGGCTCGGGCCCGGGTAGGAAGCCCTCTGCTCTCGCGAATGTTACGGCGGCGTCGAAGACGGATACCTGGTCATAGGCGTATGGCTTTATCCATCCCTCGTGGAGAAGGAGGCAGAGCGTCGGAGCGTCGCCGTGATATCTAAGTCCACCTGCGTGGATGGGTGGCGGTACAAAGTCTGAGCCGAGGGTGTACATGGGGAGAAGCGGCGTCATCTTGGCTGTGTCGCCGAAGTCGTAAGTGTATATGCCTTTGGTCATGGTTGGGCAGGCTGTTGGCTCGGTTGCGACAAACTGTACCTGCTTCGGCGCCTTCTTCGAAATCACCTCGTAGTAAAACGGCCACGTCAACCCAGAGAAGCTGCTTCCACCGCCGACGCATCCAGCCACTATGTCTGGATAATCATCTACCTGTTTTAGCTGTTCAATCGCCTCCAAGCCCTGAACAGTCTGATGCATCAAGACATGGTTCAGAACGCTGCCTAGGCTGTATTTTGTGTTCTCATGTGTTACGCAGTCTTCGAGGGCTTCGCTGATGGCTATGCCGAGGCTTCCAGGGTGGTTGGGGTCTTTGGCGAGTAGGCTTCGTCCGAAGTTGGTTTTGTCGCTGGGGCTTGGGTAAACCTCAGCGCCCCATGAATGCATCAACATTTTTCGAGCGGGTTTCTGCTGATAACTGGCCCTCACCATGTAAACCGTGCATTTGAGCCCGAACATTCTAGTTGCGAAGGATAACGCGCTACCCCACTGTCCCGCACCCGTCTCCGTCGTCAGCCTCTCAACACCCTCCTTCATGTTGTAATATGCCTGGGCTACGGCTGTGTTTGGTTTGTGGGAACCCGGCGGCGAGACACCCTCATGCTTGTAGTAGATTCGTGCAGGGGTTTTGAGCATTTTCTCAAGGTTGTAGGCTCTGTAAAGCGGAGTCGGCCTCCAAATTCGGAGAATTTCCCTCACCTCCTCGGGGATTGGTATCCAACGCTCAGGACTCATCTCCTGCCGAATCAGCTCCTTTGGAAAGATTCGCTCTAGCTTTGCTGGGTCAATCGGGCCCTTGGTTGAAGGGTCGATGGGCGGTGGAAGGGGCTTCGGCAAATCCGGCAAAATGTTGTACCAATATTTTGGCAAGCTGTTTTCATCAAGGACTATTTTACGATTCATTCAAAAGAAAACCAGTTATGAAATATATAAGCTTTAGACGATTTACCTGAATATCCTAAAGAACAGCAGCGTTGCTTTGATTCTGTGAACTTCGACGAAAGCGAGGAAGTGTTGTTCATAAGACGTTCTGTAGCCGAGTTCATGAAGCGTTTTCCTCTCGAGTATTGGCGGAAAGCTGACGTGGAGCGTCGTTTTCCCGAAGAATATTGGAAGGCGGTAGCTGAACAGGGTTTCCTCGGTATCTGCATAGGTGAGCAGTATGGTGGACTGGGGCTAGGGCTGCAGGCTGTCTCAGAGGCGATTATTGGTGTGGCTGCTGCCGGCGGAGGATTGCCAGCTGGAGACTTGTTGATGCGGACAAATGTTTTCGCGGGAATGACCATCGAGAGACTCGGAAGAGAGGAGGTTCGGCAACAGTATTTGCCCCGACTTGTCAGGGGCGAGCTCATCTGCTCTTTTGGACACACCGAGCCAAACGCCGGAGTTAACACGTTCGACATACAGACATCAGCCGTTAGAGAGGGAGATGGCTACAGGTTGAACGGGCAGAAAATCTGGATAACCCTCGCACACCTCGCCGACATCATCGTGACAGTCGCACGCACCACGCCCAAGGAAAAAGCGAGAAAAAAGTCAGAGGGGCTAACGCTCTTTCTCGTCGACGCAAAACAACCCGGTGTAAAAACATCAAAGATACCTGGAATGGCTTTGAGACCTCTCACAAGCAACGTTGTCTACTTTGAGGATGCATGGGTTCCGGCGACACATGTCCTCGGCGAGGTGGACAAGGGATGGGAAGCTCTTACACCTCTGCTAAACGCCGAAAGGGTTTGCACAGCCTCCATATCCATCGGCGTAGCCGAATACCTGCTCAACAGGTCCGTGGACTATGCTTCCAACAGACGGGTTTTCGGAAGACCCATCGGAAGCAACCAAGCCATACAGTTTCCGTTGGCCGAGGTGAAAGCTGAGCTGGAGGTCGCGCGGCTGATGACGCAGAAAGCTGCTTGGCTCTTCGACAACGGTAAGGAATGCGCATTCGAAGCCAATGTAGCGGCGTTCACAGCCGCGAGAGTGGCTTTCAAGGCAGCTGACAGAGCCGTCCAAACATTCGGAGGAAACGGCTTCGCAGAAGACAACGACATCGAAAGGTTTTTCCGCGACGCTAGACTGTTCAAGACAGCGCCTGTCCCTGAGGAAATGGTGCTAAACTACATCGGCACTAGAATACTTAACATGCCTAGAAGTTTCTAACTTTAATAATTGATTCATGCATGTTTTTCTGATGAATTTCCAAGTTGTTGGCTCTCCTGTTAAGACCAAAGAGGGGCTGAGACATGTTAGGGGCCGCGGAAGGTTTGTCGACGATGTTGTTTTGCCGCGCATGGCTTATGTCTCTTTTCTCCGCTCGCCTTATCCGCATGCCCTGATTAAATCGCTTGATGTTTCACGTGCTGCGAAGGCTGAGGGTGTGCTGGGAGTTTTTACGGGGGCGGACATAGCGTCCGTCACCAAGCCTTTCCCCCAGCTAACGGTGCCGCCTGCATCCAAGGTTGTCGACTACTCGATGGCAGTGAAGAAGGTGAGGTTTGTCGGTGAACCGGTTGCAGCGGTTGTCGCTGAGAACGCTTATCAGGCCCGTGACGCTGTGGAGCTCATCGATGTTGAGTATGAGCCTCTTGAGCCTGTTGTCAACCCGCTGAAGGTGCTGAGCGGGGAAGGCCCGCTTATCCACGAGGAGGCGGGCACAAACATCGCGGCCATGGTTGACTACAACTACGGCGACTACGATAGCGCAGCAGCTCAAGCTGACCGCATCATCCGCACAAGCCTCGTCTTCCACCGCTTCAGCTCCACACCACTCGAGCCAAACGCTGTCCTCGCATCCTACGACGAGAAAGACGGCTACACAATCTACTGCAACAACCAGATGCCCATGTTCCTCTCACCATCCATCCTAAGGGCCCTCGACACAGACATCACACACGTGAGAATAATCACGCAAGACATCGGAGGAGGGTTCGGCGTCAAAATCACCAACTACACCTACATGGTTCTGGTCGCCGCTTTATCAAAACTGGTCGGAAGACCGGTCAAATGGATAGAGACAAGGTCAGAGCATATGATGGCCAGTTCCCATGGAGCCGATAGACACTTTAACGTCGAGGCTGCTGTGAAAAACGATGGCACACTTCTGGGGCTAAACGTCGTAACAGTTGACGACATAGGTGCCTATGCGCGACATGAACCGGCTGGGCTGACTGTCTGGGCCCAAGTAGCATCAGGCTGCTGCAAATTCAAGCATCTCCGACAACGGATGTACGCTGTTTTCACAAACAAGTGCCCCGCCGGCCCCAACAGAGGCTTCTCCAGAGCGCCTCACCAGTTTATGATTGAACGTGTTCTGGACAAAATTGCCCGCGAACTAGGCAAGGACCCTGTCGAGGTGAGGAGAATAAACTACGTGACGCGTGATATGCAGCCTTACCGCACCTTGAACGGCTGTGTCTACGACGGCGGAGACTACATAGGCGCTCTTGAAAAAGCCGCGGAGATGGTGGATTACTGGGGGTGGAGAAGGAGGCAGAAGCAGTTGAGGACCGAGGGCAGATACATAGGAGTCGGCGTAGGTGTGACGATTGACTCGGGTGCAGCCAACTTTGGGCAGGTGAGGATGCTTAACCCCTCACTCCCCAACGTCGGCACAAGCGAAGCCGCCACAGTTCAGATGACACCCGACGGAAAAATCCTCGTCAAGCTCGGCACAATTCCACAGGGCCAGTCACATGAAACCATCGCATCACAGATAGTCGCAGACGTCCTAGGCATAGACTACGAGGACATCACCGTCGCAACCGGTTTTGACTCAGGCTCCCACCCCTACACACTGCATTCAGGAACATATGCTAGCAGGTTTGCTGGCACAGGAATGGTTGCGATTTACATGGCTGCTCAGAGGCTTAAGGACATGGTTGCGGCTATTGCGGCTAAGATTCTCGAAGCGCGGAAGGAGGACATCGTCGTGCAGGGTGGAGTGGCCTATGTCAGGGACGCACCGGAGAGGAAAGTGTCTTTCAAGAGAATTGCGAGGACAGCGTACGCCAACCCCTTTGAGCTGCCCGAAGGAATGGAGCCGGGCCTAACAGCGCACGCAGTCTTCAGCCCACCTTTCCAGCCCCCCGATGAAAACAAAGTCGGCAACCTCACCCTAACCTACTCCTACCAGGCACACGCCGTCGTCGTCGAAGTCGACCCCGAGACAGGTAGAGTCAAAATCCTCGACTACGCCATAGTCGACGACTGCGGCCGCGTCATTAACCCCGCGATAGTCGATGGACAGGTTCACGGAGCAGCCTACCACGGCATCGGCGCGGTTCTCTACGAGAATTTTGAATACAACGAGGACGGGGTGCTGCTTACATCCAATTTCTCGGATTATCTTGCCCCGACGGCCGTCGAAATTCCCATGTTCAAGATGGAGAGGCTTATGATACCTTCGCCTTTCACTCCTCTTGGAGCGAAGGGTGTTGGCGAGGGTTGTGGTGCACCGATTCCCGCGATAGTGGCCGCTGTCGAGGACGCTGTCCAAACCGAGATAGCCTCTTCACACATCAAGCCCGAGCAGCTGCAGAAAATTCTTCAGAAAAATCCTCGCAACCAATAAATTAACCTCTATGGGTGAGAATGCATGACCAAAACATATGTTACGGCTTATGCGGAGACACCGCTAAGCAGGGCACGGGTTGACAAAGGTGAGAAGAGGCTAACGATTGAGCAGTATTATGCATGGGCGCTAAGCATGGTTCTTCAGCAGACGGGCCTATCCCTAAATGACCTCAGGGGGATTGGCGTGGGTGTGACGGGTTCGGCGTATCCGCGTGCAGAGATTTGGTCGGCTGAGGTTGTTCAAAACCTTGGACTAGAGCCTCGGCTGCTGCTGCGGGGAGACCATGGAGGAGCTAATGGAGCCGCTTTGCTTGTTGCTGGTGCGTTAGCGATACAGGCTGGATACGTCGACCATTTCCTCATCCTCGGCGCAGACACCCCCATGAACATCACTGGAGAGGCTGCCCTAACCTGGCGTTATGAGCTCGACTACCTCATGCCCGTGGGAATGATGGGGCCCAACAGCATGGCCGCTATGATGATGCAGCGCCAAATCCATCAATACGGCTACAAACCCGAACACTACGGCAAAATCTCAGTCTCGCAGAGAGAAAACGCATCCAAGAACCCCAACGCATACTTCCGCACACCCTTGAAGATGGATGAGTATCTCAATTCGCCGCTCATCTCCGACCCGTTGCGGATGCTCGACATCTGCCCATTCGTGAACGGCGGCTTCGCCCTCCTCCTTTCACGAGACACGGTGGCGAAAAAAGTCACGGACAAACCTGTTAAAGTGGCCGGCTTCGGCTCATGGCACAACCTCGACGCACCCAACAGCCTCAAAGACATCACGACGACTGGAGTCAAAAACGCTGTCAAACAAGCTTTGGAGATGAGTGGAACCAAACAGAGAGATATCGGGCTGTTCAACGCCTACGACGACTACACACCCGTCGTGATAATGCAGCTGGAGGACGCAGGTTTCTGCGAAAAAGGAAAAGCTGGAAAATTCCTCGAGGAAACAGACATCACCTACAAGGGACACCTACCTTTGAACACTGGCGGCGGCCTCCTCTCATACGGACAGGCGGGCATGGCTGGTGGGATGCATCATCTTGTCGAGGCCGTGCGGCAACAGAGAGGAGAAGCTGGTGAAAGACAGGTAAAGGACCTAAGATACTCGCTTGTAACAGCTGTGGGAGCGTTGGAACACGGCGGAACATTCATCAACAACTACGCCATAGTCTTTGGAGGTGAATAGCGGTGAGTGAATACAAACGCCCACTTCCACAGGTAACCGAGTACACACAGGATTTCTGGAAGGCCGCGAAAAACGGTGAACTAATGATTCAACAGTGTAGAAAATGCGGGCATAGGCAGTGGTATCCGAGACCTTCCTGCACCGCATGCGGTTCGCTAGACCTCGGTTGGATAAAGTCCTCTGGAAAAGGCACGATACATTCTTTCACCGTGATACGCAGGGTTGTGGCCAACTCGCCTGACTTTCAGCGTGACATACCCTTCGTGGTGGCTGAGGTGGATTTGGACGAGGGTGTGAGAATTTATGCACGTGTTGAGGCTGCGCCTGAGCAGGTCAGAGTTGGACAGAGGGTTGAGGCAAGGTTCATGGAAGCCACGCCGGAGATAACTCTCTACAGTTTTTCACCGGTCTCATGACAAGGTTCAGGGTAGGGTTTCAGGACACCGACTCCACTGGACGCGTCTACTTCCCATCCTACGTGAGATGGTTTGACATAGCGTTCATAGAGCGTCTACGCAGCCGTGGAATAGTCTTCGACCCTCAGGGACGGCTCAAAACAGGGAACACTCTGTTGAACTCAACCCTCGTGATAGGTGAGTATCACTGCAGGATAGAGAAGCCTTCTGGCTACGATGACGAGGTGGAGGTGGAGATAGCCTCGTCCGAGCCCGGGAACAAATCTCTAAAAGTCTTTTTCAACCTAAGAGACCCGTGGGGAAGCCTGTTGGCCCACGGCTACATCACCTATGTAATGGTTGACCTTGAGACGGGGAGGGCTGTTCCTCTGGACGAAAAATTACTCAAAACCATTTTAGATAATTCGAGGGCAAAAACGTAAAAACATCCTCAATTCTTCATCACCTTGCCCCCGATGACGCCTCTCGAGGCCTTCGCCTTAGCCCTGACAGGAGCAACTGCAGCCCTAATCGCCTACAGCCTACAGCGAACACGCAGCGACAGAAACAGGGCCTCGGAGTGGCCTTTCTCGGTTCTCGGCGTAAACCCAGACGACCCGCTTGACGAGATAAAGAAAACCTACCGCTCGCTTGTGAAACGGTATCATCCCGACACCCTCCCCCAAGACGCATCTCCACAGGTGAGGAGGCTGTATGAGGAGCGGCTCATCAAGCTGAACACGGCCTACAAAACCATTTTATCGATTCGAGAAGTTGAGCCAAAAAAGCCAACAGTAGGGGAGGAGATGCTGGCGCCTGTTGAGGAGATGCTCCGATTAGCGAAAAACGCGGCGGAAAATGATGCCAGAAAAGCTCTGGAAAACGCTTACACAGCAGCGGAAACACTCGTCAAAACTCTTCACAACTCGATGGGGCTTGTGGGGAGATCGTCCCACTACTATGACCTCTTGACAGACCTTATGATTAACGACGTCATCACTGTTGAAGAGTTCGAGGTACTTGCAGAGGCTCGGCGCTACACCAGCATGGGAAACGGCCGAGAACATGCAACTAATGTTCACAACTTTGTTGAGAAGCTTTGGGAAGTTTACTTAAAAATCCGGCGGCGATACATCCGCTGACGGTATGGAGAGAGCTGCAGACATCTGTGTTGTCATCCCCACCTACAACGAGGCGATGAACATAGGGAAAATTCTCCAGCAGATTATGCAGCTGCCGTTTCCTAGACTTTGGGCGGTGGTTGTTGACGACGGGAGCCCCGACGGAACCGCCGATGTGGTGAAGAAAATCAGCGAAACAAACCCCCGAATAATCCTGCATAACAGAGGCGCGAAAAAAGGACTCGGCTCCGCCTACTATGAAGGATTCAAAATCGCTCTCACCCTAAACCCTCGTGTCATATTGTCGATGGATGCCGATGGCTCCCACCCGGTTGAACTTGTTCCCGAGCTTGTCAAAGCAGTTGAGGATGGGGCCGACGCGGCTGTTGCTTCACGGTATATCAGGGGAGGTAAATGGTCTTCAGACTTTTCCCGCATGCTAGTAAGCAGGGGCGCCAACCTCCTCGCGCGCTTGGCCACCGGGGCGAAGCTGAGGGACATGACCTCGGGCTACAGAGCCTACAGCCAAAGAGCCGTCCAACATCTGGTCGAGAAACCTTTCGAGAAAGGCTACGTGTTTCAAGTAGAGCTGCTTCACCGCCTTCTCAGCCAAGGCTACAAAGTCGTCGAGATACCCCTGGTCTTTATGCCGCGGATGGCCGGCAAATCTAAACTCTCGAAAAAAGAAATAGTCAATTTCCTCCGCTGGAGTATGAAGACGTTGTTAGCGAGAATCATGGGGAGGTGAGATATGTGCCTAAGCTGTCGGAGCTCGGTGAAAAACGTCTGATACAATACTTAGTGGAGCATCTTGACTGGCCGAGGGACGGCCTTCTGCCGCCCGGGGATGACGCCGCGGCTTTCTGGTTCACAGGCCAGCTCGTAGCATCTGTAGACACCCTCGTCTGGGAAACAGATGTTCCACCACGGATGACGTTCCGCCAAGTGGGCTGGAAAGCTGTAACAGCAGCGGTAAGCGACCTCGCCGCAAAAGGAGCAAGGCCAAAATACATCCTACTATCGCTGGCCCTCAAACCCTCCACAGAGTTCAGCGAGTTCCTCGACCTCGTAAACGGTGCACAAGAGGCCTCGAAGAAATACGGCGCAGCGATAGTGGGCGGCGACATCAACGAAAGCAGTTCACACTCCATCTCTGTCACTGCACTCGGCTCCTCCGAAAAACTCCTCAGCCGCGTCGGCGCCTCTCCGGGAGACATGCTCGCCACCACGGGACTCTTCGGCAAAACCTTCACAGGTTTACACGCAGCCATGAATTCGCGGCCCTGTGAACGAGAGTTGGCTGAGGCAGTTTACAGCCCTGTGGCCCGCGTTGACGAAGGAGTTGCTCTCGCCACATGCGGAGGCGTCTCGGCTTGCATTGACTCCAGCGATGGGTTGGCCGAGTCGCTTCACCAACTCAGCGAAGCAAATGATGTGGGCTTTATCGTTGACTCTCTACCATTAGACTCCTCGGCGCAGCGATACTGTGTTGATAACAATCTTGACCCTGTGGAGGCTGTTTTCTACGGCGGTGAAGAATATGAGCTGGTTTTCACGGTTAAGCCGGGATGGGGAGATGTTGTGGAGAAGGCTTTGGCGCGTCTGGGGAAAGAGGTTGTCTGGATAGGGTCTGTCAACCAAGGACGGGGAGTGTATTTTCAGGGCAAGCCTGTTGAGAGAAGAGGCTGGCAGCACTTTAGCCCCGTTCGTTGAACATCCTCGCCAGAGAGAGGGCTGCTATGCTTTTCGCGTCCCGTATCCTGCCGCTCCGAACCATTTCAAAGGCCTCCTCCAAGCCGCAGGTGATGACGCTTATTTTCTCGTCTGGCATGTTGCGGCCCTCTGTTTTCCTAAGGTTTTTCGCGAGATAGACGTGCATCAACTCAGTGGAGTAGCCTGGTGCAAGGTAGAATTCACCTATTTTCTTTAAGGAGCCGGCTGAGTATCCCGTCTCCTCCTCCAGCTCACGGGCTGCACATTCCTCGGGCGACTCATTTTCCAGCGTGCCCGCGGGAACCTCGACAAGCACCTCGCCCACAGCTGCCCTAAACTGTTCAACCAAAACAAGCTCCGACTCATTCAGCAATGGGACAACAGCCACAGCACCCGGATGAACAACCACTTCCTTAACAAACCGCACCCCATCAACCTCATCAACGACATGTATGACATCGAAAAGTTTCCCCTTGTAAACCGTTTTTCCCCTCATGAAGGTTTTGCTATTGCCTGATGTATATTTATCCTTAAATTTAGGCTCGTCCTAAATTAGGTCATGCCTAAATTTATTCTCCAACAAGTCGAATCATCATACCTACTCGAGCTGTATAGGGCGCATGAAAACCAGCACACACCCACCACAGGAGAACTAGCAAAAGCTTTCGCAGTCAAACCAGCCTCCGCCGTCGACGTCCTCAACAGACTCTCCGAGAAAAAATTGGTCACAAAAATAGGATGGGGAAAGTTCAGCCTCACACCACGGGGCCACGCGGTCGCCCTAAGAGTAATACACAACCACCGCATCCTTGAAACATTCTTCCACAAAGAACTCGGATTAGAAACTGATAAAGCATGCATAGAAGCCAGTCGAATAGACTATGCAATCGGTGACGAAGTAGTCATAAGACTCTGCCAACGCCTCAACAACCCCTCAACATGCATACACGGTAAGGAGGTGAAGCATCCGAGATGCGCGCAAAAGTAGTCCTCCTAACGGCGGCAATAGTCGCGGCAGCGGTCGCAGTATCTTTCCTAGCTGCTGGACCGTTTCTATTGACGCCTCAGCAACAGAGCGGAGAGACGGTTGCGGTGACATGGGGTCTTCTAGGCGAAGTGGTGCATAGACTGACGGATGGAACTGTAGAGGTTCACCAGATTCTACCACCCGGAGCAGAGATTCATGACTGGGAGCCGACTCCCGATGTGGTGGAGAAGGTGAGAAGCTCGAGGATGCTTTTCTGGACAGTGGAGGGGTTTGACGACTGGGGAGAGAAACTCGCTTCATCGGCCCGTGTTAAGGCTTTCAAGGTATCGACAGGGGTTGAACTGATGCCTTATGAAGACGAACACAACCATGACCATGTCCACGGAGCCTACGACCCACATTTCTGGCTCGACCCGAGCAGATTCGCCACAATCGTCCAAAACATGGCACAAATCCTCTCACAAGAATTCCCCCAAAAACGCGAAACAATCCAGAGAAACAGCGAAGCCTACATCCAAGAAATACTCCAGCTAAACCAACAATACAAAGAGACACTGTCAAAACATCAGGGAAAAATTTTCATCACCCAGCACAACGCCTTCAGATATCTCGCCCAGGCCTTCGGCCTCGAAGTAGTGGCTGTGTTGGGTGGCGAGGAGGAGCCGTCTGCAGCACATCTAGCAGAAATCTATGAACTTATCGAGAAGGAGAAGATAAGGGTTGTTTTCGCCGAAGATGGCAACATCAGCCCCATTTTGGAAACCTTGGCCCACGACCTCGGCGTAGAAATAAAAACACTCTACACCATGGAGCCGCTTCTGTCCGACGACTATCGCAGGGGACAAGGATATATCGTGAGGATGCGGCAGAATCTAGCGGCGCTGGTCGATGCTTTCGAACCCTGAGACAGCGGTAGAACTCGAGAAGGTCACTGTCTCATACTCCAGAAACACACCTATCCTCGACAACGTCAGCCTAAAGGTTCTCATGGGCGAGAGGCTGTTCATCATAGGGCCCAACGGCGGCGGAAAGACAACCCTGCTCAAAACCATGGTTGGGGTGTTGAGGCCTGACAGGGGCACGGTCAAGCTATTCGGCGTCCCAATCCAGAGGTTTAGGGAACGGTGGAGGCTGGGATATGTCCCACAAAACGCCGCGGCACTTTTTGAAAGAACTCCGCTCAGCGTTGAGGAGCTTCTCCGCTCAGGAGCGCAGACCGGGAGAGCGCTTGACCCTGTCGAGGCCCTCGCGCTTGTGGGAGTGGACGAGCCCGACAAAATCCTACACATACGTGTCAGCGACCTCTCCGGCGGAAACCTGCAGAAAACCATGCTCGCACTAGCCCTGATAAACAAGCCGCAGCTCCTCATACTCGACGAGCCCACAGTCTACGTTGACCAGACAGGTGTCGCGGCGTTGATGAATGTAGTCAACCGGGTGAATAGAGACTGGGGGATGACTGTGATAATCGCGACACATGACGTAGCAGCCATCTCAACTCTCGCCTCAAGAGTTGTCTGCATAAACAGGTCGGCGCTCTACGACGGCGACATAGCGCATCTTCTCAGCTCAGAAGAGCTTTGCAGAATATACGGCTTCCACGTCTACACAATTCAGCATGGTCATAGATGGTCTGAGACATGATTGAAGCCTTTTCGCAGCCGTTTATGCAGAGGGCTTTCGGGGCAGCTATTGTAACCGGTCTGCTGCTCCCTCTAATAGGAAATTACCTCGTGCCCAAGAGACTCTCCCTTGTGGGCGACGCATCGTCCCACGCAGCATTCGCCGTAATCGCTTTGTCGAGCCTTCTCGGATTCGGAGCAACGTTTCTCACATACATAGCGCCCGTCGCAGCCATCTACACAATTCTCCAGCTAATGAGAAGGTTCCACGTATCAGGTGACCAAGCTCTCGCCACATTACTCGCCGTCGGCGGAGCAACAGCCTCGCTCGCCATCTCTTTAGGCGCCAGGGTGAACCTAAACGCCATCCTCTTCGGAAGCATCATCTTGGTCCAGGTCGAAGACATTATAGTAGGAGCCTCTGTAGCCGCGTTCGTCACTCTCTTCGTCGCCGGCAACTTCGGCAAAACACTTGTCTACACCGTAAGCGAGGAGCTCGCAAAAGTGAGAGGAGTGCAAGTCGAGACATACACTCTAGTCTTCGCCGTTGCCGCGGGTCTCTCGATAGTGACCGGCATAAAGATAGCCGGGGTCCTCCTCGTTACGGCGCTTCTCGCCATACCGACTACTGCGGCTTCTCTCATCTCAAACTCTTTCAAAAAATCAATCATGTTATCCATGCTGTTCGGCGGAACGTCTACGACTTTGGGTGTCCTTATGTCTTACTTCCTCGACATCGCACCTGGCGCGGCCTCTGTCATGGTTTTGATGATTTTCTTGGTTTTTTGTCTGGTGTTGCGTAGCATGAGGATAAGAATATAGGTTGGAGGTGATGTTTGTGGGCGAGGTTTTGCTCTCTGTTCCTCCGCGGGTCAAGGTTTTGGAGGCGTTGGGTGCTGTGGCCGGCGGAAGGGTTAAGGTTGTCGATGAGCGAAATTGCTTGGTGGACGCCTCGGAGGGCCCGCGAACCTACAAGGTCTACGTCGACGTTGAGAAAAAAATCGCCAACAGCGACGACAACGGAACATTCTACAGAAACTACGTCGGATACCCGATAATAGCTTTCCTGATGGTGAAGGGGCTGCTAAGCTATGACCCCGCCATAGCAGCGCCTCTCGCCGATATAAAATGGCGGACGCTCAACGAACGTTATAAAAGCTACTGGAAAGTTGAGACGCTTATCAAGAAGATGTTGTCGGAGAAAGGTGTTCGACTCGAGGATGTTGACCGATTCGTTTCAAAGGTTCTCGAAGAGCTGGCCACACTTGGTCTCCGCAAACCAGCTACTTGACGACGAGAACCGAGCAGTGGGCGTGTGAGACTACTCCGCTTGCAACGCTGCCCAGCACAACTTTCTTGAAACCGCTCAACCCACGCGTCCCCGTCACTATCAAGTCAACACCATGTGTTTCAGCGAAACCCGTGATAGCCTCAACCACCGAAGGCCTCATCTCCAACACTTCTCCAACAGCTTTCACACCCATCCTCGCAGCAGTCTCAACAGCTTCCTCAACATATCGTCTCCCCTCCCTCACAGCGTCGTCGATAAACTGCTTCAACGCAGCGGGGGGAACGCCTGAAGCCGCGAAAAGATACGGAGGCTGCTGAACCACGTGAACAAAGGATATCTCGGCTCCCAATTGTTTGCATAGCCGCACAGCAACATCCACAGCTTTTTTACTAAATTCTGAGCCGTCCACGGCTACCAAAACTTTCCTGAACACATCTCATCATCCACACGCTCGGCTAAAAAAGGTTTGCAACAGCTCAAGGGGTAAGCTTATCTCTGGGCTGCCGATAGGTAAGTTGTGAAAGAACTGTTTAAGATGTGGTCTCACACACAGATGATAACAGCTTTCATCGTGTCGGCGGGGTTGTGCGCTGCTCTTCTCTTTGTCTTCGCAGCCCTTCCGATATGGCTTATCCCCGGCGTGACAGCCCTCAACCTATCTCCGATGGTGGTGAACGAGGTTAGTGTTGTGGGTTCGCGATGCGGGCCTTTCAAGCCCGCAATCAAAGCTCTAGCAACAGGCATGGTCCAAGTTGAAAAACTGATTGACCGCGTCTTCAGCCTAGACGAGTACGAGGAGGCTTTCGCCCTTGCTGCGGAGAAAGAGACCCTAAAGGTTTTGTTAAGAATTATGTAGGTAATTCATCAGTATATTTGCACGTAGGTGGGCTAGGTAAATATATTTACCGCTTTAACGGCTCTGAAATGGCCTTGGAGAACCTCGTCGACTTCCTGCTACGGTTCTTCATCGGAACCCAGCTCGGGCTCATAACATTGATAGCGGTGGCTGCCGCGGTTTCAGCGGCCGTGGTTATTTTGAAAACTCGGCGTAGAAGCAGTGCCGAGGAGCCGCTGGTTTTGGAGGCCGAGGAAACCTCTGCACCCGAGGTCATAGACCAGTATGTGGTGGATGACATTATCAGAGTCACGATACTGAAACAGGATTATTCGAGCAAGTATGTTGCTGAGGAGCCGAGCCTGACCGAGGATGAGGAGGAGATAGTTAGACGGGTTGAGCAGCAGTATGTGAAGAAAGGCGGTGACCCGTTCAAGCTGCTGGAAGAATACAAAGTCTCCGAGGACCGTGAAAAGGTTTTGAAATATTTTCTCTGGAAAAATCTGCGGGGCGGGTGGAAGCTCGAGCCCTTGATGAGGGATGAGGGGCTTGAGGACATAACCATCACCAAGCCGGGCCCGGTATACGTCATACACAGACGCCACCCCGACCTCGGGTGGATAGAGACAAACATCACACTGACCGCGGAGGAGCTGGATAAGCAGGCGAGGATGCTTGCCGAGCGAAATGGTGCTGAGCTGAGCATAGCCAAGCCCGCCGCCGAAATCATGACGGGCGAGGGAGACCGTATAGCGTTGACTTATGCTGGCGAGCTTACGCCCGGAACAAGCACCATCACGATTAGAAAGTTTCCGCGAAGCCCCTACACCATCATCGACCTGATACGTAGAGGAACCTTGACCGTTGTAACGGCTGCTTATCTCTGGACAGCTCTCGAGAACAAGAAGTTTGTCATGGTTGCCGGGCCCACCGGCAGCGGAAAAACAACTCTTCTCTCGGCGCTTCTCCAGCTACTGCCCTCTAACGCAAAACTGTTGACTCTCGAGGATTATCATCCCGAGATAAACCTCTCATGGCACAAGAACTGGCACCGCTTTGTTACACGGAGAACTCTCGGCGAAACCGCCTACTCTCTCGCAGACATTCTACGGCTGAGCCTGCGGCACAGGCCTGACTACACCATTGTAGGGGAGGTCAGAGGTGTGGAGGCAAGGGTTATGTTCTCGGCTGCGGCAACTGGACACGGCATGGCTTCAACCATACATGCCGAGAGTCTGGAAGATGTTTACCAGAGGTTGACTGGTGCGAGCATGGGGGTTCTGAAAGAGGAGCTCTCGTTCCTCAACGTGGTGGCGTTGGTGAGGAATACTTCGCGCGGTAGAAGGGTTGTCGGAGTTTGGGAAATTGAGAGAACAGGAAACGAGCATCTCATAAGCTGGTATGACGAGGAGTCTGGAAAATTCTTCCCCGAAACAGGAAAACAGCTGGTCGTCAGCTCACCCATGTTGGTGCACAACCCTGCTCTCAGAAGAGACTATGAAAACAAGCTCAACATCCTCGAGTACTTGATGTCTTCGGGCGAGGAGTTGAAGGCGGAGCAGTTGGCTGAAGTGGTTGAGAAGCTTAGAAAGGAGCTGAGGCTTGTCACTAGTTGATTTCTCTGCACAGGAATACGAGGTATTGGCGTGGCTCAATCTTCTCAAGCAGGGTTCAGAGGAGGGTGTAAAGCTTTTCGACATAGATGTTAAAACTGGAGACATGAAACTTGTCGCAGAACCGCCTATGAAGCTAGAGCTTACTGAGCTGCTTAAGGTTCTCGAGAGGCTTGAGTCCCGTGCACTCGTTAAGAGTTTTTTCGAGAAAAAAATTGCTTTGTGTAGCAGATGCGGTAAGGGAATTTTCCAAACCCATCTAAACTGTGTGTCTTGTGGCTCGGAGAACATCGATAAGGTCATGGTTTATGTCCACAACTGTGGGGCATCCATACCTGAGACACTTTTGGCGTCGGTGAAGACATGCCCCAAGTGCGGCGATGCCTTGGAGAAGAAGGATTTTGTAGCGAGCCACGGCAGGTTTGTCTGCAACAATTGTGGAGAGGTTTTTGAGCATCCCGAGGTTTTTGCTGAATGTGTTTCATGCGGCTACAGCTCCAAAGTCACTGAAAATGTTTACCTGACGATGCGCCGTTACAAGGTTACTGACAGCGGCTCTCTGCTGGTCGAGGTCCGCAGCCCTCACAGAGTTTTGCTTCGGAATCTGTTGGAGCAAGGGTTCAAGGTGTCGGAAAACGTTACGTTGCGCGGTGTCAGTGGAGCATCGCATCAAGTGAGCCTTCTCGCGGTTAGGCTTGATGAAACGAGGATATACGAGGTTGGATACTTTGTTGATGCAGAGGTGTTGCTGAGGTTTGCCGTGAAAAAGCTTGATGTTGAGAAGACCAGCATACCCGGGGCCTTGGGGAGAGTGAGGTGGATAATGGCGGGCGTCGAGTTCGCCGAGCCTGCTTTGAAGACTGCCGAGACATTCGGTGTAGAGGTGGAGGTTGTAAGGGTTGATTGACCCATCTTGGGCCAGAGGGGCCCTGGATTTTATCCTCGCCTACTGGCCTTATCTCTCCATTGCGGGGCTCGCCGCCGTTTCCGCGGGCATGTTTAGACGGTTGCAGGCTTCGGAGATGAGCAGCAGCGCTGAGAAGGAGCAGACCTTTTTCCTCGTCATCCTCTATATTTTTATGAAGAGCGGGAAAACGGTGCTTACGGCTTTTAGAGAAGCTGCGGCGCGTAAGAAATACATTAAACATCTCTCGGATGTGTCGTCTTATCTTGTGCGGGAGTCGGAGCAGAAGACGCTCGCCGAGGGGTTGAAGACCTATGTTCATCCTAGCCGTGAGTTCACTCTTCTGCTCGGCTCTTTGGGCGAGGATTTGGAGAGCGGGTTCGGTGTGGTTGAGAAGGTTGAGAAGCTGATTGAGCAGGCTATTTCACGTGAAGCAGATAGGTGGAGAAGATATGTGGACAGTGTCGAGACGCTGGGTGAGGTTGTTGTCTCGGTCATACTGCTGATACCTCTGATATATGTTGTCGGTGGGCTGCTGGGAGGGTTTCCGCTCATCTACTCGGTGGTGATAGCCGTGGCGGCCGCCGCCGTCCTTTACGTGGTTTCAAGCGCCTCCGAGCCACTTCATCTCGTAGACCTCCCCCGCAGCATCACAATAGCCTCCACGGCGATGATATTCGTGTTTGGAGGCGTTTTGGCGACAAGTCTGCTGGGGTTCACGCCTGTTCTGCTGGGAATGGTTGCGGGTTTCGCGACGCTGGTATGGGGTTTGTTCGTTCATTTTAGATATGTGAGGAGAGCTGTCGCAGAGGGAGAGGCCGCGTTTCTTCTTCTCGACGGTGTGGCGGCGCGGCTGAGGGCCGGCTACCCGCTTGGACGCAGCCTCGAGGCCGTCGTCGACCCACGGTACAAACGGTATGCCCACTCTATCGCCCATGGGCTTGAGATAACTCCGCTAAACAGGTTCATGGCGCTTGCCATGGAGACTGTTAAAGTAGCGCGTCTGGGTGGGCTGGGGGCGGAGGCTCTCAGCCTGTTGGCGAGGCTTGCTCTCTCCATATACCTGAGCTTTACGGGGGCGAGGGCGCGTATGAAGCTCTACACCGCGCTGGCGATAGCGAGCGGAGCTGCGATAGTCGCTGTCTCGGCTATAACGCTTACGCCTTTCACAGGTCTTCCAGAGGAGGTCTCGTCCGAGATACAGCGTCTCGTGGCTGTTCCCAGCATAGAGCCTGTCCTGCCCCTCGCGATGCTTGTCTCCTATGTTCTCGGAGTTACGGTGGGGCGTATTGAGGACCAGACTGTTGCAGCGTGCTGGAGAGCTGGGGCTGGTGTATTCGCTACTCTACTGGTCTATTCCATAGCTTCTGCTTTTGTTTAGCGCATGTAAGATGCGATATTTGTAAACCGTCCCGCCCACTGCTTTGGCCTGTTCGTTTCTCTGCTGGTGTCTGTCCAGCCGTCTCAGCACCTCCTCCAGCCCTATTAGGCCTGCTACTGTGTATCGTGGATCTAGGTCTTCTCGGAGGAGATGGATTATCTCTTTCTTGATGTCTGTGGTCAACTTCTTTTCCGTTTATGGCTTGGGTTGGTTTATGGTTTTGTGGGCTAGCCTATTGTGAAGGTGAGGATTTTGTTGTTTATTGTTCGTGCTATGAGGGTGAATCGCTGGGGTGGGCTGATGAGGCCGAGGTTTATGGTTGTGTATTGTTGTGGGGTGTGGGGGTGCATGTGGGGACGCTGTAGACTGGGGATGGTGCTCCGACCAGTGTTATCTCGAGGATGCATGTGGGGACTTGGCCGTTGTTGTAAAGGATTAAGTCGCTGGTGTAGCGGTTGAACTCGGCGACAACCATGCTTTCTCCAGCTCTTCTAACGTCGAGAGCCGCCAAGCTGGAGAGAATGCCGGACTGGAAACCAGCCACCGCCGTGAAAACAGCCACAGCCGCCAGCGTAACACCCAACACTAGAAGAACGCCAACAATGTAGCTGAGACCAGAACCAGCCATGAAAAAAGAAGAGAAAGGTTTGATTTAAGCTAGGGCCGCTGTTACCTGTGTCGTTAGAACCTGTCTAGAACCATCTTGGAAGGTAATGGTCAGAACTATTCGGTAGGTGGTGCCCAAGGTACAGCCCGTAGCAACATTAGCTGTGGCTGAAGCTGTGGCCCCGGGGTTGAGCGGTAGGGGAGTAAAAGTTAGCGCGGGGTTACATGACGCCACTGGGTAGCTAGCAGTTATTGCTGTTATTGGTACGTCTCCTGTGTTTTTCACCACAACGGCCCACGTTCCCGCCCCCGCGGGCGTCGCCACAAGCCTCACCTGGTCTATTACCGCTGTGGGTCTTCTTCCCGCTATTCCGGCGAGGTTGAAGAAAACACCCGACACGACGACGGCCGCTGCAACGGTTATGGCTATCAACAGTATGACGGCGACGAGAGGGCTTAGACCTCTAGATTTTACACGAGTCATACCGGCCCACTCTAGGCAACGATATATAAATCTGACTCGCCAACCCGTGGGACTACAATCTTACAGTAAGACAAAGATAAGCCCTCATCTCCAAAAATACGGCGACCATTATCACCGGTAGGGTTTGATTGGCCAACGCCTAGCCGCTTTCAACAGGGGATGTTTAATGCCGTCACGCCTCTGTGCACCACGACCAAAGTCGCCGACCTTGCAGCGCCAAGCCCGTCGCTAAAAACAAGCGTCAAAGTGTTGGTGGCGAAAGCGTTGGGTGCCGTCCATATTCTTTCGACATGGATGATGGGTGTGTTGAGGGCGGTGGGGCTGACGACGTTGGGGTCTGACCAGACATTAAGCTGAGCAACAGGGTTGAGTGTTCTGACAGCTATCATCCCTGTGTAGAGGCCTGTCACCGAGATGGTCACCACTGCGCTACGTATGCACGCCGCCCTGTTCAGAGTCACGGTTAAAGGACTAGGAGCCGAGACGCTAAAATCGCCTAGATGCACACGCACCACGTACTCGCGGGTAAACGCCGACGACACCAGCCTAAACCGCACAAAATAGTTTCCAAGCGAAGAGCCAGAGCCCGAGACAGGGATAGCGACATCGGCACGCACAGCACCGTAGCCGCCGCTGGGCACCGTAACCGATGCACTAGGGGAGAAAGTAAGCCCCCAGACCGTGCACGGATAGTAAACGTTCCCATCAGCGTAGTAGATGTGGACACATTGAATCGAGACAACCCCTCCACCAAATTCGGGCCCAGTGTTGATGAAGAAAGTGGTTAAGCGACTTGTGTAGCCGGGCCTCACAGCCACCTCGACCGGCGCATACTGGATTATTGACTGAGGGTCAGCAGGAGGGTCGGTGACCTCGAAAACAGTACCCCTCTCCGAAACAACCTTATAGATGCGCGATGGATTACGTGGATAGTCAGCGGCTTTCACAACCTTCGTCTGCCCCGGCTCAACTGAATAGTCAACCGGGTCGAGAGGGCCGATAACCGAACTACCTGAAGTGTCCGAGGTTATCCAGTATCTTAGATGAATGGCTACGCTGCTCTGGTTGTTGACAAGCCGCACATGCGTCTCGTTCACCCAGTAAATTATGAAAAACGCCTCCATAGCCCTCTCCGCCTCCCTCTTCACAGCCTCGCTAGAGGCACCCTGAAGCGAATAAAGCATAGCGAGAGAAGCGGAAACAATCCCCAGAAACACAACCGTAACAACCAAAGCCGCAATAACCAGGCTAATCGCACGCCTGCCAGCCGACATATTAATACACCACATCCACGTCCAATAATAATTTTTACAAACTAGCCAGTGATGCCCAGCCGGGCCTTAATTTCGGCAACATCCCGCTCAATACGCGTAATCCTATCCTCAATCAGAAATGAAACATCACGCCGCAAACCCTTAACTTCATCCACCAACATATCCTGCCGCTCCAACATCTCATCATGCTTCTCCACCATCAAATCCATTTTACTTAGCATCTGGTCCTGTTTTTGCAACGTCGAATCCTGCTTCTCCAACATAATGTCCATCTTTCCAAGCATTTGGTCTTGCTTAAGCAGCATCTGGTCCTGTGTAAGCAACATTTGGCCCTGTTTCTCCAGCGTCACATCCATCTTTTCTAGCATCTGGTCCTGCTTATGGAGCATTTGGTCTTGCTTCTCTAGCATAAGGTCCTGTTTCTCAAGCATCAAATCCATCTTCCCAAGCATCTGGTCTTGCTTCTGCAGCATAAGGTCCTGTTTCACTAACATCAAATCCTGCCTCTCTATCAAAGTATCCAGCTTCACAAGCGCTTTATCCTGTTTCTCGAACATTATTTCGAAGTAGGAGGCGCCTGTCGCGAAGCCTTCAACCATCTCCTCCGCCAAATCCTTCACAACAATCTTGAAGGTTTTGAACTCGCCTGTTGGTTTGCTGTAGGTTACCGTTATTTCATCGACCGCTATGGGTGGTGGAGCGGATTTTATCTTCTCAACGAGCTTCTCTACCCTCTCTTTAGAGGCCTCTGCCACAATCTTTACGGCACCGCTTTCAAGGTTTTCGACAAATCCTTTTACGCCGAGACGCCTTGCAGCTCTCCTAACAAAATATCTAAACCCAACTCCCTGAACATCGCCCTCAACCACAATCTCAGCCCGCACCAAAGCCTCGGCGGTCAACACCACACCCCTCCCCGGACATCATATAAACATTCATCTCATGGGCCGGGGCGGACTTGAACCGCCGACCTCCACCGCGTCAGGGTGGCGTCATACCAGGCTAGACCACCGGCCCAAGCGGTTCAGCAAATTTTTTCTTATTCGACCTATTTAGACGTTGTGTAAACGACTTCCTTTGATAGGCTTGTTTGGAGGCTGTGGGCCAGTTTGCGGCTGTATCCCGGATAGGTTTCCCGCCTTGTTTCGATGATGATTATTTTTTTGAAGCCGTGTTTGGCGAGGGTTTCGGCTGCTTCACGGAATATTTTGTCCTCGAGTTGTTTGACAAGTGTTTCGGGGTACGTGGTTTGGGAGATGGGGAAAACATGGTAGAGTGATAGCGGCACCAATCCATAGGGGGTGTCGTGGACAAAGACCTCGAAGCAGCTGTCGCCCACCACTTTGGCAAGCAGCTCAAACAATTTCTCAAGCCTCCGGTTAACCACGGCCCTGTGGCTGACGAGGACGGCAGCGTCAACGCATGAAGGTGACCACCGCCTCAGCCACTCAGCCATCCTCCTGTATTCAGGTCTTTGAAGACTTGTGGTGTCGAAGAGAAATATCCCACGCCGTTTCGAGAGGGGTGTATGCAGGGCCATGGTTCGGAGAGTTTCTTCATCAGTGAAGATGTGTTGAAACGCTTCGTAGACTGCTGGATGTGAGCGCGCCTTTCTCTCCAGCAGCTCATACATCCTTCCCTCCCAGATGGCTTGCTTTATTGCCTCGACTTCCTGAAAACAGACAAACAAATTGTGGAGTGCAAGATTTCTAAACCTCTCCTCTCTCTCAAGCTCCCGCAGCTCTTTCGCTGAAAACCGTGTGCAGACCTCGCAGCTGCAGGGCAGGTGGCTGAGCTGCTCCAAGCGCACTGTTCCCTCAGGCAATATGTAGCGGTCCTCCTTGGCGAAGAGCGCGTAAGAGGCCGAGTCAAACATGTCCACGCCAAGAGCAACGGCGAGTGCGAACATCATGGGATGGCCTGCTCCGAAGAGGTGAAGAGGCTTGACTGTGCCGAGTACGTGTCTGGTGGTGGTTATCATCGAGACGAGTTCGCGGTATCTGTATGCGGTCATCAGAGGTGTTGGGCTTCCGAGACAGTAGAGGCTAAAGCCAAGACGCTTATACTCGTCAACGCATTTCTGCACAAGGTCGCGGTATAACCCGCCCTGCACAGGCCCCACCCATACACAGCGCCCACCATGACCCACAAGCTCGACAGTTCTCCTGACGTTGGCGAGAGTCTCTTCAACAGTTTTCTCAGCCTCCCGACGCCCCACCAAGCCCGTCGGCCTGTCAAGGGGGACAGCTATGTCCGAGCCGATGGACTCCTGGAAAAAAGCAATATCATCCGGCGTGGCCTCAACATCACCATAGACAAGAACCTGGTAGCCGCCAGAGTCTGTCATGACCAAGCCGTCAAAGCCGATAAGCCTGTGAACACCCTCCTCAACAGCCCTTGAACGAAACCGTTTAAACAGGATGTAAGCGTTTGTGATAACAATCCCGCAGCCGAATCTTCTTCTGATTTCCTCGGGTGGAACAACTTGGCTCACAGGGTTTATCACGGGCACGAAAGCCGGTGTCTCAACCTTTTTTCCGCCTACTTGAAGCGACCCAACCCGGCCCAGAAGGTCTTTGTGCTTAACCTCGAGCTCAGCCATCATCAAGCTGTGATGAGGGTCTCTATTTATTAAGTCGAGGCGTAAACAATTATTAACACGATGTATGGAGTAGAGCCGGTATGCTGGAGACCGAGGTAAGCTTCGTGGACGGGGGCCGGGAGGTGAAGGTGTCTGACGGGATTTTGGTGGAGGGGCTGCCGGGTATAGGTCTTGTGGCCAAGGTTGCGGTTGCATATCTTCTCAAAAACATGAAAGTAAGGAAAGTCGTCAGATTCTATTCACCGTTTTTCCCCGCCATAGGATACATCTCCGAAGGAAAAATCATCTTCAGCTTCGCAGACATCTACGTCGCCGAACACGACCCTCCGCTTCTCATACTATACGGCAATGCACAGCCCTCGACAAGCTATGGACAATACGACCTCTGCACAAAAATAATCCAGGTAGCGAAAGACCTCGGCTGCTCAACGGTTCTCACCATCGGCGGATACGGGAAGGAAACGGTTTCAGAGAAGAGAACGGTCTACTGCTCCTCTACCGATGAGAAACTGTTGGAGGAGTGGATAAAGGTTGTGGATGGTGTGAGGTATAGTGGGCAGATTGTCGGCGCAGCTGGTCTCTTAACGGTGCTCGCATCAGAGGCTGGGCTAAAGAACTTCTCCATGCTGGTTGAAACGGCGGAGATGGCTCCTGACTTCTTCGCCGCGAAAAGAGCTGTCGAAGCCGTTGCGAAGCTTCTCAACTTGCCTTTGAAGATTCCGTCGGCGGAGGAGCTGTCAAAAGCTTATCTGCTTAGTTTGATGGAGTTCGAGGCAGTTTAGGTTAAATTTATCTCTTAGAAAAAGTGATTTTGGACAGGATGTCGGCTGAGGACGAGGAGCTGGAGAGGATAAGGCAGCAGAAGATGGCGGAGCTTCAGGCGAGGGCCGCAGAGGAGCAGGCCCGTAGACAGAGGGAGCTGGAGAGAGCGGCCGTGATGAGGACCATTCTAACACCTGAGGCGAGGCAGAGGCTTAACAACCTCAAACTCATCAAACCCGAAATAGCCGAGAAAGTCGAGACCTACCTCATCCAAGTATCGCAGACAGGAAACATCAGGCTTCCCGTCGACGATGAGACCCTCAAACTAATCCTCGACAAAATCATGCCCAAGAAAAGGGAGACGCGGATAGAGTTCAGGTCCCGTAACACGGGGTGGTGAAAAAATGGTTGAAATCGATGAAAAAACTCATCTGGAGAAATTTAGGCAATTCATCATACTGAACACCTGTGCTTCATACATGCCTGCAGCCTATCTGCACGACACTTCTGTTTTCCCCGAGAGAGACCCTGACCGTGGCACAATATATGTCGAGGCGGTGTCAAAGGTTCCGTTACGCGAGATGCGTGATGTCAGGTTTGTTAAGGTAGCCGAGGTCCTTGGAGTGATTTATAGGTCAAAGAGCGGCAATACTGACCTGAAGTGGCGACAGATAAAGGGCCCCTTCGGAAGACTCACCGGCACAGCGTCGCCCAACTCGGTGGTTAACTTGCTGGAGGTCGGCATACTGAGGAGAGACTCTATTCTCAGGAAAATTGATGAGACAGCGGCCAAGGCAGGGGAAGACGCCGATTAGGCTTAAGAACAGGCCCTCTCATGTGAGAAGCCATGAAGGTGGCGTTAGCTTACAGCGGCGGTCTCGACACAACCGTGATGATCAAATGGATAAGCCAGAGATACAATGCCGAGGTGGTGACGGTTACAGTTGACGTTGGCCAAGATGAAGATTTTGCAGAAATCGAGGAGAAGGCATACAAAAGCGGCGCCGTCAAGCACTACAGCATAGATGCGAAGAAAAAATTTGCCGACGAGTTTTTGTCGAGAGCGATCAAGGCGAACGCGATGTATGAGAGGAGTTATCCTCTCAGCTCGGCTTTGAGCAGGCCTTTGATAGCTGAGGAGACCGCGAAGGTTGCTTTGAAGGAGGGGTGTGACGCGGTTGCTCATGGATGCACGGGTAAAGGTAATGACCAGCTGCGGTTTGACGCGACTTTCGCAGCCGTTGCACCGGGCCTCAAGATAATCGCGCCCGTTAGAGAGTGGAACATGAGTCGAGACGAGGAGATAGAGTATGCGCTGGAGCACAACCTACCCGTCAACCCTGTCAAAAGCCGCTTCAGCATCGACGAGAACCTCTGGGGCCGCTCGATAGAGGCCGCAGAGCTCGAGGACCCTTGGACAGAGCCTCCCACCGAGGCGTTTAAGCTTGTCAAACCCCTTGACCAAACACCCGACAAGCCTGAGGAGTTCACCATAGGGTTTAGAAACGGTGTCCCAGAATACATCAACGGCGAGAGAAAAGACCTTGTGTCACTTGTTAGGATGCTGAATGTGTTGGGCGGTATGCATGGCTACGGACTGGTTGATCATGTGGAGGACCGTGTCGTGGGCCTTAAGTCACGGGAGGTTTACGAGGTTCCCGCGGCACTCATATTAATCAACGCGCACATGGACCTTGAGAAAATGTTTCTCGGAAGACGTTTTCAGGCATTCAAGCAGCAGGTGGACAGCCTTTGGGCGGACCTCGTCTACTCTGGATTGTGGATGGACCCGTTGCGCAAAGCCCTTGACGCGTTTATCGACGAGTCGCAGAAAGGGCTGGATGGTGAGGTTCGTCTCAGGCTTTACAAAGGCTCGCTGAGGATAGTTGGACGGCGTGGAGAAAAACCCCTCTACTCTCCCAAGTATATCACCTATGCGCGTGAAAGTGTTTTTGACCAGAGGGCTGGGGAAGGCTTTTCCAAGCTGTGGAGCCTCGAGACACGTCTGAGCAGCCTTAGGGAGAAGGAGTAGCTGATGGATGCACCACATAGAGCAGCTTTATCGCGTGGGATGGATGAGGAGGCGGCGCGCTACACATCATCCGCGTCCTTTGACGCAGAAATTTATGAGGCAACGGTTTGCGTTAACGCGGCCCACATAAAGATGCTAGAGAAGCAGGGCCTCATAAGCAAGACATCGGCGGAGAAAGCTGTCTCGGCACTGAAACAACTTCTCCAAACCCGGCAAACCCCGCCCCCTACAACAGAAGACATCCACATCTATCTGGAACAACTTCTCGCCCAAAAAGCACCCGAGGCCGCTGAGATGCTTGCACTCGGCAAAAGCAGAAACGATGCGGTTGTTGCGGCTGTGAAAATCGAGGCGAGGCGTAGAGTGTATAAAGTCGCTGAAGAGCTTCTCGGAGCCGTAGAAGCACTTGTGATGAAAAGCCGTGAACATGCTGCAACGGTTTTCCCCGTCTACACCCATCTACAGAGAGCCGCTCCAGCGACGTTCGGGTTTCTTCTACAGTCCTACGCCATCCGCCTTCTAAGATGCTGCAACACTCTCCTCAACAATCTTGAGGCTTGTGAAGAGTCTCCTCTAGGCTCGGCGGCTGTCGCGGGAACATCCGCGCCCGTGGACCGCGAATACATAGCCCAGCTACTCGGCTTTAAGAGAATCAGCTGGAACGCCCTCGATGCAACGGCTTCCCGGGAGTTTCTTCTTTTGCTTCTCTCACCTCTCCACGCCATCGCCTTGGTTATTTCCTCTTTTGCCGAGGAGATGGTTCTCTACTCGTCGGAGGAATTCGGCCTCATACAGATACCTGAGGAGCTCGCCGCGACCAGCAGCATCATGCCTCAGAAGAGGAACCCCGTCGTCGCCGAGATTATGAGGACAAAGACGGCGGAGGTGCTGGGGCTTCTCGCCACGGTGTCTGGGATTTTGTCGCGGCAGCCGAGTGGCTACAACCTTGACCTTCAACAGGTGACGCCGAAGTTTTGGCAAGCTCTCAGAGAGGTTTCTGAAAGCCTCCACATGCTGAAAAAACATGTGGAGATGATTGAGGTCAATAAGGAGAGGGCGATGGAGGCATGCGCACCGCCCACGGCCGCAGTCGAGCTAGCCAACCACCTAACTCTCAAACATAGAATAGGCTTCAGAAAAGCACATCAGATAGCGGCGAAAATCAGCCGCAGCATCGCCGAAAAAACCCTTACACAGACGAGGCTTGATACAATCTTCCAAGAGCACGGGCTAAAACCAATCTACACAGTCGGGGAAGTGCTTAACATTATGGACCCGGTTGCCACAGTTGAACGCTACACGGCCAAGGGCTCGGCCAACCCCTCCATGGTCTCTGAGAACGTGGACCGGCTTCTCAAAATAGTTGAGGAAGAGAGAAACCGTGTTGAAATGGAGCGGCGTTTTCTCGAAGACTGTTTACAGAGATTACTGAGCTGAATCCATTTCCTTAACGAATTCGACGTAGATTTGGGCTGCGGTGATTATGTCTTTTATCTCTACTGCTTCTGCTGATGTGTGGGCGAGGGTTGAGTCGCCGGGTCCGCATGCCACTATGTTCGGCGTCACGGCTACTAGGGTGTTCATGTCGCTTGTACCTGTCTTTTTCACTATGCGTGGCTTCAGCCCCAGCCTTAGCATCGCTCTCTGAAGACCTCTGGCAGCATAGTTGTTCACGTGGGTGACGACCGGCTCGGTTATGTCGATGACCTCCATCTGGCAGTCAGCAATTTTAGCGAACTCCTCAAGCCGGGACAATATCTCCTTAGAGCTGTATGGATGGGGGAACCTGATGTTTATGCTTCCCTCGGCTCTGTCAGGTATCCTGCTCACCCAGTCTCCTGCATGAAGCGTTGTTAAAGCGGAAGTCACCTCCTCATACCTCTTGCCGCCGTAGTGCTCTTCGACAAGTTTCCATAAACGGAGAATTTTCTCCAGAGCCGATTCCGCGATGTAGGGTGCTGATGCATGGCCTCCACGTGCTTGGGCCCTTATCTTGATGCTCAGACTTCCTCTGTATGAGAGGGCTATTCCGGTTGTCCCGGTTGGCTCTCCTATTATTATCGCATCTGCTTCGAGACCTTCTTCGACAAGCTTCTTAGCCCCGTATCCATTCCCTTCCTCGTCGACGAGACCAGCAACGATGAGTCGTATGTTTTTCAGATGGGATGCGGCTGCGCTGCCTGCGAGAAGCATGGCTGATAGAGGTCCCTTGGCGTCAACCGCGCCTCTGCCGTAGACCTTGCCCTCGGAAACACGGACACGAAGCTCCCCTGGAACGGTGTCAACGTGGCTCACCAGCATAACTGTTCTTTCTCCGCCTCCAGCGGCTGCGAAATAGTTGCCAACCTCGTCCCGCCAAAAATCTCTGTAACCGAGGTCGCCGCAGATTCTAAACCATGTTCGCTCAAGCCTCCGCTCCTCTCCCGGCGGCGTGTAAACCTCGAGGAGCTGAACAAGCGTTGAGACCGCCGTCTCTCTATGGATTTCCACCGTGCTCAATCCTGTTATCAAAAAACTTGGTGAAACAGTTTTGTATTAAGTGTTTACGCAACCCTTTTTACCCCCATGAGGGGTTGGATAACCATGGATGGCCGCGTAAAGACTGTAATCATGGGAGCCGCTGGACGTGACAGGGCCTTTTTCTAGAGGCCCCACGATTTCCATAACTTCAACGTTTTCTTCAGAAACAACGAGCGGTATGAGGTTGTGGCGTTTACGGCCGCGCAGATACCTGGCATCGCTGGACGTGTTTATCCTCCCAAGCTCGCCGGCCCACTCTACCCCATGGGCATTCCCATACATGATGAGGAGAAGCTGCCCGAAATAGTTGAGAGAGAAGGGGTCAGGCTTGTCGTCTTCTCATACAGCGACCTGACACATGTAGAGTTGATGAACAAGGCCTCCAAGGTTCTTGCGCTGGGCTGTGACTTCATGCTTCTGGGCCCCCGCTCAACCATGCTCAAGTCAGGGAAAAAGGTGGTAGCGGTTACGGCTGTGAAGACCGGGGCGGGGAAAAGCACCGTCTCACGGATGCTGGTTAAGCTTCTTAGGGAAAAGGGCCACCGACCCGTTGTCGTCCGCCATCCCATGCCCTACGGTGTTTTAGAGAAGCAGGTCGTGCAACGTTTCGCCAGCTTAGACGACCTCGATAGATACAGGTGCAGCATCGAGGAGAGAGAGGAGTTTGAGCCACATCTCCGTGAAGGCACCATAGTATACGCGGGCGTTGACTACGAGATGGTTCTCAAGGAGGCGGAAAAAGAGGGCGACGTCATTGTCTGGGATGGTGGAAACAACGACTTGCCATTCTACTGGCCAGACCTTCACATAACGGTGGTCGACGCGACGCGGCCAGAGCTGATAACAAACAGCTACCCGGGCGAGACAAACATCCATATGGCGGATGTGATAATTCTGCACAAGGCTGACAAGGTTTCAGAGGAGCAGCTTGACAGGGCCGCCGAGATGGTGAGAAAGGTCAACCCCGGGGCCGAGGTCGTGGCAACGGCCTCGAAGATACGTGTGGAAGATGTTCCGCTTAGAGGACGGAGAGTGTTAGTTGTTGAGGATTCTCCGTCAGTCACCCACGGCGGAATGAGTGTCGGAGCCGGCTACATAGCAGCCGTCAACGCAGGCGCATCAATCGTCGACCCACGGCCATATGCCGTCGGCACAATAGCTAAACTATACCGCGAATATCAACATCTGGGCCCTGTTGTCCCCGCTCTGGGCTACACAGAGGAGCAGCTAAGAGACCTCGGCGAAACGCTGCGAAGGGCGGAGGCTGAGCTTATAGTTTCAGCCAGCCCAGCTGATTTAACCCGCTTAATTGAATGCGGTAAGCCTGTTGTGAGAGTTTGGTACGAGGCTGAGCAAGTTTCCGGAACTCCTCTGTCAAGTTTTCTCAGTCGACTGTAGACGCATGTACTCCTCCGCTGTTTTTCTTATTGTCTCAACAGCGTATAGGATGTCGTCTCTCGTGATTAGGTAAGGTGGGAGAAACCGGAGAACGGTTAGCCCTGCCTTGAACCCTATCAAGCCATTTTCCTGAAGCATTTTGATGAATTGTGTGGGTGTGGTGCGCATGTCGATACCTATCATCAGCCCAGCCTGTCTGAGTCCTCTGAAAACTCTGCCATGTTCCTGCAGAAGCGGTGCTAGCTCTTCGGCGAGCATGGCTCCCTTGACCTCGGCCTGCTCGGGAATGTTTTCCTCGCGGAGAACATGCGTGGCCGCCGTTATTGCCGCGAGCGCGAGAGGGTTGCCGCCGTATGTTGAGCCATGGTCCGTGTCCTTCACCTTCGAGGCCACATCCTCGGTAACCGCTATAAGGCTGGCGGGAAAGCCGCCTGCCACCGCCTTCGCCGCCGTCAACATATCCGGCTTGATTCCGCCTCTCTCATGGGCCCAGACCACTCCTGTTCTCCCAAACCCTGACTGAACCTCGTCAACAACCACATACACACCCATTTCCCGGGCCCGTTTCTCAACTGCTTTCATAAACTCGGGTTTAGCGGGGATTATTCCGCCCTCTCCCTGCACAGGCTCGAAGATGACGGCCGCAAACTCCTCGCTCAGCTTCTCCTCAACAGCCCCGATGTCGTTGAAAGGTGCGAATACCACTTCAAACGGAAAAGGCTCAAAGCCCTCCCGATATTTCGGGTTCCAGGTCGTTGAGAGAGCCGCCATGGTTCTGCCGTGAAAACCGTTGTTGAAAGCAAGGACTTTCCTCCTGCCAGTCAGCTTACGGCTCAGCTTAAGAGCCAGCTCCACAGCCTCGGAGCCGCTGTTTAGAAAAAACACACGGGTTAAATGAGGTGGAAGAATTTTCCCAAGGGCGTCGAGGCACGCGTCGAGAACATCAGTGTCGAATGCGGGGGTGATCGTCATGTAGCGGCTTAGCTGCTCCTCCAAAGCTTTCACGACACGTGGATGACGGTGTCCGAGAAAAGCCGCACCATATCCCATGTAAAAATCTAGATATCTTCTGCCCTCGGTGTCCCACACATATTGTCCCTCAGCGCGTGCAACACGCAGTCCACGGGGAGCCGCGAACCTGAGCAGAGAAACAGTCACCGCTTCAACACCTCAACACTCTTCTCAACAATCTTCGTCGGCAAATCATATCCGGTGACTAGCACGGTGTTTCTGAACTCAACGACTCCGTTGACCTCGCTGACCAGCATTCCTTTCTCCCGTGACTCGAGAACATCTACCCCTAAGACGCCTCCGCCGACGGCGTCTCCCGCCTTGATGACGAGGTCTGCGAGCTCATCTGTCACGGGACATGGCTGAGCTTTTCCGCCGAGAGCTGTGTTGGTTTTCCAGTTTTTGCTCACCCTGTAGATTGCGACTGGGACTTCTCCCCAAACGTAGAAGGCTCTGATGTCTCTCTCAGGCTTGTCGACGTGCTCCTGTATGTAGTGTATCTTCATCTGCGGGTTCGGCATGTTCTCCCTCAGTTCGAGGATGTCGAGAAGCGACTGCTCGTCAAAGGCCCTCGCTATGTTTCTTCCCCAGCTTCCCGAAACAGGTTTAACCACAACTGGGAACCCTATCTTTTTCGCAGCATTTAACGCCGTTTCTCTGTTAAACGCAATCGCTGTTACAGGGGTGGGGACATTTTTTCGGGCGAGCAGACATGATGTAAGAAGTTTGTCGGCTGAGTTGCGGAGCACTTGGGTGTTGTTGACGACTATGTGGCCGCTTCTCTCAAATATTGCGGTGGTTGCTGCTGCCCTGTTGTAGCTGACGCAGCGCTGTATTATGAAATCTGCTTCGAGACCGTTTACCTCGTTTATCCAAAACTCTCTCGCCAGAACATGTATGGGTAGAGGTTTATGCCCGAGATTGTTTATAGACTGGAGTAAAGCCTTCTCCTCAAACCGCACAACGTCGTAGGAGAGGCCGATGTTCATCCTCTACTGGCCCCAGTCTTCCGCAACCTCTTCAGCAACTTTGAGTGAGGAGTTGTTCTTTTCGTCTATGAAGTATTCGAGCTGGGCGCCGCAGTCTCCGCACTCGAACAACTCGCCGGGCAACGCGTCGTTAGGCACTTCCACGGAGCCTCCGCAAACCGGACAGTTCAAGGCCGGCATTCTCATTACCTCGGGCGGGATATTCGTAAAGCCGTTATTTAAATCGTTAGAATTATGTCCAGGTATTTATCGGGTGTCGGATTGTTTTTCCGATTATCGTAATTGTCTAAACTTTATTCGTCAACCGACGATAACAGTTCCACCGCCCGAATCAGCCGCCTCAACCGGGTCGGATACAAGCCCCGAACATATGTGCGCCCTCTTCACACCAGACTGCACAGCTCTCGCAGCCATCATCACTTTACGGTTCATACCCGGCCCTATTTTGTCCAACATCTCAAGGGCCTGCGCCGCTGTGAGGCTCTTGACAAGCTGCCCGTCAAGCAACAACCCCTCCACATCCGTTAGCAGATACAGCCTGTCTGCGCGCATGCTGCTGGCTATGGCGGCGGCTGCCGAGTCACCGTCAACGTTGAGTAACTCGCCCTCGTCTCCTATCGCGAGAGGTGAGACAACAAGCACAAGCCCGAGCCCGAGCAGATGTTTAATGAGCTCAGCGTCGACGTCTGTTATTGTTCCCGTGTATCCTCCGTCGACAACCCGTTTCCGCCCTCTTTCATCAACTATCACGATTTTTTTCTTTCTCTGGGCCTTTATGATGGAGGCGTCCACTCCCGAGAGGTTCACAGCCTTGACACCCAGTCTGTTGAGGGTGGCGGCAATCTCCTTACCCAGTTTGCCAGCCATAACCATGGTGTAGACCTCTATTTCAGCCGAGTCGGTGAGCCTGCTTCTAACACCAGAGGGGGAGACAACTATCTTCGGCTCAACACCAAGCCGCCTCTCAAACTCCGAAACAACATCTCCTCCACCGTGGACGAAAACCACTCCATCAGAAGAATGGCGAGCAACGGACTCGAGTATTTTTTGTCTGTTAGACTCGAGCGCCCTGCCACCCGCCTTGACAACTATCACGGAGAAGCTCCTCCAGCTTTGGATTTAAGGTTAGGCTGGCCGTAGAGGCGGATAGTTTAAGCCGTCTCTCTCATCGAAGCCGTGCATGATGTTGAAACACTGAACAGCCTGCCCCGCGGCCCCTTTCATCAGGTTGTCAATAGCAGCGAAAAGAGCCGCGCGCCCTATTCTCTTCTCCACGGCGAAACCCACGTCAGCGAAATTACTCCCCACAACATATTTGGGGTCAGGATACCTGAATGGTGTTCCATGAACTATCCTTATGAAGGGCTCCTTGGCGTAGCGGCTGGCATAAACCTTCCAAACCATGTTTTCATCTGCATCCTGGTTGGAGAACCATACGTGGGCCGTTGCAAGTGCTCCACGTACAGCGCCGACGGCGTGTGGAACAAGAGCAACCCGGACTGGTTTTCCTGCAAGCAGAGACAGCTCCTGCTCAACCTCTGCAACATGTCTATGCCCCTCCGCTTCATACGGCCTCATTACGTTGGCTCTCTCAGGATGATGAGTGCCAAGCGAAGGCTTTATCCCGGCCTCGCTGCTGCCCACCTTGATGTCGACAACAATTTTCTCCAAATCAATTATCCCATTCTCAACGGCGGGGACAAGAGCAATCAGCGCAGCGGTTGAGTTGCAGCCTGGGCAAGCGACGAATCGAGCGTTTTTGATGGTTTCTCTGTATATTTCGGGCAAACCATAGACAGCTTTGTCCAAGAGCTCGGGCCTCGGATGCTTCGTCTCATACCATTTTTCGTAATCCGTTGGGTTTCTGAGGCGGAAGTCGGCGCTGAGGTCGAGGACGCGGAGACCTCTCTCGAGAAACTGTGGGGTGAGTGTTGAGGATACTCCATGTGGGGTGTTGACGAAAACTGTTTCGCATTTCTCCACAATTGCTTCGACATCTACGTTGGAGAACTTGAGCCCTTTGTAGAATCCGCGGAGATGGGGGTGGATGGCTGTGAAGGGTTTGCCAGCGTATTCGCGGGATGTTACATAGGTTACTTCAACGTTTGGATGGACGGCGAGAATTCTCAGAAGCTCTCCGCCTGTGTATCCCGAGCCGCCTACGACACCTACACGGACAACCATTCCAGCCAAAGTCTTAACCCCTTTTTTATAAAGCATATTATCCACTCGATTGCTTTTACAGCCGATGTCGGCTGACATCGATGAAATAGATAGAAAGATTATCGAGATGCTGCGGGAGGATGCTCGGAGAAACTTTACTGAGGTGGGTAAGGCGCTCGGGTTGTCGGAAGGGGCTGTGCGGCGAAGAGTGAAGAATCTCATGGACAAAGGCGTCATCAAGGGATTTACCGTGGTCCTGTCCAAGGACTATGGAGTTAAGGCGGTTACTTTCATCAGCGTCCATCCCTCTGTGCCCACTCCCGAGGTCGCCGACAAGCTCATCAAGCTTGAAGGTGTTGAAGAGGTTTACGAGATAACTGGCACACGGGATGTCATGGCCATAATCACGGTCCCCTCGATGTCAGCACTTAACAAGGTCATCGAAGAAATAAGAAACATCTCAGGGGTAAACGAAACAAACACAAGCATCATTCTCAGACAAGTCAGGAAAAGTTAGTCGATAACTTTTGCCCTCGTCAATAGAAGCAGCAGCTCGTCATACTTGCTGTCAACATCGTTTACAGCGGAATCTGGTACGTCGAGGTTTATGGGTATCCGGTGTTTCCAGTAATAGCCGTTTTCGACGTTTAATCGTGTAAACACTCCTGTAACAGCTGGTGGAAGCCTGTAGTTGTGTTTGTTGAGTATGTATTCGACGAAGCATATCCGGTAGGCTTTTTCGTGGATGTCGCCGTAGAAGGTGTTGAAATAAACGTGGAGCGGCGCGTTTCTGGTGTATGTTTCCCAGGTCGTGAAGCTGGTGTATATGGGTATCCAGCCGTCGTCGCGGAGAACCTTGTCCTCGAGGGAAACTGGCCTTTTCCAATCACTTACTAAGAATCCTCTCTCCTCAAGCATGGGGATAAGATATCGATGTATTATCCCCTGCCTCATCAGCTCAATCTTCTCCCGCAACGTCAACACCATAAAAGCACACCTTCGACTTCCCCAGTCGCAAAACCGCCTAAAACAACATGTTCAGCTGGTTTAAAACCTCATTCTCGCAGACTCTTCAGGTAGTCTAGCAGGGCTGAGCCGTCGACATCAATCGCAGCGGATGTATCAGTTTTCATCAGAGTGATTGAGATGGCTTTTTCCACGAAAACGGCGTAGGCGTCTGTGCCTGGCTCGAGGTCACTGCGGAGCTCTCCCTTTAGCCAGTAGTAGGGCTTGCCCCGCGGGTCTATCCTCTCTTCAACCTGCTCTTTGTAACGGTTTCTCGCAGCTCTCGTTATGACGTAGCGTGTGGAATCGGTTAGCTCGTGTGGGAAATTGATGTTGAGGTAGTCGACGCCGGGTGGAAGACCGTGTTCAAGCATGTAGCTTATTATGGGTTTTGCCTTGGCCGCTGCCTTTGTCATCATGGTTTTCATCCACTCTGCCGATGGGACACGGTCTTCTGGAAGAGAGAGGGAGAAGGCGGCGGCGGGATAGCCCATGAGACAAGCCCTTATGGCGGCGCCGATGGTTCCGCTGCCGTAAACTGATTGAAGCGAAACGTTGTTTCCCTCGTTTATTCCAGAGACCACTAGGTCAGGGCCCTTTCCTCGGTAAACTTGTCTAACAGCCATTATGACGCAGTCTGACGGAGTTCCCGAGCAGGAGTATGCAATCTTGCCGCCGACCCTGATTTTTCTGAGCCGCAGAGGTTTGTGTAGAGTAATGCTCATGCCGACCGCGCTTCTCATCGACTCTGGAGCGACAACTGTGACCTCTCCCAAGTCTTTCAAAACATCGTGGAGAGCCCATAGACCGGTCTTCAGAACACCGTCGTCGTTGGTGACAAGTATTTTCTTCAAACCTATTCCTTCTGCATCAGCATCTTCGCAATCTCTGTCCGGAGAATCGGCTTAAGCCTCTCAAGCCGCGCCTCGACGGAGTTGTCGTATCTCATGGAGCCGTCGAGTGAGGTTGCTCTGAGCCCAGCCATAATCGGCGCTGGCTTATCGGAAACAACAACTTTTACACCATATTTCTTATCAGCAACAACCTCTCTCAACAGCGGGAGAGCGGCCTCGTTGGTCTCCACCACTATGTCACGTCCCATGACCTGCACGGTTTCATCCAACAACTTGGTCAGCACTTTTTTAAACTCGGGTGCCCCCGACTCCTTGGCTATTTTCTCGAGAACTGACTCGAATATTTTGTTGACCTCCTCCTCGACAGCGGCTATAGCCATGTTCTTGGACTGGATTTCAGCTGTGCTGAGTATCCGCTGGACAGCGGCTTGGCGCGAGGCTTTGCCTGACTCCTCCATCTGAGCCAGTTCCTGCAAAACCTCTCTCTCCACACGGTTAACAACCTCGAGAGCCTCGTTCTCGGCGGCTTCGAGAACCCTCAACGCATTAGCCAACGCATCTTGCAGAACCTCGTTAATCACCTTGGACAGCGGCACCGACAAGACTGCTCAACCGTTAGGAATTACTCTTCCTTAAAAAGGTGTCAAACACCGAGCACGCTGCGGAGAAGCTTCCGGTAGTCGATTTTCCGAGGCGCGCCAACTGGTGGCGAGAGCTCGTATACCAGCGGCGTTGGTTTGCGGGCCCTTAAATCGTTCAATTCATCCCTGAATTTTTCTGAAAGGTCTTCCGAGACGATTATCAAGCCGACATCGGGCCTGCCCATAAGCTCCTTAATGGTTTTGAAAGCCTCCTCCGGTGTGTTGACCGCGACACCTTCCGCACCGGCCAAGATGAAGCCGTTCACGAAGGTCGCTCCACCCACAGCGTATACCTTCAAGCCGCCAAGCTTTCTCTCAGACCTTGATTTAACGTTAAACCACGAGTTCTACGATGTCGCCGTCCATGAGGACGTGGCTGGGCCCAACCTGTTGGCCCTGTATCTTGACCGACCTGCCCCAGACGCGTGCATACTTTAGCTCCTCGGCTATTTCGCGGTGGATGATTTGGGCAAGTTCTTTGACGGTTGTTCCCTTCTTCACGACGACGGGTTTCCTGTTCACTACGCCGTCTTTCTGGGTGTATATTCGGACGAGTTCGAGGTTTTGGAAGATTTTCTCCGCGAGGTCCCTAAAGGTTTCGGGCTTGGTTTCGGTGAGCTGTAAAAATGGTAGACCATGCTGACTGGTCAACCTTCTCAGCCTCTCAACCCCTTCGGCTGATGCATAGTCGCTTCGGCCCACGGCTACCATGGCTTTCTTGTAGACAGTTGGATGAAGCACCTGCTCCAAAACACTGTCCACATCGGCTTCACCATAAATCTTGACAACAGCGTTCCTCAGCCCTATCTGCTGCAGCTCCCTCTTCAGCTCCTCAAGAGAGCCATGAAAACGTCCAAACAATACAATCCTGATTCCCCCGCTATCCTTTTTCTCAACCTCAACCTCGAAGCTCTTCGCTCCCAGCGTTATGCCAGAGTCCTCGAGAAGCTCCACGAGTCTGAGATACTGCTCCTCGAGGTCTCTCATGCCGTCAAGCGTCAACAGTATGAGGTCAGCGCCCCGGGCCGCGGCTATGCTTCTGGACGTGAATGGTGTGGTCTCAAGTCTTGATGTGAGAACCGCGGGCAGTTCAACGAGTTGGATGTATACGTCTTCGTAGAGCATCATCGCTGGAATTGGACGAGTTGTCGTCAACTCGTACATGCTTACCTCGGCTTTGGCGTTTGTCATGAACCTGATTATGGTTGATTTCCCCGAGTTGGCTACGCCGAGGAGGGCAACAGTGGCGGCTCCCTCTTTTCTGAAGGCGAAGAGGTCTGTGCGGGAAACCTTAGCCGATTTTTTCCTCTCCGCCTCTTTCCGAAGCTTGGCGAGGGTTGTTTTTAGCTGGGCCCTCATCTTCTCGGTTCCTTTGTGGTCGGGGATGAGAGGCAGAGCCTCCTCGAGGGCCCTTATCTTCTCCTCCACAGTGCGAGCCTCCTGATACTTGGCCAGCTTCGCCTGAGCCTCGGCGGGCAGGTTTGTAGGCATTCCCTAGTTCAAACAGCCTTATCGAAGGAATAAAGGTTTCACAGATAGTTGAGCAGGAAGTAGACAAATACGCCGAGGACGAGGCTTAGGCTCCACAGCCTCACTCCCCATCTGCCCACGGCCCTGTGCCGCGTCTTTCTCCCGATTTCAGGGACCGGGGTGAAAAGACCGGTTAAGATGTTGTAGAGCACAAGGGGGACGGAGACTATTGAGAGCCCTAGGTGAATGGCTAGGGATGGGAGGTAGACAAAGTCTCGTATAAGCACGGGCCCTGTGAAATGTTTTACGCCGCCGAGGAAAAGACGGCCGAGATACATCGTCAAAAAAGAGGTTATGAGGATGAAGGATGCGAGCATCAGAAGCTTGTGAAGACGGATGTCTCGTCTCTTGATGGCCCTGTATCCCGAGAGAAGGGTGACGACGGCGGCGGAGTTCACGGCCGCTATAGCATGGGGCAGGGTTTCAACAAGCGGTGAAGGTGTTTCAGGAATCTCCCGCGGCGCCAGAAGCAGGTAGCCTAGAACACCATATGCGGCCAAGGTGAGGACAAGAGTTACAAGCGAAAACCTGCCAAACACAGCTGTCTATCCAAGGGTCACAATTTAATTTTGGCTTCATGTAACGGTGGCTGGGTTGAGGAGGCTTCTCGAAGAGGTTGCCAGACTGCTGGCAGACGTTGGAGTGGGTCAGCCGAGAGTTTCGCTGGCAAAGGATGCGAGGTTCGGGGACGTCTCGTCCTCGGATGCTTTTGACCTGGCTAAGAAGACGGGAAAGAAGCCCGTCGAGATGGCGAAAGAGCTGGTTGAGCGGATGGATTTGTCGAGGACGGTTTACGTGGAGAGGGCTGAGGTGGCGGGAGCTGGTTACATCAACTTCTACGCCCGCTGGCCCCGTCTCGCTGCGGATATTGTGTCAGAGGCTTGTGAAAAGGGTAGGAGCTATGGCGAAACCGGCTTAGGAGGCGGCCAATATGTCTTGGTTGAGCATACAAGCGTAAACCCTAACAAGGCCCTCCACATAGGACACGCCCGCAACGTCTGCTTGGGCGACAGCCTCGCACGGCTTCTGAAGAAAAACGGATACCATGTTGCTGTGGCCAACTACATTGACGACAGCGGTGTGCAGATGGCTGAGCTGCTTCTCGCATTCAAACACCTCGGATACAGCATGGAGCCAACAAAGGGAGAAAAATTCGACGAATACTGCGGCAGAGTCTACACGGAGGTGAGCAAAAGAATAGAGGCCGACCCGCGGCTCGAAACATTGAGGCGACAGCTGGCGGCCCAGCTTGAGGACCATGATTCGGAGACGTCGCAGCTCAACAGGTTGGTGGTGGAGCGTGTGTTGATGGAGCAGCTCCGGACATGCTGGCGGCTTGGAGCGAGGTATGATGTCTTGAACAAGGAGAGCGACATCCTGTTTTTCGACCTGTGGTCGGAGGTTTTTAAACGGCTTCGGGAGATGGGTGTGCTCTATGTGGCTGAAGAGGGGCCGAAGAAAGGCTGTTGGCTGTTCGACCTCAGCGGCCACCCCAAGCTAAGCAAGGAAGGTGACGAGGTTGTTGTCAAGAGCGACGGCTCCACAACCTATGTCGCACGCGACTTCGGATACGCCGCGTGGAAACTAGGGCTGCTGGACAAAGATTTCCGCTACAAGCTTCTCGCAAAAAATCCCGACAATTCACCAGTCTACATCACCGACCGCGGCGGAGCAGAGACCCACAAATACGGAAACGCATCCTTCACGATAAACGTTGTAGATGTCCGGCAGAAGAGACCGCAGGAGATTGTGCGCTACGCTTTAGAGAAGCTTGGAGCCGACCCGTCAAGATACATCCACTACGCCTATGAGGTTGTTTCGCTCAGCAAAGCAGACGCCGAGAGACTCAACCTCAACGTCGGTGAGCGTGGATTCGTCCACATGAGCGGCAGGGGAGGAATCTACGTCAACGTCGACCCGCTTCTAGACTATGTTAAGCAGAAGGCCGCTGAAGGAGCTCGTCAGAGACATCCAGACTGGAGCGAAAGCCGCGTCTCAGAAGTCGCTGAAAAAATAGCTGTCGCAGCCATCAGATACTTCCTCATAAGAGCTGACCCAGATAAGATGATTGTCTTCGACAGCGAAGAGGCCTCAGACATCGAGGGAGACACCGGCCCCTACATACAATACGCATATGCGAGGGCCACGAGGATACTCGAGAAAGCCGACACCCAGCCCAACCCCCAAAACCCGCCGACAACACTCGACCCCAAGGAGATAATGCTCATCAAACAAATAGGAATGCTCCCCCTAGTCTATGAAGAAGCCGTCAGAAACCTCTCCGTAAAACGAATAGCAACATATCTCAGAGAACTCGCCTTCGCATTTAACGACTTTTACGAAAACTGTCCAGTCCTCTCCGCAGATGAGAAGGTGAAGGTTTTCAGGCTCGCCTTGGTGGAGGCGTTCAGGTCAGCTGTTTCATCGGCAGCGGACGCCGCGGGTATTCCGCTTGTTGAGGAAATGTAACAAGAATATATCCAAGCCCGCAGACTCCTCTGCATGAGATACGAGATAAAACATAGGCCATCCTACGCGCTTCTAGAGGTGGAGCTGATGCCCGGCGAAGCCATCGAGGCTGAGGCGGGAGCGATGACCTACATGACCCCCAGCATCAGAGTTCAGACACGCATTAGAGAATCCAGCTTCGTCAAAGCACTCGGGCTCAAGCTCCTAGGCGGGCAGTCATTTTTTGTAAACGAGTACACAGCCGTCGAGAAGTCAGGTAGGTTGGGCCTTGTCTCCGCTCCTCTCGGCGACATTGCCCAGCTCAGAGTATCGCCTGAAAACGGCTACATCATACAGCGCTCCGCATACGTGGCCTCCTCTCCGACTGTCGACCTGGACATCAAGTGGCAGGGCTTTACGCGAGGCATTTTTGGCCAAGGCCTATTCATGATAAGATGTTCAGGCAGCGGAGACCTCTTCATAAACACCTTCGGCGCCCTCGAAAAATTCACACTCTCGCCCGGAGAAGAGCTGGTCGTCGACAACTTTCATCTCGCCGCCTTCTCAACAACGTGCCAATACGATGTCATGAAATTCGACAACCTTAAGTCGACTCTCCTCGGCGGTGAAGGGCTTGTCGTAAGGGTCAGAGGCCCCGGCGAATTATATGTCCAGACGAAGAACCCTGCAGAGTTTGCGGAATGGCTGTGGAGCCTTCTCGAACCCTACGTCCGCTCAAGAGCCCGTTAAAACACATCCATCCCCATACCCTGCACAGGCTCCTCAACAACAGTCTTCAAACCGGAATTGTTCAGAAGCTGCTTCATCAACATAGGTTTTAGAGTGTGGACAGGAATGATTTTCCGCGGGTTTATCTCTTCAACAATTTTTATCAGGTCTTTTTGGGGAGCGTGTCCCGAGGAGTGTATGTGCTCGTAGCGAAGGTCGAGGAGGTTCACCCAATTGTGTATCCTTTCTTCCTCAAGCATCTGCTCCTCCGAATGGGCCTCGCTAGTCGACAGTATGAAGAGCGAGCCCGGCTCTGGCTCTATGTCGCTCAGCTTGATGATGTCCTCGGCCCTGCTCAAAACAAGTAGATACTTTTTCTGATCGCGGCGTATCTCCTCGTCTCCGACGGTCGGTATCTTTTCTATTAGCTCGGCTTGCCAGCTTGGGTAATCTGTTTTCGAGTATGTACCGGTTCGTCTTCTCTCGAGAAAGGCGACAAGCTTTTCATCCCTAAGCTCTGGGATGTTCATCCGCGCCCCGCCTGTTTTGAGTGTAGTTAGCAGGTTGGCGTGGTGAAGAGAGATTGCTACGACGCGGTCGAGGTTCTCTGCTACGCTCAGCACCGTGTTGAGCCTGTCGAAATCCATCATAGCAACGACCACAGAAACAAGCTTGTCTCCTACTTGAGCCGCTACACGGGTCAACTCTTTTTTCACATCATCCTCCGTAGAGACGTCTGTTTCATCCACGCGCGTTCCCTCGATGACCAGCGTCTCCACATTCATCTTTACACATTTCTCCACAAAGTCATGCGTCATCTCGGATTTGGGACCATGCATCCGAAGGTCCCCCGTGTACGCGAGCACGCCTTCACCGGTTTCAATCACAAGGCCGTAGGCGGCGGGGATGCTGTGGTCCACGTGAACAGGATATATGATGGCGTCCTCGAAAACCAGCTTTGAGCCTGTGCGGAAAACCTCTACGGGATGTTCCTCGTTCTTGTTGAACAGGTTCTCGGGCGATTTCTGCTTTGTATTCTCCCGCGCTTGTATCAGAAGCCTAGTTGTCTCGCCCATGTAGAGGGGTATGTCTGGGCGCAGAAGAGAGGCGTGGCCGTAATGGTCTAGATGCCCATGGGTTATTACAACGGCTTCGGCGAACGGTGTTCCTTCTTTTTCGTAAAGGCCTTTCAAAGGCGGTAAAACGCCTGTGGTGACATAGTCTCTGACGAGGGCGAATCGGCGGGGCTGGAGAAACGTGCTGAAATATCGGCTTCTTGTGTTGAAGTCGACGCCGAAGTCGAGGAAAACCTTGCTCCGATCCTCCAGAAGTATCTTGTTTCCACCTATTTGCCCTGCTGCTCCGTAGACCGTTAGCTTCAACGCGGGGTAAATGTGGGGGCTGCCGTAAATCCTTTGCATAGATCTGCTGGTGTTGTTGTGGCGTCTTTAAATAACGGCGTTATACCCAACTAGCCAGAGACATGGAGCTAAAAATAGTCAACCTCCACGCCAGCGTAGAAGGCAAGCAGATTCTAAAGGGCGTCAACCTAACCGTCAGAGAAGGAGAGATTCACACACTAATGGGCCCCAACGGCTCGGGCAAAAGCACCCTCGCCGCGGTAATCATGGGCCATCCAAAATACACAGTTGATGAAGGCGACATACTTCTCGACGGCGAAAGCATAGTCGACCTGAGCCCCGACCAACGAGCACGCAAAGGCCTTTTCCTCGCATTCCAATACCCAGTCGAGATATCGGGCGTGACTTTGGCGAACTTTCTCCGAAGAGCCTACATCAACATGAAATATGGCGGGGACGCAGACAAGTCAAAAATAAGTGTGCCAGAGTTCCAGAAGCTTTTGAAAGAGAAGATTGAGATGCTGAAGCTTGACCCAAGCATCGCGAGACGCTACCTTAACGAAGGCTTTTCAGGCGGAGAGAAGAAACGCTGCGAAGTCCTTCAGATGGCAATCCTCTCTCCACGCATAGCTATCCTCGACGAAACCGACTCGGGCCTCGACATCGATGGTGTAAAGATTGTGGCCGACGGGGTGAAAACCATATCAGCGGCCACAGGAATGGGTGCTCTCGTAATCACGCATTACCAGAGAATACTCAACTACTTGAAGCCCGATGTCGTGCATGTGATGTATGGCGGAAAAGTGGTTGAGACAGGGGGCTATGAGCTGGCCCAGCTGCTCGAGGAGAAGGGATACAGCATAATAGAGCAGAAATATGGCCCAGTCAGCGGCTGACGCTGGGTAGCGATATTCTCGCTCTCACGGCCTTGTATATTGGAATGGCCACGGCGGAGCCTACCACGACTTGGCCGATGTTAAGGGGCACCTCCGCCAGAGGCAGGATGTCGGGTAAAACCCCCAGAAACACGGCCAGACTCTCGTAGAGAAAATATCCCGCAACCATCACGAGACCCGCCAGCAGAAGAGAGCCCACCAACCAAGCCTCATACTCCTTTCTCCTAAACCCGTAATAGGCTGGAACCGCTGAGCCCAGAAGCGCCAGCAACACCCATGTGCCAGGGTTGACGGCCAGCTGTAAACTCTCGCCGGTGTAGAGCGTGATCTCTACGATGCCGCTCATCAGAAAAACGCCAACGGACACGAGTATTCCGAAGTAAAGCCCCACAACAATCGCTGACAAGAGCAGGGCATTCGGCACCGAGACATTTCTCAGCCGCCTATACAGTATGGCTGCCGTCGCCCCTTCCGCCGCTTTTATCAGCAGGGTTCCGGGCGCGAAGGCTGTGTAGCCGAGTAAAACGTCTGCGAGAGCCGAGCCAACTCCTCCTGCGAAGGCGCCGACGACGGGGCCTCCGACCAAAGCAGCGAGGTAAACCATCGTCTCTCCGAGGTTGAAGTATCCGCGTGTAAGCGGAAAGTAAACGCTTAAGATCATTGTGGCCGCGGCGACCAAGGCGGTGAAAACAACAAGCAACGCGACTTCGGATGATTTCACAACACATTTTCGACGTCTCGGGTTATAAATTTTATCAGCCATCACCCAAAAAAATTCGAAAAGGCCTAGGATTTTCCATGACATGTTCAATCTCTTTCCGGAGACTGTCGATGGAAATGCCTTGGTAGGTTTTTGGAGCGTTGCTCAGCGCTTTGAGGGCCCTGCGCAGAATAGACCTGAATCCTTTGACATCATTTTTCTGGAGATGGACAAAGGCCGCTGCGGTGAGTATCAACCCGTGCAGAATCTCTTTCTCAGGCGGTTTCGCCTGTCGCCAGAGAGGCTCAAGGGTTTCATGTGCCTCCCAGAATCTTTCGCTGTTGAATAGAGTCACAGCTTTTTTGATTGTCTCCGACGGAGCCGAGGCGGGTTTCTCGGTTATCTCCAGTATCGCGATGACCTCTTCGCCAGATAGCTCGGGCGCCCTCTCATGCAGTATGTCGACCTCGACATGGTTCGTGGCCACTCTGACATCCACAACTTTGAGGCCCTTCGTGCGGAAGTCTTCTATGAGGCGGCGTGAGTCAGCTGGGCTATAGCCCCTGTTCTTAACCAGAGCCAGAAAACGCCTCATTCCCCGTGGTCTCCACAACCCATTCCAGATATTTTGTGTTCACTTTCTCGGGAGATATCTCGATGATGGCTGGGACACGGTAGGGATGCTCCGACTCCAGCACTTTCCGCAACTCATCAGCCTTGGCCGAGCTTGTCTTGATGAAGAGCAGCACCTCCTCCACTTCGTTTAACCTGTTTTCCCACAAGAAAAAGGAAACTACGTTTGCGGCGTTTATGCTTGCGGCGAGTCTTCGAGAAACAAGGCTTCTACACCATGATGCATAGTCTCTATCCCTTGGGTAGGGAACCAGAAACAGGCGTAGCACGGCATAGACAAGAATGGTGGCAATAAAACATTATCCCATGGTGAGACTAAAATTATTGCAAATCGATTGGTTTAGGCAAGGATATGTTGCCTCTGGCTCCCTGGCTTGCATGGGTTGTCCCTCTTCTCGGCAGCCTCTTTGTCCCCGCTTTCTTCAAAGCCGGTAAACGTGTTGGAGAAGTTTACTCTGTCGCCGTAGCGTTTCTCGCCGCTGGATTCAGCCTCTCCATGATTCCCGACGTGTATGGTGGGAAATATTCTCAAGTTATTCGAGTTCCGTGGATTCCTCTTGGCGGAGACCGTTTCATAGAGGCGAGCCTTCTCGTCGACCCTCTCAGCGTCTTGATGGCCTCGATAGCTACCGGCATAGGTTCTCTGATAGTGTTGTACAGCGTCGGCTACATGGCTCACGAGGAGGGGCTTCCGCGTTACTACTTCTACATGCTCTTCTTCATAGGCGGCATGACTCTTCTCGTGATGTCGGAGAACCTGTTAATGCTATACATTGGCTGGGAGATCGTCGGCCTCTGCAGCTACGGCCTCATCAGCTTCTACAACAAGAAGCCTGAGGCTAACCACGCGGGCATCAAAGCCTTTGTCACGACGAGGATAGGGGATGCGTCGATGCTTGTAGGCATCCTGATTCTCTTCGCGTTGTTCGGCACCTTCAGCTACAGCGAACTAAGCAAGAGCATAGCCGAGGGGTTGCGGACAGGTGTGGTTTCCGCCGGCTTCCTAGTTATACCGTTGCTGCTGCTTTTCGGCGGCGCAGTAGGCAAGTCTGCCCAGTTCCCGCTCCATGTATGGTTGCCCGATGCGATGGAGGGCCCGACACCGGTCTCAGCTCTAATCCACGCCGCCACCATGGTCAAAGCTGGTGTCTACCTTGTCGCGCGAATGATTTACACGGTGATACCTTTTGAAGAATTTCCACCAGCTTTGTTCGCCGACTGGTATCTGATTGTTGCGACGCTCGCGGGCTTCACCGCCTTCTTCGCCGCGACGATGGGCCTCGTCTCCAACGACATCAAGAGAGTGATTGCATACTCGACGATTAGCCAGCTGGGCCTCATGCTCGCGGCCCTTGGCATGGGCTCGGAGATAGGTTTGTTTGGCGGAACTTTCCATCTCCTCAGCCACAGCATCTTCAAGGCACTTCTCTTCTTGGCGGCTGGGGCGGTTATCCACGCTGTTCACACAAACAACCTCGATGAAATGGGTGGGCTGAGGAAGAGTATGCCCATAACCTTCTGGACCTCGGCAGTCGGGGTGTTGTCTCTTTCGGGGGTGCCTTTGTTCAGCGGCTTCTGGAGCAAGGACCTCGTCATCGAATCCTCGCTGCAGGCCCTCAACATCCCCGTCTATCTCTTCATCACAGGCGCCTCCATACTCACAGTGGCCTACAGCCTCCGATGGCTCTACAAAGTCTTCCTAGCACCTCCGAGCAACGGCCACCACAACCATGTCCACGAGGCACCGAAAGTCATGACAATACCGCTCATCATACTCGCGGCCCTATCGGTTTTCATAGGCGTAGCAGGCCCATTCTTCGAGGAAGAATTTCACCACTACCTCGGGCTACATGGCGAAATAGGGGTAAGCCTAACCACCTACGCCTCCACCGCGGCCATCCTTGCCTTAGGCGGTGGTCTCGGCTACCTATACTACATCGGCGGCGTCAGGGACCCCGCAGCCGTTAGACAATCGGGCTTAGGGGCGGGGCTGCATAGATTGCTTGAAAACCGCTACTACATAGACGCCTTCTACTACAAAGTGTTTGTCAACGGCCTCGACAGGCTCGGCTCCATCATCTACCGCTTCATAGAGGTCAAAGTGATAGACGGCTTCAACTATTTCCTCTCAAGAGCCACCGTAGCCTTTGTACAGGTGTTCCGCAGCATCCAGACAGGCCAGAGCAACATCAACATCAGCGGCCTCATCCTCGGCCTCGCAATTCTACTACTACTTCTCCTCAGGGTATTCTTCGGCGTCAGCTAAGAACCTTGACCACGAAGACGCATTTCTTGCCCCCCTTACCGCTGCACTCCAGCTCCGAAACCTCCACACCAGTCTTTAAAACAGCCCTGGCAGCACCACTTAACATCGGTGAAAAGGCCTCCTGACAGTGTTGCGGGTCCTCGATGGTGTCCAACTCGCCGCATACGGGGCAGCTCTTCACCTCCACCACGAAAATCTTGGATGATTTCTTCTTAACATCCGCCTTCAACCCAAGCTGCTCTCTCAACATTTTAGCCAAAAGAGTGTCGAATGAAGTGCTCTCTATGGAGGCGCGGGCGTATGCGTAGAGCCGTGCGTAGAGCTGCCGTAGGTAGCTCAAGGTGTAGCCAAGTTTCAAATCTTTATCCTTGTCGTGGTTGAGATAACCTGTTACGGTTTCGGCTAATTCTTCAAACCCCGCCGTGAAAACAACGGCAAGCTTCTGACCATAGTTACCCACTTTTTCGGCGAGAAAAGACCTTTCAACAGGAATTGTCACAAACTTGATGACCCCGCTGTCATACAGGATTCCGAGGCTTTTTAACACGTCATCCAATTCGTCCCAGAATGCTTCAGCAATCCAGCCTAAGCTCCAGCCCGAAACTTCTCTCAGCAGAAAATAGTGGCTCAAGGATATTTTACCAGCCTGTTTACCCGTGAGAACAACCTTAACCTCCTCTCCCGACATAATCAACTGCCTTACCCTCGCAAGAGCAGACTCAGGAGTCTGCATCTGAGGCCTTACCAATAGTTTACCGTCTTCGATGACGTATGAGACTGGTTTAAGATTGTGTCTATCATCCGAGAGCCTTATAGGTGTAAAAAATGTTTCATAGCCAGATTGTTTCTTCTCCACACTCAGCTCAAGAGCGCCATCGACTATGGAGAGGAGTTTTCTCTCAAAATCGATGAAAGTATGCTTGGGTATGATGAAGAACTCGAGATGCCCGTTTCTCCTAATCTCGTCAAGCCAGAAATTAATCATTCTCAGAACGTTTTCTTCACCGTGTTTCACTAAGATGTCTGGAAGATAGAGATGTAGGAGAATCATCGGTTGATGCGTTTTCCTCACTGTGTTCACCTGAATGGAAAGCGACTGAAGGTTGTCAACCTCCACGTGAAGGACATTCCTGCTCTCAGAAGAACCGCGCGGAGAAATAATTTCCATGATAGGCTTTTTCGCGAACAACGTCTGTATGAAATTCCTTCCCTCGGCGAAGCTCTCGTCAAGCACAAGAACAGCAGCGCCTCCGGTGAACTTCACTATCTCGTCGAATTCTTTATTACCAGTCTTGAACTGCTCCCCTGCGAAGGGGCGCGGTCTTTCACCGCTCAACTCTCTAAAGGGTAGAGGTAATACTATCCTAATAAGCATGTAGAAGCCATTACAAGGGTTCACAGCCCTGTCATACGACTTCTGAAGCAGCAGAATGGCGAAGTTCGACCTCGGCGAACATGTTTGGCCATGGGCGGAGACCGGCTTAGCATTATATTGTAGTTTTTGACTGGATGGATGATGCTGCCCGGTACACAGCTTGATATTCCTCTTCTATCGCTCGCGGTCTTCCTTCCCATAGCTATGACCCCGTTTGTGTATCTAGTGGGTAGAGTTGCTTCTTGGCGGGCGGCCTATCTCTTCTCCTCTGTTGTTCTCCTTGTCCCTTTGGCTGTTTTCCTCAGCCTCACTCCCATGGTGTTGAACGGCGTCGGTTTCCATGAAGAGTATGAGTGGGTGCCGTTTCTCGGCCTCAGCGTGGGACTGGTGCTTGACAGCCTCAGCTACCCATTCGTATTACTAATAACTCTAGTCGGATTCCTCGCGACAGTTTACTCAGGAAAATACATGGAGAAAGAACATGGCTTAACATCCTACTTCACGCTTTTGACGCTCTTCGTCGGCGGAATGATCGGCGTCGTCCTCGTCTCCAACCTTTTCCTCTTCTACATCTTCTGGGAGCTAATGCTCATCCCATCATATGCGTTGATAGCTTATTGGGGCACAGGTAACCCGAGACTAATTGGTTTCAAATACTTCATTTTTACACACGCGGGTGCTCTCTCGCTCCTCATCGGCATAGCTTGGCTCGCCGCGGTCTTCGGCGACCTAAACATCTTCTCCCTCTCCGAAAAAGCTATGCTGGCCTCCGAGACACTACGCCCCGTTCTCACATCGATAGCCGTTCTGATTTTTATAGGAGCGGCTGTTAAGATGGCTGTTTTCCCCTTCCACACGTGGCTGCCCGACGCCCATGCAGAAGCACCCACACCCATCAGCGTTCTCTTGAGCGGGGTGATGATTAAGACAGGTGTCTACGCTGTCGCGAGGCTCGTCCTCGGAATAATGCCCTTCACCATGATGGACCTAAGACTGCCCATAGCTATCTTAGCGCTTATCAGCATGGTTTGGGGCGGGGTGATGGCGCTTGTGCAATCAGACGTGAAAAGGCTGCTCGCCTACAGCAGCATCAGCCAGATAGGCTACATCGTTTTCGGGCTTGCGGCGGCTAACCTAGCCGGCGTGCAGGGAGCCTTGTTCCACGTACTCAACCACGGCTTCGCCAAAAGCCTCCTCTTCATGGCCGCGGGCGTCCTCATCCACGAGGTACATGAAAGAGACATCCGCAAACTAGGGGGCCTCAGCTCAAAAATGCCCCTCACCACAATAGCCATGCTGGTCGGCGGACTCTCAATAGCCGGCACCCCTCCACTGGGCGGGTTCATGAGCGAATGGATGATATTCGCGGGAGGGGTCGAGGCTGGGTGGAGCATATTTGTCGCAGTCGCTGTGTTTGCCACCGCCATCACGGCTGGATACTATCTGAGAATGGTGCGGGCTGTTTTCTTCGGTGAAGGACGTGTAGAGGGCAGAGACCCGGGCGCCCTGATGACCGCACCCATGTCACCTCTGCTGGCTCTCGTCATCGTGTTAGGTTTCCTCGCGTCACCAATCCTCACAGTAATCGGAAACAGCGCCGCGGCCCTTGTCTTAAACGCCGCCGCTTAATTTACTGCTCACTCTTTAACAGGGGCAGCTGTCTCTCTCTGTTTTTCTCCTGACCCGGGGTTGGTTTTTAGCAACGCTGTGTCGGTTTTCTCAAACAGTTCGGGAAAGTTTTCTCTGAAGTAGAGTCTGACCACGTATACTGTTATGCCGATGCCGACTATGCCTGATAATATCATGGCCCATCGTGGGTAGAAAAGCGACTCGGTCAAGAAGGAGGAGATGGCTATCCATAGAGCCGGAGTTAGTATGATGAAAAGGGCGACAACGGCCTTGGTTACGAGCATCTTGTCGGCTAGGATTCGCGCAATTGCCGCGGAGAATCCTTCCTTTGTCTCCAGCTCGGAGACAAGGTCGGGCGATATGTTGTAGAAGGTTTTTCCTATGTTTTCGAAGAGCTGAGGAGTGGTGGCCGCGAAAAGGTCGGGCCTCAGCAAAGCCCTTCTCACACCGTCTCGTGTAACAAGGTAGATGTTGTCGCCTTCTATAAACAGTCCAAGGCCCCTCCTTTTAGCAAACCTCTCTATTTTTCCAAGGTTCTCGGCGGATGTGATGCCCGGTAATGGGGTTTTGAGAGCCATTCCCAGCAGCGGCGGCGTGGCTGGGATGTATCTGTTGACCACGAATGCACCGTCCCTGAACTCGGGCATCTTCTCCATAATCACGGCCTCGGGAACGTTTTTGCCAAGCTGCTCCAACACATGCTTGAAAGCTTTTGAGAAGGCCTCCGACATGTCGACTCAACAAGTGTCCATCGTCTATTTAATCGTGACTTTATCCTCGTGTAGAAAACACGCGGAAAACCTCTCACCCCCGACACGGTACATCGGCGGCCCCAAGACATCGCATTTACCAGGCATGAAGAATGGACAACGTGGATGAAAACGGCAACCCTTAGGCGGGTTAACGAGACTCGGCGGCTGACCGACTGGAACCTTCCTCATCACAAACCTGTTTGCTGGATCTGGGTCTGGTATAGCATCTACAAGGGCTTGGGTGTAGGGGTGGCGAGGCTCGGACAGAACTGCTTTGGTGGGACCTGTCTCCACAATTCGTCCAGCATACATTATAGCTATCTTATCAGAGAAGTATTTTGCTGTGGCGAGGTCGTGTGTGATGTAGAGGAACGATACGCTGTGCTTCTTCTGTATTTCTCTAAACAGCAGAAGTATCTCAACTCTGATGGAGGCGTCAAGCATCGAAACAGGTTCATCGGTCACGACGAACTCGGGCTTCGTGATAATCGCTCTCGCTATGGCTACCCTCTGTCTCTGGCCACCGCTGAGCATGTGGGGATACTTTGAGGCAAAGAACTCCGCCGGGTTAAGCTTCACCTCCTCCAAAGCCTTCAAAACCATCTCTCTCCTCTCCTCCCCGGTCCCTATCTTATTGACGACAAGCGGCTCCTCAACGATTCTGTAAACGGTGAAGGAAGGGTTGAGGCTAGCGTACGGGTCCTGAAAAACAACCCCCATTCTTCTCCGCATAAGCTTCAGTTCCCTTTCACCCAAAGTTGTCAGGTCTATTCCGTCAAACAAGATTTTGCCTGATTTTGGTTTGACCAGTCCAAGAAGGGCTCTTCCTAACGTGGTTTTTCCGCAGCCGCTTTCACCCACCAGCGCCACAGTTTCCTTGCGGCCTATTGATAAGTTGACGCCGTCAACCGCCTTAACCTCTCCGACGGTGCTTAAGAATTTCCTCACTGGGAAGTATATCTTCAGCTCCTCTGTTCTAACCAAGGACTCTGTCGTCATTTCCTATTTTTCCTCCAGTAACCAACACGCGGCCCAGTGTTCGCCGTCGACCTTGAACATGGGAGGTGTAGAGACATCGCACTTTCCCTTGATGAAGTATGGGCATCTCGGATGGAAGCGGCAGCCTGTGGGAGGCTCTACAGGATCTGGAGGAGATCCTTTTATGAATGTCGGCTCTTTATCCTGTCGGAGAAAAGGTACACTGTTTATCAAAAGTTCGGTGTATGGATGCCTTGGTTGGGGGTACAGCTCGTCAGAGGGTCCGAGTTCAGCTAGCAACCCTCCATACATGACCGCAACCCTGTCAGCCAGCTCGCTCGCCAAAGCAAGGTCGTGTGTGATGAAGATGTACGTCAAGCCAAGCTCCTTCTTCAATTTCTTCAAAAGATTCATCACGTTCGCTTGAGTCATTACATCGAGTGCCGAGGTCGGCTCATCCAAGATCAAAAGCTTAGGATTGGTGATTAGAGCCATGGCGATTAGGGCTCTTTGCTTCATTCCGCCGCTCAACTCGAAGGGGTATCTTTGAGCCATTGACCTCTCCAGTCCCACAAGTTCGAGAGCATCCTCCGCCTTCTTGTAGGCTTCCTCTCTCGGCATCCCCATGTTTACGACAAGTGGCTCAGCCACCTGAAACCCAACCCTCAAAACAGGATTGAAAGAATTCATCGCTCCCTGGAACACCATTGATATACCTCCCACCCGAACTCTTTTCCTAAACTCTTCATCATCCAGATTCATCAACTCCGTTTTCTCAAAAATTATTGAGCCCCTGTAAGCTGCTACATTTCTGGGGAGAAGCCTGATTATTGCTAGTGCAGTGGAGGATTTTCCTGACCCGCTTTCACCCACGAGGGCAAGCGTTTCTCCATGCCTTACCGAAAAAGAGACCCCGTCAACAGCCCTTACCATGCCGCGGGATGTAGTGAAATGGAGAACCAAATTTTTAACCGATAACAATGCGTCGTTGGACTCTTTATCCTCCATGTAGAATCACTCCTTGCCTCTGTGAATCATGAAGATGCCGTGAAGCCCTACTGCAAAGCCCGCCAGCGATGCTGCGTAGGTTACAAAACTGATGAGCAAATCCTTCTCAAGAAATCCGATAACCATCAAAAATGCGACGGCAACCGCAGTCACCATCATCGCGCCGCCAACCAACACCTCGACGTACTCGTTGTTTAGCAAATTATCTCACACCTCTCTAAGCCTCGGGTTAAATATCTTGTCCAACGTCAGACCAACGAGCGCAAAACTCAGAGATGTTATTAGCAGTAGAAATGCTGGCTGTAGTGTCCAGTAGTAGAGTCCTTTGAATAAGGCGCCGCCGTAGAAAGAGTCTTCTATCACTTTGCCCCACGTAGGTGTCCGTGGGTCGCCTATGCCCAATATAGCTAAGGCCGCCTCTAAGAACACAAAGTCTGCAACCGAGTAGACTATTGCCGGTATCATGGTGGGTATTACCCTAGGCACCAGATGTAGGAGGATTATTCTCGGAGCGCCAGCTCCGAAGGCTTTAGCCGCCTCGATGTATTGTGACTCTTTGAGCTGTAGAAAAACAGCCCTGTAATTCTTAACACCAGGTCCGAAAGAGAGGAGAATTATCACTACGAGAAGTATTGTCCAGATGTCGATTTTATACAATGTTGAGACCATTATTAGTGTTGGGAGGAATGGCAACACGATGAAGACCTCTGTGACGCGTTGGATGAAGTTGTCAACAACTCCGCCGAACCAGGCGCTGATAGCTCCTATGGCCATTTGAATCAACGCTATGGAGACCGAGGCTATGAGACCAAATGTTAGAGCTATTGGTGTCCCCCAGAGGAGCGCTATCCCGATATCGCGTCGCAGATGGTCAGTCCCCGCCCAGCCGTAAACCTTTCCATAAACAACTAGCTTGACGTCAAAGTCGCTCTGCGGGTCTAGGAGAAGCCCCTCAACAGACAGCCTGTAAACACCCTTCATCACGGAGACAGTTTCTCTTTCAAGAATGGATTGGTCCTCCACGGCAAATAATGAAATGGTTGGAGTTAGTTCATAGGATGGTCTCCGGCCAAGTTTGTTCACCAGCCTCTCAACCTCTCTGGAAGCTAGGGACGAGTCCACGCTCAGGTAGTAGGCGCCGTCGGAACCTGGATTGAATTTCCGAAGCTCGATCTCTGTACCGTCAGGTTTTAACCACGTCATCGTTATCTGGGGAGCTGACTTGTTATACCTCACGGTGTAGAATATGTTGATCTCGGAAGGGATATCGTCGTAGTCGAACGTGAAGGACATCTCTATTCTGAGGACCTTTATTGTTTCGCCCGCTGGAACGATAACCTTGTTGACCCCTAGCTCTGGTTTTGATGAATCTTTGATGATGGTCTCAGGCAGCCTCTTTTGAAGTAGGTAAGAGTACCAGGTTGGGTAGGCGTTTCTAGGCGCCTCTATCCATGTCTGTTCTCCAGCCCTCCACAACCTAACGGCTTCGTCATAAGGAATAGCCACTACCGTGTAAACCGATATTCCCACAAGCATCAAGATAATGGCTGCACCGATTAAGGCTGATTTGTAGGATGCGACAGACTTCAACCCCTCGGCTATAACCGACGACATCATGAAACACCTATTCTAATACGGGGGTCTAGGATTGCGTAGACAAGTTCTAGGACAAACACGGTGATGGCGAGTAAGTAGGCATATATTACTACAAGTCCGACGATTACGGGTGTGTCGAACAGTGCCGCGGCTTCGTAGAAAAGCCTACCTACTCCAGGCCAGTTGAAGACGGTCTCGGTTATTACTGCGCCTGTCCAAGACGCTATAAGGGTGAGGGAGAGGTCTGTCACAATGGGTGGAAGCGTGGGTCTGAGTATGTATCTCCGCCTTACCAAATCCTCTGGAAGACCCTTGGCTTTCGCTACCTCGACGAAGTCCTCTTTTGAAAAAATTAGGAAAAATGTTCTCCTAGTGTATATGTTGAAGAAGCTGTAGGCGACTAGCCAAGACATTATCGGTAGTATCATGTGTCGCATGACGCTGAGAGCGTACTCGAACCTATCTGTCGGAGGCGGGATGTCCACCATCCCACCATATGGAAGAATTCTCAGAACCGAGGCGAAAACAATGATGAGGAATAGTCCGTAGAACCAGCCGGGTAGGGCTGATAAAGGTGCCAGCAGTGAAACTATTTTATCGGTTCTCGAGCCATATTTTCTGCTGAGGTATAGGCCACCGAACAATCCGATGAAGAAGAGAATCAGTTGTGTTGTGGTGAAGAGTAGGACCGTGTTAGGAAGCCGCTCCATGAGGATTATTCTAACGTTTCTTGAGCCGCTGTCGCTGCTGATGAAGAGAGCCCTTCCAAGGTTCAGGGTCAAAGCGTCGGCCAAGTAGTTGAAGCTCCTTATGAAGAATGGCTGGTCAAATCCCAGCCTTTTTATCTCGTTTTCATAAAGTTCTGTAACGAGTTTCTTCAGAGCTGTCTCGTTCAATCCTCTGTAGGCCGGGTTTTGGTAAACTGATGTGGAGACCCTGAAGAGGACCTCGCTCTTGATTATCTCGTCAACGTATCCACCCATGTTGGCTATAAGTATGGTTACGTACACCGCTGCGACTACTGTCAGGAATAACACTAAGCCTCGTCTAGCTAAGTAGAGCCCTATACGTTTTATCTGCATACCCTGTATAAAAAATGAAAGAGTTTGAAAAAAGGGTTTTGTTTTTTCAGCTCTTTTGCTGTGCTGCGGCTCTTCTTCCTCTAGTGAACGCTAGTCCTAGGCTGGCTAGTGACAGGACTATCGCTACGGCGGCGAGAGCTGTTGCGAGCGTGATGGAGCCTTGTACTCCTTGGATTGATGTGTTGACGTTGTTTAGCTGGTTGTTCAGGTTGTCGATTGAGGACCTGAGGCCTGCGATCTTCGAGTCGGCGTCTGCTCTGGCTTTCGCTATCTCGCTTAATACAGAGTCTTTGAAGCTGAGGACGTTGATGGAGGCTGTTGCCGATACGGGGACTCCGACGAGTTTTGATACAACTATCGCCTCTATGGATGCGGTGCCTATTGGCGTTGCGTATGTGACCTCTGGCTTGAGGATTATGCGCCATTCGCCGTCTGCCACTGGTTCGGCGAATCCAACAGAGGTCCCAGCAGGGCTCGTCAAAATGTACTTAATGTATGCGATGTCATCGGTTCTGTATGGTTTTCCTTCGAACGTGACTGAGAGTCTAAGCTCTGAGGGGAATCCTTGCTCAACGGCTGATGGAACCTTGGTGAACTTGGCTTCGGGGATGCTGGGCTTGGCGAACCGTGCCCATTTATCAGCGGCGTCGGGGAATTCTCTGAATGCCTTTATCACCACTGCCTTGGCGGTTGGGTCGACCTTCTCTATGTAGAAGGGGCCGTTGCCTACGAGGAAGTGGCCCTTGCTCTGGTACCATCTCTTGAGATTCTGGTATCTGTTGACTGCTTCTTCTTTTGTGACATATTTTCCGAGGACGTTCTCGTATGGGATGTATTGCTGCGCGATTGCTTTGTCGAGCTGGGCCGCGAGGATGGGTAGTGAGGGGCCGGCCAATAGGTTCATCCACTCTATCTTCTGTGCATCAGCTTTGTCGGCTGAGAAAGCGAGCTCACCAGCCTCCTCCGCCAAGGCGCCCACCGCTACGACATGCCATGGGGCAGGCCCATAGAGATAATCTGTGAAGAACCATGAAGCAGCTTCGTTCGCAATCCATTCAGCGTCAAGGTAGGTCCGGTCAGAGTACACTTCTATCACCAGCGGGTCCTCGCTTATTATTCTTAGACCCTTGAAGACAGCCCTGAACTCCTCGAAGACTGGGACGTATGATTCATCGTACAATGGGCTCTTCGGGTCGGCTCTGTCAAACGTCAGTATGTAGGAGTAGACTATGTCGGCCAACGAGAATGTGCTGCCGTCATGGAGTTTTCTCTTAAACAGGTCGTCCTCGAAATATATCACTGTCTTGGCTTTTGCAGTTGTTCCGGATGGTGCGGTGATTATTTCCTGTTTTTCTGCGTCCCACCCATACCATGCATCCTCGGGAACCCTTATCTCCGGAACAAACCTCAGGGTCACCCAGTCAAGCGTGGCGCCAACAGGGTTTCCAAACGTGACGTAGACTTCTGCGTTCTTTATTCTGTTAGGCCAGTAGAGTCCTGTGTATGGGTCAGGCATGAGCGCTGGGTCTGATGTAGCTCTTACGAAGAACATGTCGTAAATCCAGTTGCTTCCGGCTACGGGGTTGACGGGGTCTACAAGAAGGTCAGTCGAAGCTATCTTGACCGAGCCGCCTACTTTGTCGGCGAATCTAATTGTGTAGGGCCAAAGCCTTGCAGCGGAGAAACCTCCCGCAAGGTCATATGTTACAACAACATCTTTCCTTGCAGGCCATGGAGCTATCTGGTGAATAACCCATACTCTTACCGAGTCCCTCATCGACAGCCACAGAGCTTTGACAACCAGTTCATCCCTTTCCTCTAAAGTGGCGAAGTCGTTGTTCCATAGCTTGGCAGCAACTCTGTCGAACTCCGGGTCAGGTTTATAGGATTGCCACAGCGGAACAGGTTGTCCTCTCGGAGTGTAATAGAAACCGAAGTTGGTTCCAGCCTCGTTTCTATCGATGACGGTAGCTATCCAGCCCCCTGTGTAAAGATGCCAATTTCCGTCGGCTGGGTTGCCTCTCAGCCATATGGGTGAAGCCTCTCTGCTGGTTTTATACTGCCTATCAACTGTAAAGCCGAGCTTTTCAAGTTGCGAAGCCACGTAGTCACCAATCTGCCTCCTCTGGTCCTCCACCCTGATGAGGAATATCAGAGTTACAGGCTCGCCTTTGTAGAACCATTTGCCTTCACGTAGTTCAGCTCCCAGCTTCGTCATCTCCTCGTTGATAATTTGGCGCGCCTTTTCGAAGTTGTACGCATACTCCTTCTCGATTTGCTTGAGTGTATCGGCGTATCTGGCGTAGTCTGGGAAAGCAGGTGTGAGAGCTGTATATCTCGGGACACCTAAGCCACCCATGATCTCGTTGGCTATGTAGCCCCTGTCGATGAGATAGTTCATCGCCTCTCTTATCCTCGGGACGCTGAACGGGTTGAGTTTCCCGGTAGCTGGGAACTCTGGGCCTACGGGGTTGAAGGTCAGCTCATAGAATAGACCATATGAGTAGATGTACCAGAGATTGGGTGATTCCCTGACCCTCCTGAAAAGCTCGGGGTCTCTCAGGTCCCTGAAGAAGACATGCATTTCTCCTTTCTCAAGCATGTCGATAGCCTTAGCCTGGTCTTGTTCAACGAAGAAGCTCACCTCGTCGACCCAAGGACCACGTGGAACCTGCTGCGCCTGCACAGGAAAAGCCCCCAGCAATAGTCCGAGCAACAACACCGAAACAAGGGCCGCGAAAAAATCTCCACGATTTACAAGCGACCTCTTCAACATATGTCCTCAAAGTAAATGCATATTAGGCATGTATAAACGTTTTGTTAATATCAGGGTATACTGGGACCAAGGCAGTTTAAGGTTTCCGACGATTCAAGCATGACCTAAAAGACTAAATAAAGCACTACGTTTCCCTGAGCTTAGGGGCCCAGGTGGTATAGCCAGGTTAGCATCGCCGGCTGTCGCCCGGCGGACCCGGGTTCAAATCCCGGCCTGGGCGCTGTTAATGAACATTTTAATCGTGTCGGTGGGGTTCATGGTTTATGCGGGAGAGGCTTTGGGCCTCTAGGCGAGTTGCTGTCCCCGGTATTGCTTTGGCTACTTTCGCGGGGTTGCTGGGGGTTTTGCTCGGCGCATTTTGGCTGCTGTCCTTGTCTGGCTCAAGAATGTTCACTGCGCTTGTCATCCATCATCCCAAGCTGGTGCTCTATGGCTTTGTCTACACTTTCATAGCCTCTGTAGCTGCGATACTGGTCCCAAGGTTCAGAGATTTTTCTCCGCAAAAGTATGTGAAGACTCGGCAGATTTCGGTCTCCCTTCTCGCGGGAGGGGTTCTGATGTCAATTCTAATGTATCCGTTAAATTTTCTTGGATTTTTGCTGGCATGCTTCGGGGCCTCGGTGTTGACCTTCTACACCGTGAAGGTTGTTGGCAGGCCGAGAGGATATCTCGCACCCGCCGACCCCTTAATTATTCTCTCTATGATTTCGATGCCTGTCACGATAGCTGTTCACGGCTGGCTTGAGCTGTTGGGTTTCAACCCATTCTCGAGAGAAGGAATGCTTCAGCTCGGATTGTATGGTGCACCTGCCTCCATGGTCTTCGGCATAGGCATCAAGACAGTGCGCTTCCGCATAGACACATCGCTGCGAAGAGGTTTATCATGGATACTCACCCCCACACAGCTCCTCACCATTTTCTCCGCATTAGCTGCAGCGGTCACCGGAAACCATCTCTACGAAACTCTATCATCTGTCTTTTTCCTCGCATCAACAGCTTTGTGGATTTTTTCTATCAATGCTTTTCACAGAGTTACGAATGGGCCGTTGGTTGATAGGATGGCTGAGAGAGACAGGGCCAGATATCTCTATTTCTCGATGCTATACGTTATTGCCTCGGCTTGGCTCCTCGCAGCCGCCGTATTCGGATTGCTCACACAGCTAATAAGGGAAATTAATCCGATGACATGGTATCTTCTCAGGGACAGCTACATCCACTCCTTCACAGTAGGCTTCATAGCAAACATGATACTTGCATATTCGCCGATAATTCTCCCAAGCCTCATCACCGGCCGCATACCGTACAAGGGCCTGAGCTATCTGCCAGCTATTTTACTAAACATGGGAAACATCGCTAGAGTAGGATGGTTTCTATCTGGGGCGTATCCGAACATTCCACTCACGGCAGCGACTGCAACCCTGTACATCGCCTCGGTGTTCCTGACATTAGCGATGATGCATAATCTACGCTAGATTTCGTCCGCGGCTCTCTCGAGCCTGTGATGCTCCTCCTCGCCTACTTCCCTCAACTCAACCTCCTCATAACATGCGTTAGTTTGGCCAACATCTTCCTCGGTCGCCACATTCTCACCCATGGGAAAGAGAATATCGTTCTCTTTCGCTATGTGTTGTCTAATCAACCCGATATAGTCTTCGCAAACTGTCAACACCTCTTCCAGCCCTCGGCCCTCGTTAAAGTATGTCTCAGCGGCTTTCTCCAACCTGCTTATAAGCTGTCGACCCAATTGATGCTCATACAGCATCACTCCAATGGGCCCGCCTTCACGCGGTACACCCCTCTTCTCCATACATGGAAAAAGACATCGCTCCTCCTTGCCATGGTGGCACCTATCGGTGAACAGTTTGGCAAACTCAATAAACTTCTCTAGGCTGCCGCGTTCTATGCGCCTGCTCCGTCGCCACTCCGACACCCTGCTCTCAAGCCGCGCAACAGCTCTCAAAATAACCTCATGATCTCTCAACAGAGAATTTGTTAAACTCTCCATAGCATCATCCAGTTATCCTCCTTGGATATAAATCAGTTGCGGCAAAGCTCTAACCCAACTACATAGCCGCTTCTATGCTCCGAAGTTTAAACCGGCTCAATGTCGCATTTGATGATGCCTTTTCCCACGGTTTCGTTCCGTGTCCTATATCCATACTCGTGAAGTATAGCTTTGACCGATTCATAGACGCATTGGGTCGACTCGGGCCTGCTTCCCACGCCCAGCAGAGCTATTTCATATTGCTTCATCTGCTTCGGCCTGACTTCTAGACGCTTGAGTGGAAAGAATTGTCCAACGGTTTTTGCGAGCTCGAAAAGCTCCTCTACACTCGCCGCATAGACTTTGAGAACTTTGCCGACATCTCTTCCAAGCTGCCTAAACCTTTCAAGAAGCTTTTCTTTGTTCACAGCGTAGAGATCAGCTATCAGCATGTCCATGAATTCTGAGGGGAGCACCACAGCGTCCAAGTCTCTCAAGAGAACATGAGCCCGGAAAAGAGCCTTTACATCCTGTGGCTCAATGTTCTCGTTCATCATTTCCACGAAGGTTTGGAGAATCTGGTTGGTCAATGAATAGAGTGTCATGTGCTTAGCTTCAGCCAGTTTTGAGAGCGAGTCGGCTATCTCGGCGTCGACTGCGAGGGAGGCTCTAACCATGGCTATAGACAACGTCTAAGCTCTATTAAGCTTAACGGAAAAACAGTGGATGGAAACGCAGCGACTTCTCGAAAGTTATTTCCTCAAAGTTGATACCCAGCGACCGAGCGTAGCGGTATGACTCCATTATCTCCTCCTCTGTTGGATAGCGTGCCATGTCGCTGTATCTCTTGTCGAAGCGGGGGTCGGACGGGTTGCAGTAACAGTCTGGATGATACTGGTCCATGATGTTTACAGGCGTGTCTGGCATGTTCTCGGCTATCCAGCGTAGCACCGGCTTTGTGCAGCATTCTACGTGACCTGGCATAACCAGGTGTCTTATGACGATGTCCTCTCCCCATTCGTATATCTGTTTATGGTTTTGTGAAACTGTTTCGAAGTACCATGGTGTTCGAGAGAGCCATGTGGCACATTTGTTGTTGCCGAATTTGAAGTCGGGCAGCCAGATGTCGACGAGTTCATGGAGTATTTTCATGGTTTCCCCGCTCATGTACATGTTGGAGTTCCAGAGAATTGGTGTGTTGAACTCGCCTTCGTAGTAGGCGTTTCTTGTGTCAAGGCTGTAGGGATAGTATATGTCCGCTTTTGCATCCACGGCCTCTGCGTAGGTTTCTTTGAAAAACCTGAGCATGTTTATGGCCTCGACGATGGTGTGGAGATGTATGGTTGGCTCCCCGCCTACAAGGTTGATGTTGTGACATCCCTCCATGCGTAGCTGCCACATGGCCCACGCCAGCATCTGGGGAGTGAAGACAATTCCGTTGTCCTTGTCATGTGATATGTCGGCGTTTTGGCAAAAGACACATCGCATGTTGCATGATGTGAAAAATATTGTTCCGGAGCCTTTTGTGCCTCTTATCGGCAGCTCCTCTCCTCTGTGGTGAAAATAGCTTGAGACACGTGTGGCGGATTCTAGCTGACATGTCCCGTGTTTGACGCCTGTTGTCCTGTCCACTCGACAGTTCCATCGGCAGAAGTTGCAGTGGCGAAGCATCTTTTTCACCAACGCGACTTTTACATCGAGGAGGTTGGGTTTCTCGAGCATGAGTTCTTTGAATGAGATGGAGCCCTCTCTAATTCCTTGACGTATGCGATGGAATTCTGAAGCGGCGTTGTCATGTAGGCGCCAGAGCTCCTCTTCCGTCAACCCATCCAGCTCATCGTGGACGGGGACGCGTCTGCACAGCAGATACTTCGCCGGCAACCTGTTCAACGACACCTGGAAATACCAGTCGAGCCTTTCACGTATTTCCGGTTTTCTCCAGACGTATAGGGACTCGAAAGCCGCCATCCCCAACACTAACTGGAGTCGGAAAACTTATGCTTTTTATCCAACCGGGGGAAACTCAGCCCCATGTATAGGGTCAGCGTTATAAAGGGTGACGGAATAGGGCCGCACATTGTTGAGGAAACTTGTCGGCTTGTAGACTGGCTTTGTCAAAGGCTGGGTGTTAAACTGGAGTTCGTCGATGCTCCTGCCGGTGACGCAGTCAAAGAAGCGACAGGGTCTGCTCTTCCGCCCGAGTCCCTAGAGACGATAATGAAGAGTGATGCATGCCTCAAGGGCCCTGTCGGCGAGACCGCGAGAGATGTGATAGTTTTTCTGCGGCAGAGGCTGGACCTTTACGCCAACATCAGGCCTTTCAAGAATTTGCCTGGCGTGAAGAGCAAATGGAGCGGGGTTGACTTTGTTGTCGTGAGGGAGAACACTGAGGATGTATACAAATCTGTTGAGGATGTTGGAGTAGATTATGCCGTGGCTTTGCTGGTTGTTTCGCGGCGTGCTGCAGAGAGAATCGCCCGTGTCGCATTCGAGATGGCGGAGACAAGGCGCCGTAAAGTTACTGTTGTTCACAAAAGTAACGTGGTCAGGGCTTATGGGTTTTTCCGAGATGTTTGTTTTCAGGTAGCCAAGAATTATCGTGATGTGGTTGTTGATGAGATGTATGTGGACAACGCCGCTTACCAGATGGTTTTGAACCCGCAGCAGTTTGACATAGTTCTTACACCCAACATGTTTGGAGACATTTTAAGTGATCTAGCGGCTGGTGTTGTTGGCACAATAGGGATAGCTGGGTCAGCCAACGTAGGCGACCGCTTCGGGTTGTTTGAGCCTGTTCACGGCTCCGCTCCAACACTCAACCCCGAGCAAGCCAACCCAACGGGCCAATTACTCGCGGCGAAGATGATGCTGGACTGGCTGGGCCGCTTCAAGCAGGATAAGCGTTTTACGGATGCTGGAGAAGTACTTGAAAAGGCTGTGTACAACGTCTTGTCGGAGGGCCTTGTCCTAACCATGGACTTGGGAGGCTCGGCCACGTGCAGCCAGTTTGTCGAAGAGGTGCGGAAAAAAGCAGAGGCTCTACTTAGGTGAGGACCTGTGGTCGCCGGCGTCTTCGAGGCGCCAGCAAGCTCCGCCAACCTCGGCCCCGGATACGATGTTTTCTCACTGGCTCTGGAGAAACCAAAGCTGCGGCTCGGCATCGTTGCCGAGAAAAGCGAAAATGTTGAGGTGGAGCTGAAAATCGTTGGGAAATACGGCTCTGAGATATCTGTCAACCCAGCGGAGAACGCCGCGGCAAAAGCAGCCGAGGCTATGCTACGCTACAGGAAAATCAGCAAAAAACTTTCTCTAACCATAGATGCATCGATTCCCCCCCGAAAGGGGCTTGGAGCAAGCGGGGCCGAAGCGGCGGCAGCGGTTTACGGGCTAAACACTTTACTCGAACTGGGGCTGACAAGGGAGGAGATGGTTGAACTTGCTTCAACGGCTGAGCCTGGGCAGCATGCGGACAACGTTGCCGCATCTCTTCTTGGAGGGTTTGTTATCACTCATCGAGACGAATTGGGGTTCAGCATTCTATCGCTGAAGCCGCCGGAGAACCTCGGAGCCGTGTTGATAATCCCCGACGTGAAAAAAGAGTCGACCGCGGCAGCGAGGGAAGCTGTTCCCAAAAGTGTGGCAACTTCTGTTCATGTCAAGATAGCGGCTGAGACGGCGTTGGCGGCGGCGGCTATTGCCCGTGGAGATGTTGACCTTTTTCTTAGAGCTGTTCTCGTGGACCCGCTTGTAGAGCCTGCTAGGGCCGATGCAGGGGTCTATGGCTCTGGTTATGATGCTCAGAAACTTTTGAGGGAGAAGCGGGAACTCTACAAGGGTTTTGGCGTTGCCATGGTCATTAGTGGAGCAGGACCTTCGCGCCTGTTACTGTTCAACCGTGTAAAAAACACGGGGAAAGTGGGGGGGAGGGCCTGTGGACAAGGCTGTGGAGAAAGTGGTTCAAGGGTTGGATGAAGAGGGGATAAAAGTTCTCGAAATTCTTGAAACATTTCCAGACACCAAGGGCTGTGTAAAAATTTCCTGAATACACCGGTCCTTTATTCCTCCCGCAAAAGCTGGAAAACCTTCGCGAGCTGGTTGACCGAGGACAGTATGAGGTCGGCCTCGTTCTCAAACATGTAGTCCAACCGCCTATAATCATTATCCGTCACACCGGCGAAGAGCAGGTTCTCTCGGCTGCTGAGAGCTCGCTGAAACATTATGTGGTCTTCCGCCGAGTTGCCGACATATAGCTTAGGTTCATCGCCTCCGAGTCCTTTGAGAGCTTCGAGAAGAGGGATGGGGCTTGGTTTCTCGAGATAACTGTATTTGACTGGGTCTATGGTGATGTAGTCGCTGATGAACATACACGCCTCCTTAACAAAATAGCGGCTAAACTCACCCAACGTTCTCCATGTCTCCCAGGAACCACGCCCCGTGCATATTCCCATCCGTATTCCATACTGCGATAATTTTTCGAGAGTCTCCCGGCTGACTATGAGTTTTTCCTCGTCAAGCTTTCCGGTAAAGGAGAAGAAAGGCCCCGCGTTCCTCACCTTCTGAACATTCTCTGACCCGTAGAAGGCCTCGTCAAACACGGTGGTCAACAGACTCTCCCCATATCGTCCACCGGGCTTCAACACATCCTTGACCATCTTCGTCAACTGCATGTCTATGCCGATCTCTTCCTCCAAAGCCGTCAACGCGGCCGCAGAACCTGAAAACGGCGCAACCTTCCCCGACAAATCCCTCAACCAGTTTTCAACGCTCGAGCTTGAAACCTTCCCACGACTTTGCAGAACACCCTGCATCTCGGTGAAATTTTTCGACCTAAGCTCAGTCATTCTCTCCGTAACTTTGTTATCTAACTCGGCCGATATTCGGTCCACAAGCCACTCGACCAGCAGCTGGATGGTGTTCGAGTCGTTGTTGAAGCTACCTATTGCCCTTATGTCATAAATTGTCTCCTGTTTGATGGCTGAAGCATCCACCGTGTAGCCTGTCAACATGTGTGTCAGATAAACGGTCACCTCTTGGATGACCTTGTCATAGGAGGTTTTCTCATCAATCAATACACCATCACAGTCAAAAATCACTCCACCTACTCTGGAGAGAGGCTCTAATGCTGCGTATTTCACGTAGATGGTGCCCATGCTTGTCCTGTACTCTAGATATTTTCTCTCAGGAGGTTCCAAGGTCTTCCCAAAGGCTGTACTCGATGTTGTATCTTAAAGATTTTTAAGCGGTTCAGAGACTTCGACATACATGTCTAAGGTTAGAAGCGTTTGTTGGGATGAGTTGGCTTGGGAGAAGGTTCGCGACGATTTTCATAGGAAGATGGTGTCAGGTGAGAGGGTGATGGTTGCGAAGCTGTTGCTAAAGAAGGGGGCCCGTGTCCAGATGCACAGGCACGTGAATGAGCAGCTTACTGTGGTTCTTGAGGGCAGCATAAAATTCTGGTTCGACGACAACACAGAGCTGGTCGCGAAAACCGGAGACGTGGTGGTTATTCCGTCAAACGTCGGACATGCGGCCGAAGCTCTCGAGGACACTGTGACTTTTGACATTTTTTGCACCGCCGCGGGAAGACTGGCTAACAGGAAGAGACCACTACCTACGACAATAGCCCCTTAAGCTCTTTCGTAGAAAACCCATTCATTCATCAGCTTCTCATGCCAATCCATCGTCTCCTCTATGACCGTGTACATCTCCGTCATCTGAGCAATTTTGACAGCAAGAAGATGATAACATAAGGGCTTCTCGTGACTCATCACTCTGAAGAAGAAATCTTCACAGCTACAGTAGCCAGCCTCGGGTAACACAAGATAATCTCGTGTTTTTCCGACAACCACCCACCTCACCCTGTCACCGGGCTTGAAAACATACTTCTTTACACGCTTAGCCTTCACGGCTTCGTAAGCCTCTTGGAAAAGCTCCGGGTTCTCTTTCTCCATCCTAGACAGGTCTGTGTTCAACTAACCAGCCTCCGCAGGTCTGCCAACGTGCCTAGAAAGGCGCCGTCAAGACCTATGACCTCTGCCTCTTCGAGGTCGAAAGCCCCTGACCTCAGTAGCGGGCCTCTTGTTAGGCTGCTTTGGCTCAGCTCGGTGACGGACCTTCCCTGCATGATTTTGTTGAAGCTCGGCATGATGATGAGCGATACCTCGTCACCAGCCTGTGGCGCATCTGTTTTAAAAAGCTTCGTGAAGAGTTTTCTCCTGTTACCGCGGAGTCTCAGCCAGACGCCCATTCTTACCGATGAGCCGCCCCGCCCAATCCTTAGAACTGGATGTAGATGTCCTGTCACAATAACGTCCATGGAGGCCACATGTATTGAGGGCTTTACATGTCCATGAGTAAACCCGATAGATTCTTCCTCTACAACAAACCCGTCCGCTCTACATAACGTGGCATGGCCCGCCAAAACTTTCTCAATCTTTCCATCATGGTTGCCGGGAAGGATGATCAACTCATCGACCAGACTCTTAACCGGCTTAACAAACCTCGGAAGAACCTCGTATTCAAGACTTGAAGGGCCTTGGATGTTGTGTTTAAGGTCGCCGACCACAACCAGTCTTTTTGCCCCCGTCGACTCGATGACGGCCATCAATTCATCGACGATTTTGATGCTCTGGAGGGGGACGCGGACGCCTTTGCTGCGAAGCTCCTCCTCAAAGCCGAGATGAAGGTCCGCGACTGCAAGTGTTTTGATTGGTTTTTCGAGAAACAGCGCACCATGGCCCTCTACGAGCTTCATGACTTTGTCAGCTCAGCGAGCTTCTCGGGCAGATAGTCGGATACGATGTATTCGAGGCCGTAGCGGCTGAGTGCCTCGAGCTCCGCTTTTTTCTGCAGTTTTTTGAAGTTGCTTATTTCTCGTTTCCAAGGGTCTGAGACATAGCGGGGGTCCTTCTCCAGCTCCGCCACTCGGCGGATGTCTTCGTCGTTGAACTTCATGGCGGGGAGTTTATACTTAGTTATGTCGCTGGCCCAGAGGCCCGCCCATACAGCGTCTGGAACATTTAGTTCTCTGACATGTGCGGAGAGGGCCGAGCCAAAGACTATGACGCTCGCAATATGCATACCCCATGGGTCGGCGTCGGTGAAAATGTAAACCGGCAACCCCAGCTCCGTGTTGAGCCTTCGTATGAATTTGCGCGTGGCTCGTGGAGCTTGACCCGCAGTATGCACGACTATCGCCTTATACTTGGATGGCACGTTTTCCTCGAGAAACCTCTGATATATCGCGCCTTTCTCGACCACGAAGACCTGTTTGGCGGATGATTTGACGAACTTGGCTGTGGTCATGGCAGGCCCTATCATAGCTCCGTCCGGAATAGTTGTGAGGTCCAGTCTCCTTCCCTCATAGCCTGGCACATCATATTCTATAGTTAGGGGGCCGAAGACGCTTGAACGCTCCTCGGGATAGATGTTGAAATCCTCGCGCACCGTGCCTATGATGGTTTCGAGCTCCGTTACCGCTTCGTCGCTTTCCTGCTGGTCCTCAAAGTCCACATCGTAGCCGAGAGCGTTGTAGAACGCGTCTCTCAGGGTGCTTGTTTTTCTTGAGCGTATGAGCTGTGAAGCGAACATGGCCATCCAGCTGAGCTGGGCAAGCGGCCGGAGGTGTTTGATGTTTCGGGCTGTTCTGATAATCTTCCGTTCTCCTAGCACATATTGTCTGAGCTGTGGGTTGTACTCGATGTTGGATGTTGTTCTAGCCGGGATGGCTACTTCTGGAAATTCTCCACGCTCAATGCTCTTGATGATTGTTTCAGCAAACTTTGTAATGCTTTTGAGAACCTTGTCCCTCGTGTCATCCTTTTTTTGGAGAGGTTTTGCTTTGGTCACCGCTATGCTATGGTTTAAGCTGTTCTTAAGTCTAAGCCATTAAGATGGTGGAGATTGTTAGGGCTGCGTCGAGGAAGGGTGTCGGATAGACGCCTATCACTATGGCTGACGCTGCGAGAACCAGTAGTGAGAACCGCATACCCAGCGTCACCGGCCTCTTGAGTTGGAGTGTAGTAGAAGGTTCTTTGAGAAAAATTGTTTGGACGAGCCTCATGTAGTATGCTACGCTGACCAAGATGTTGATTACCATTATCGCGGCAAGGATTGAGTAGATGCCTCCTGCTTGTAGGGCTGCCGTGACGATGGTGAACTCACTCCAGAAGACGTTTAGACCGGGTATGCCGGCGAGGGAGAAGGCACCTATGCCAAAGCAGGTTGCGGCTAGGGGGAGTTTCTTACCTATGCCCGCGAGGTCGTCTAAGCGCCGTGTCTGAGCAGCGTGTATGAATGCGCCAGCACTGAGGAAGAGCAGGGCCTTCATGAGAGCGTGGTTTAGCACGTGAAATATTCCGCCAGTTAACCCTGTCACTGTCGCTATGCTTATCCCGAAGACGATGTAGCCGATGTGTGCTATTGAGCTGAAGGCCAGCAGCCTCTTGATATCTTCCTGCAAAAGCGCCAACAGGTTTCCCAGCGACATGGTCAAGATGGCGAAAATAGCCAACCCCAGCTGCCAACCGAAGAGACTCGGCGGAAACACCCCCATCAACACCCTGATCATCGCGTAAACACCCGCCTTGATCACCACGCCGGAAAGCATGGCGCTGATTGGGCTCGGTGCCGCGGGGTGCGCATCAGGCAGCCAAGAATGAAACGGCGCCATCGCCGCGTTGACCCCGAACCCTGTTATAAGTAGAGCGATTGCGAGATAAGCCCATGGCTCGGCCGCAACAGCTTGTGATGCGAGAGCCTCTCCCAGCCTGCTCAGCTCAAGGGTACCTGCGAGGCCATACATCAGCGACATCCCGAAAAGTATCGCGGCCGCTCCCGCGGCGCTCATTATGAGGTACTTAAGCGAGGCTTCCACAGCCTCCCATGTCCTGTATCTGAATGCGACGAGGAGATATGAGGAGATTGACATCAGCTCCCAGAAAATGAAGAAGGTGAAGAGGTCGCCTGAGTAAACCACTCCCACCAACCCGGTCACCAGAATCATCAGAAGAGGGTAGAACTCGGGTTTACGCTCCTCGATGTAGCCGAAGGCAAACACCGTCGAAAGCAGACCAACAACCAAGAAAATCAGTGCAAGAAAAATCGAGAGGCCATCCACGTATATCTGCGAGCCTGGGAACCCGTAGGAGACTGTGTAAATCTTTCCCGCGAAAATTTCTGACGCTTGGGCAAGGGCAATAATTGTCGTAGCCGCCAAAGCTAAAGCGGTGTAAACCTCGACAACTCTTGGCTTGTTCAAGCCTCTGCCAATCAGTGAGAAGACAGGTGAGACAAGTGTGAAAATTATCAGGGCGTTCAGGGAGGGTGTGAAGTCTATCATCGAGACTCGGTTATTCGGCTCTACAGTGGCTTTTTAAGATAATCAGGAGCAGCCTGTCGTGGCTCCGCAGTTGGTGCAGACGTAGCAGCTACCGCTTCTAGCCATTATGCTTCCGCATTCTCTACACGCAGGAGCGTCGGGCGCAGGTGTCGCGGAAACCCTCTTCAGCATCTCTTCTCCTGCAACAACTTGCGTCTCAACAGGTCCCTCTGATATGCCCAGCTCAGCTATCTCGCTCGCCGGCAGAAACTTCAGCGCAAGCCATCTGAAAACATAATCCACAACCGATTTCGCGAAACGTATCTGAGGGTTGTCGGTGTAGCCCATGGGCTCAAACCTCGTATGTATAAACTTCTCAACCAAAACACGTAGAGGAACACCGTACTGTAAAGCTATCGAGGTCACGATTGAGAAGGAGTCCATCAAACCTGCTAGAGTGCTGCCCTCTTTCGCCATCTTGATGAATATTTCACCCGGTGCACCGTCCTCGTAGAGGCCCACTGTTATGTATCCTTCTTGCTCTCCGACCCTGAACTTGTGTGTGATGGCTTTTCTCTCAGCGGGTAGGCGGCGGCGAACCGGCCGAGGCGCCTGCTCCTCGGTTTTCTTAGCTGTCGTCAAGGGCTGGGACAGCTTACTACCATCCCTGTAGATTGCTATGCATTTTAGGCCGAGCCTCCACGCATCCATGTAAACCTGTGCCACATCCTCCACCGTCGCCTCATTGGGCATGTTCACTGTCTTGCTTATCGCACCGCTCAGAAACGGCTGGATAGCGGCCATCATCAAGATATGGGCCCTGTAGTGGACAAAGCGTTTACCCTTCCGTCCAGCTGGAACAGCGCAGTCAAACACCGGAATGTGCTCAGGCTTGATATGCGGCGCACCCTCCACCGTCAAGGAGCCGCAGATAACATCTTCCGAAACTCTGATCTCCTCGTCGCTGAAGCCCAGATACTTGAGCAGTGAGAAGTCCGGTGCTTTGTAGACATTCTCGGGGATGCCGAGTCTCTTCATGGCTTCGACACCGAGTGTATGCGGGTTGATGACATCGCTTAAACGAGTAGCCGACACGAGTAGCTGCTCTATCTTCTGCAACTCTGTGTCTGTGAGTCCCCGCTTTTTCAGCGCGTTGTAGTTGACGGGCTGATTGCCGTGTAAAGTGTTTGTACCGATTACGTATTCGATGACGTCTCTAATTTGTTTCTCGCTGTACCCCAGTTTTCTCAGAGCCGGTTCAAGCGACCTGTTGACAAGCTTGAAATAGCCTCCGCCCACCAGCTTCTTCAGCTTAACGAGTGAGAAGTCTGGCTCTACGCCGAGAGTGTCGCAGTCCATCAAAAGCCCAATTGTCCCCGTCGGCGCTATCAGGGTTGCCTGAGCGTTTCTGACGCCGTATTTCTCCGCCATCGCGACAGCACGGTCCCAGCTGGCCCTCGCCTCATCGAGAAGATACTTTGGAGCCAGCTCAAGCGGTGGTAGATGCGGCTTAATCTCGAGTCCCTCATATTCATGGGGCTTAGCTTGGTATATGGCTCTACGGTGGTTGTTCAAAACCCTCAGAACATGAACACGGTTTTTCTCAAACTCTTCAAACGGGCCCGCAATACTCGCTATCTCCGCTGATGTTGCATAAACTTCGCCGGTCATCAAAGCCGTTATGACGGCGGCGACCGCGCGGCCCTCGTCACTATCATATGGCAGCCCCATCCTCATCAACAATCCTCCAAGGTTTGCGTATCCGAGGCCAAGACTCCTAGTCTTGTAGCTCATCTCCGCAATCTCTGGGCTAGGATACTGGGCCATACCAACCGTTATCTCAAGCACTATCGTCCACAGCCGCACAGCGTGTCTAAAGGCTTCCACATCGAACACTCCTTTTTCCTCGTCGTAGAATTTTACGAGGTTAAGGGATGCTAGGTTGCAGGCGGTGTTGTCGAGGAAGTTGAACTCCGAGCAGGGGTTGGTGGCGTTTATTCTACCTGTCTCGGGGCACGTGTTCCACTCGTTTATCGTGGTGTCGAACTGTAGACCCGGGTCTGCGCAAGCCCAAGCAGCTTTCGCAATTTTCTCCCAGAGATAACGGGCTTTGACAAACTTCACGGGTTTACCGTCTGTTCTCCTTGTGAGCGCCCAGTCCCTGTCCTCGAGAACAGCGCGCATAAACTCGTTGGTCACTCTGACAGAGTTGTTGGAGTTCTGGCCTGATACGGTTTGGTATGCTTCGCCTTCGAAATCTGGTGAATAGCCTGCTGCGACCAACGCGGCGACCTTCTGCTCCTCCTTCATCTTCCAGTCGATGAAATCCTCTATCTCGGGGTGGTCGATGTTCAGCACAACCATCTTGGCCGCTCTCCGCGTTGTCCCACCTGACTTGATGGAGCCGGCCACAGCGTCTCCCACCTTGAGGAACGACATGACACCGCTTGAGACGCCTCCTCCCGAAAGAGGCTCACCCTTGGCCCTCAAAGTAGAGTAGTTGCAGCCCTCGCCGCTTCCATACTTGTAGATACGAGCCTGCTTAACCCATGTATCCATTATACCTCCGGGGTTAACCAAATCATCTTTGATGGACAGTATGAAACATGCATGAGCCTGTGGCCGCGAATAGGCATCCTTCGAAGGAACAACCTGTTTAAGCTCCTCATCATAGTAGTAATGGCCCTGCGGTGGGCCAGTTATGCCGTAGGCCCAGTGAAGCCCTGTGTTGAACCACTGCGGAGAGTTAGGCGCACATATCTGGCTTATCAGCATATACTCTATTTCGTCTTGGAATGCCTGTGCATCTTCTTGTGAAGCGAAATAGTTGAACCGTTCTCCCCAGTATCTCCAGCAACCGGCCAGTCTCCTAACAACTTGTTTTAGCGACCTCTCCGGCCCCAGCACGGGTTTGCCGTCTTTGTCAAGAATGGGGTGACCGTTTTCGTCGTACTGGGGAACACCTGTCTTCCGAAAATATTTCTGGGCAAGAATGTCGGTCGCCACCTGCGACCAGAAGCTGGGGACCTCGACATCCTTCATCTCGAAAATGACGTTGCCAGCCAAATCCCTTATCTGAGAAGTCCTCCTCTCCCACTTGAAGTAGGAGAAGACATCGCGTCCATCGGTGTAGAAACGATTTATCTTCAAACCCTCTGAAGCTTTCTTCTGCTCCACAACAGTCATGGCTTCAATTACTCACGATGCATATTATATTCTTTTGTCTCTCGGCCAAAGATGATGGTAAGCAATTGACGAACATAGATGCTTGAAAACCTTTTTTTGCTCATCTTGTGATTTCCTGCGACTTAACAAATTCATACAGCTCTTTTGCACGATGATTGGTCTCGAACCATTTTCTTATCGGTGATAGGAGTTCGTCGAGGTAGCGTGCGACGGTGTTTTTGAGGTCGAGTGGATGAAGCTTTCCTTCTAAATAGTCTTTCTCGAGGGATGGATAGTTGGTGTAGGTGATTTCGCCGCCGTATTTCGCAGGTCGCTCAACCACGATTGTTTGCTTGAGTGGGAAGATTATGTATCTGCAGTATTCGAGGACCGGGTTGCCTGTTGCCTGTCGTGGTGGGCAGTATGCGTTGTTTATTTTTCTCTTGATGGTTTCGGCGTCGTCGTGGACAAAGATGCTTGACTCGGGGATGCTTTTGCTCATCTTAGAGCTTATCTGGATGTCGAGGTTCTCCTCTTCCTCGAGACCTTTCGGACCCGTTGGGCCCTCTAACCCCATGAGCATGTGATGGTGAACGGCCACGGGTTTCCAGAATCCGAGTTTTGGCCCGATTTCTCTAGCGAGTATGTTGGCTCGCCGCTGGTCGAGTCCGAGCTGACATATTTTGGCCTCGAGCTTGAATATGTCCGCGACCTGCATACCGGGATAGAGGAGCTGGGCAGCCTCCTGCAGCTCACCCTCTTTCCTGCCCATGATGGGCAAGCATCTGAGAACACGGCGCAAAGTCGTGTTCTGCAACACCTCGATAACCAGACGCCAGTAGTCTCTGTCGGCGGCCAGGTCGCTCGCCCAGACGATTTCTACGCGGCTGGTGTCTATGCCTGAGGCTTTCCATACTTCTACAAAATATTCACCTACTTTCCTGATTTTCTCGAGGTCGCCACCCATTTTCCTGTTAATTGCCGCGTGCCAATCCGCCAGCAAAAGCTTGAAGCGGCAACCTGCTTCCAGCATGTCCCGGAGCTTTATGGCACGTAGAAGAGCGAAGGGGATATGGGCCAGCCCACTTGGCTCAAAACCATCATAGGCTATTGGAGATGCCTCGGTCTCGAGAAGAGCCCGTAGCTCCTCGGGTGTTAAAACCTCCTCCGTCGGCTGCCTCATGATAAGCTCAAGCCTTCTCTCAACATCCATGCACAGCTCAGCCCCATCACCGACGAGAAGCCAAGTTATATGAATATGCTCTTTAGCTGGATAAACATGCCTGATGGCATGCATAAGCCCAACCGGTTAATCAACGAGCGGAGCCCCTATCTTCTTCAGCATGCCTACAATCCTGTAGACTGGTATCCATGGGGTGAAGAAGCCATTAAGAAGGCGAGGGGGGAGAACAAACCCATTTTCCTCAGCATAGGATACTCATCATGTCACTGGTGCCACGTCATGGAGAAGGAGTCTTTCGAGGACGAGAAAATAGCGGAGCTTCTCAACACTTTTTTTGTGCCTGTAAAGGTGGACCGTGAGGAGAGACCAGACATAGACGAGGTCTATATGAAGGCTGTCATCATGATGACTGGACATGGTGGATGGCCTCTCACTGTTTTCCTCACACCTGACCTGAAACCATTTTTCGGCGGCACATATTTCCCCCCGAGAAGGAGAGGAGGTTTACGGGGCCTCGACGAAATACTGCGTGGAGTTGCGGAGCTTTGGAGAAAAGACCCTAAGCAGGTTATGGAAGCGGCTGAGCAAAACGTCAGCTTACTCAAATCATTCTACACCACTGAAAAATCTGTCACCACACCTTCACACAACCTCGTCGTCACAGCCTTCGACATCCTCGCCACATCCTTCGACAGCCTTTACGGAGGCTTCGGCGGAGCACCCAAGTTCCCCATGCCAGTATACCTCGACTTTCTACAAGTCTACAGCGTGTTGGAGAAGGAGTCAGCCGCTGTCCGCATGGTTTCAACAACTCTCGAGAACATGGCTCGCGGCGGTTTACGCGACCATCTTGGAGGCGGCTTCTTCAGATATTCGACTGACCGTGTTTGGCTTGTGCCACATTTTGAGAAGATGCTCTACGACAACGCCCTGCTAGCCCGCGTCTACATGAATCACTACCTTATCACGGGAGATAGTTTCTACCGGGAAATTGGAGCATCGACCCTCGACTGGCTGGTGAGTGAGATGATGAATCCCGGAGGCGGCTTCTACTCTGCGGTAGACGCAGACAGCCCCGAGGGAGAAGGCGCATACTATGTCTGGAGACTCGGTGAATTGGGGCAAATTCTCGGCCCCGAGTTGGCGAAGATTGCCGCGAAAACCTACGCTGTGACCGACACAGGCAACTTCGAGCATGGAAAAAACATCTTAACGATGCGGAAAAGAACCGCGGAGCTTGCTGCCGAGCTGGGTGTAGACGAGCCTACGCTCAAACAAATGCTTGAAGAGGCGAAGAACAAGCTACTGGATGCGAGGAGGAAAAGGCCAGCACCAGGCGTAGACGACAAGATAATCGCCGCATGGAACGGCTTTGCTGTCTCGGCACTTTGCACGGGATACCGTGCCACTGGCGAGAAGCGTTACCTTGACGCCGCTTTGAAAACCATCGACTTCATCATCTCCAACATGTGGCTTAACAACACCCTCCACCGCATATACAAAAACGGAGCATCCATCAACGGTTTTCTCGACGACTACGCAGCCGTGGTCAACGCCTTGCTTGACGTTTTTGAGGTGAGCTTTGAGCCCAGATACCTCGCGGTGGCTGTCGATGTCGCTAACAGGATGGTTGAGCTTTTCTGGGACAATGTTGACGGAGGGTTCTACTATACTGTGGAGGATGTGGCCGGAGTTACGCGGATAAAAGATGCCTATGATGGTGCCACGCCATCGGGAAACACCCTGGCCGCAGCTGCGCTTCTAAAACTCTCCGAACTCACCGGAGAAACTAAGTATCTCCAATATGTTGAGGAGACGCTCAAGTGCTTCGCTTCTCGGCTGGAGGCAGCGCCGGCTGAACATACCGGGCTTATCACGGTGTTGGCGGGTTTCCATACAAGTAGGATGGAGGTTGTGCTGGTCACAGAGTCGCCGCAGGAGGCACGGCCATATCTGGCTCATCTATATAGGGAGTTCAAGCCGTTTAGAAGCGTAGTCGTGGTACATAACGGCAACAGGGACACGCTGCAGAAATACACACGTCTCGTGGCCGACAAACCAGCCAAGGGGCCTGTGACCGCCTATGTCTGCGAAAACTATAGCTGCAGAATGCCTGTAACCAGTCTCGAAGAGTTTGTCAAACTGCTGAGCTGAACACCTATGAGGAAAAAGTTTGCCGCTCTTTTGTTTACTTGGTTTTCATGGTTTTGGAGCCACGGAACACGTGTGGGCATCTCTGCGATAACGCCTTTTCTACGCCAGCGATACAGTTTGTCCACTCCCGAGACCGCTGCGGTGCCAGGAATACTCAACCTCGGCTTCTACAGCTTTGCGGTGTTGGCGGGAAGAATCCCCGCCAAAACAGGGTACAGAAACGCGGCTGCGGCTGCTGCCCTTGGCTCGGCGGCGTTCATGCTTGCCGCTGCTTTACTCGATAACAGGTTTTTCCTCTACGTGGCCGTTTTTATGACAGGCATATTTCTCTCTCTTCATCTCCCCTCGGCTATACCGTGGCTGGGGACTCTCTTCAAAGGTGGTCGACAAGGCTTCATCATAGGTGTGCACGAGTCTGCCGCCCCCGCGGGCCAAACTCTCGGGCCCATCATACTGGCGTTTCTCGTCTCAGCCGCTGGTGTATCCTACATGTTCGCCTTGTGGTCTCTAATTCCACTGTTCGCAGGCCTTGGTTTGCTTCTTTTCTTCCGCATGGATAGGCAGATGCCCGCTAAAGTGCAGGAGAGCGGTGGAAAAATACTGGGAGCAGGCTTCCTCGCCCTAACGCTTGTCACAATAGCCAATCTGGTGGGAAATCTCGGCGTCGTCGCGATAGTGCCACTGCATCTTGTCGACACTTTTGGGCTTGAGAAAACTTTCGTGGCGACGGTTGTGGGTGTGAGCAGGTTTCTTGGTGTGTTTGGACAGCCTTTGGGCGGATACCTGCATGACAGATATGGATTTTACAGGGTTGCCCTCATCGTGACGGTTGCCAACCTCTTCTCGAACATTTACATGATTCTCGCCCCATACAACCCCGTCTACCCAGTGGCCATGACCCTTCAAGCTTTCGTTACAGCCATGTATTTCCCCCTAGTCTACAGCCACCTCGTCAAAACACACGGCCCACAGGCATCACAGTACCTTGGCACCATGTTCTTCATAGCAGGCCTCGCAGGTCCCACAACCGCACCAATATTAGCCGGCCTAATAGCGGAACGGTTTGGATACGCCGTTGCTCTCGGCTATCCAGCCGCACTGGCCTTGGCCGGTTCGCTCACCTTGCTCGCCATGCGAAAAGGAAAAAACACGGTTTCAACTGTTAGTCAGGGATGATTTGAAATGGTTGTCATCAAGCTGCCTGATGTCGGAGAAGGAATAGCCGAGGGTGAGGTTCTGAAGTTTCTGGTGAAAGAAGGCGACTTTGTGGAGAAGTATCAGCCGCTGGTCGAGGTTATGACAGTGAAAGTGACGGTTGAAATTCCATCTCCAGTCAAGGGCCGGGTAACCAAGCTTCTCGCCAAAGAGGGGCAAGTGCTCAAAGTCGGCGACCCATTCATCGAAATAGAGACAGAAGAGCTGGTAGAAACACCTGTTGAGGAAAAGGGCGCAGCTACTCAGGCTGCCTCACCTCCTCCGCCCGTTGAAAAGGCTGCAAAGGTTCAGGCCACTCCCGCCGTCAAGAAGCTCGCAAAAGAGCTCGGCGTAGACCTTTCAACGGTTGTGGGAACAGGGCCAGGAGGTAGAATCACTGAAGAGGATGTTAGAAGAGCAGCGTCGGCTGAGGAGACTCGGATACCCATCAAAGGCCTTCGCCGCATCATCGCCGACCGGCTTGTGCAGGCCAAGTCACGGGCTGCTCTAGTCACGGTTTTTGAAAACGTCGACGCCGAGGAGCTCGTGAAACTAAGGGACGAGCTCCGGTCTATGCAGGATGAGAAGGGTGTGAAGATGACATACCTGCCGCTGATTATGAAAGCTGTTGTTGCAGCCGTGAGGGATGTGCCTGCGATGAATGGCTGGATTGACGAGGAGAGAAACGAGATAGTGCTATCGAAATCTGTGAACATCGGTATAGCCGTCGACACACCGGACGGGCTTCTAGTGCCAATCGTCAAAAACGTCGAGTCAAAAGATGTATGGACTCTTGCCCGCAATATCGAGGAGCTGGCTGAGAAGGCCCGAAACGGAAAACTCTCCCTCGATGACGTGAGAGGCGGAACCATAAGCATCTCAAGCTACGGGTCCCTCGGCTCATTGTCCGGAACTCCGATAATCAATTACCCAGAGATAGCTATCGTGGGGGTCGGGCGTGTGGAGAAAAGGCCTGTGGTGAAAAACGACAAAGTGGTGGTTGGGCAGGTGATGGAAATCGCCGTTACGATGGACCATAGGGCTGTTGACGGTGGGACGATGGCAAGGTTCGTCAACTCTCTGAAACATCATCTCGAAAATATCAAGGCCGCTGCGGGAGTTTGAAAAAGGTCTCGGAACTGGGGTTTAGGACTGACAGCTGGTATGAGGTGATTGTCTCGACCTATTTAGAGAACGGCGAGCCACATTTCGCGGCCATGGGATGCGGCCTCATAGACGATGAGCATCTTATCGTCAAGCCCTACACCAACACAGAGACCTACAGAAACCTACTATCCCATAGAGCCGCGGCCGTCAACGTCACCAACGAACCCTATCACTTCTACGCCGCTGTCTTCAATAAACCGCTGCCACATAGACGAGGGGAAAAGGTGACAGCACCACTCCTCGACGGAGCAGAGGCGTGGATAGAAGCGGTGGTTGAAAACATCTCTGCCGACACACCTGACAGAGCCACCGTCACACTCACCCCCATCACCATAACATCCGCCCAGCCAGTCACAAGACCATATTCAAGAGCAAGCCACGCCATAGTTGAGATGCTTATACACTATACCCGGGTCAAGGTCTTCGCCCACAGTTCTGAGCATAGTAGAGCTGTTTCGCTGGCTGAGAAGATTCTGGATTATAGTGCTCTTGTCAGACGTGTCACATCCAACCCTGTTTATCTCCAAATATGTGATGAGGTTGTAAATGAGCTGAAGAAACTGGGTGTGCTGGGTTGATTGTTGAGGTCGAGGCCTACGCAAGGCTTCATATGGGGTTGTTCGAGCTCGGGCAGCACTTTGGGAGGAGATGGGGAGGCGTCGGAGTATCTATCAAGCAGCCAAGCCTACGTGTCACGGTAAACACCGAGAGCAGCGAACAAGTCGAAGGCATCGATTCGGAGGAGGCGGAAAACGTTGTCACCTTATTGTGTAGGAGCCTTGGCAAAAAATTCAAGGGTGGGATAAAAGTGCAGTCTGGAATTCCTGTACATAGGGGGTTTGGGTCGCGGACACAGCTTCGGCTTGCGCTGGCGACAGCAATTTGCAAGGCCATGGATGTAGAGTTCCAGGTTCACCGTATCGCTGAGGTTCTGGGAATCGGTGAAGTATCCTCTGTTGGAACTCATCTATTTGCAAACGGCGGCCTCGTTGTCCAGCTTCCCAGACAAGCTAACCGCACAGGTCTCGGCTCTTTCATCAGGCTAGAGTTTCCCGAGGACTGGTGGTTTGTTGTTGCATATCCCGGTGATGTCATGGGCCTTGATGAGCAGCAAGAGAGGCGGCTCTTCGCTACGCTACCACCTCAAGAGCCTCTGACATGCATGGAGATAAGCCACCTCATACTCGGCTGCCTCTTACCCACATTACTTGAGAGAGACCTGACAGGGTTTGGGGAATGTTTATCGATTCTTCAGCGGCTTGTTGGACAGTATTTTGCATCTGTGCAGGGTGGTGTTTTCAGGATGGCTGAGGCTGTTCAACTTTTGCGGATGGCTGGTGCGAAGGGTGTTGGGCAGAGCTCGTGGGGGCCCGCGGTCTACGGCTTGTTTGGAGACCGTTTAGAGGCCGAGAATGCGGTTTTCGAGGTTAGGAAGCATCTCGGCGACAACTGGAATGTTTATGCAACAACCGCGGTGAACCACGGTGCACGTGTCTCAGTCAGACCTTAGCTCACCAATTATTTTCTCAACCTCAAACCCACTCAGCCGAACATAGTCAAGAACACTGCCTCGCGCCCTCCTTATTTCAAGATTCTCGACAAGCTCGGAGTATTTTCCCCCTCCAAGGCCGTTGGCTATCAGAGCCGCTCCCATGGCCACATCCTTGGCACGCTTCGCGAAAACATTCAAGGGCCTTCTCGCCTTGAACCCCAGCTTCCTCTGAAGCCAAGAGGCCACGGCCTCTCGTATGGATTCAACCCTTGAAAGACGGCCGGTCAAAATAACCTCCCGTGGCCTCTTATCCATGACCGCCGCCAGCATAGCAACCGCCTTACCGACGCCCTCGACAAAACAGCGGAAAGCATCGGCGTAATCGGTGGTCAGACCTGCGGCGAATTTTTCGACCTCGACCTTTGACCCCGTTGCAATCCATGAAAGACCCCCCTCGAAAAGCGTCTTTTTGCTGAAACCGTCTAAGAGATAGGCAAGCTCGCCGTCCATCAGCCCGATGGAGAGATAGCCAGGACCGGGAAAAATGGTCCCCCCTACTCCGTCCACAATTTTCCCGTTCTCAACCGCCATGGCCGCGTTGTAGCCCAGACCCATCTCCACACAGATCAGACATGTTTCATCATACCGCGCTCCGTGGACCCGTGACTGGTCCCACACCGCGTAAGCTGTCACGCATGTTTTGTCCGCTGTGCCCATGTCGATTTTGTTGTATTTTCTGTGCATGGGGACTGATTTTAGTTGGACAACCCCCGGCAGAGTATACCCGTTCACATTTTTTTCACGCAGCATGCGGAGCATCGACCTCACACCCGACAGCACAGGTGCTCCATAGTCGCTCCTCCTCTCCAAAGTTGTCAACGCAAGATCCCTCTCATCGATTTCGCTCAGTTTCTTGAAGCTGAGGCCATAGCCCGACGGCCCGACAACTACATCAGGCAAAGCGGAGAGAACCAGTTCTACAACCTCCGCGGGCCTCTCAGCCACCGTCGACGACGAAATGGTTTCGTCAAGAACAACGTGGTCCACATCGTCTTCGATGCAGAGGATGTCGAAATTGCCCGTGCCCGGATCTATTCCAAGAGCCCTCATAAAAAGTTGAGAAAAAAGATGGTTTTTAGTGTTTATGGGATGTTGGAAGGATTATTTTCAGGTTTGTCAGTGTTTGTCTGAGGCCTGTGTCGCGGCTTATTCCAAGTGTTATGAGGCCGAGGCTGAAGCTCAACGGTAGAAGGTAGGCTAAGGTCGGGCTGAGGGTGTAGAGGCTGAAGGATGGCAGTATGGGCGGTATGATTGCCCGCCAGAAGTCATAATGGAGGGCGAGAGTGGGCATGCCGAGGAAAATTGTCGAGAGCAACACCGTCATGCTGTAGATGCTGCCGCTTCCAGCTCTCCACTCTGTGCTGTAGATGCATGAACCCGCTAAGGCGATTCCCACCCCGAAAATAAGGCCGCCCAGAGCTATCTGTATCTGGCTAATGTTGGGAACCACGCCGCCGAAGCTGACAGGTATTCCGAGAAGCTGGATAACGTATATTCCTGTTGAGAAGGTTAGAAGAATTATCCCAATCGCTTTGACGTTGACCCAGCTCGCAATCTCTTGTTTGACGAGGTCTCGGTAGCATGAGCCGAAGCAAATTCCGGAAAATGTCCCCAGCGCCCCCAACGCTATCCCCGCGGCCCAGAACACAGCAACCAGAGGCGGCAGAAAAGGTATCAACGCAACGCCCAGCAAAGCCAACACCGCGCCCACAACTCTCTGCAACCGCGTGGGAGGTAGGTAGGAGAATTTATGAGCCCTTGCACGGAACATGAAAACCCTCTCAGTAATCTTGAGGCCAGCATAAACTCCTACGAGCAGCGCAGCGGTGAATGTTACGGCGTTGATGCCTGCCGCCGTCCACGCCGAGAGGAAGTTGCCGATGTTGCACCCCAGCGCAAGCCTCGAGCCATAGCCAAGCATAAACCCGCCAGAAACAGCCTGTAGAAGCATCCATCTGTTGGGTAGATGTCGGAGCAGAAACTGTCCAGACAGTAGAGCCGGCAGCGCCCCGCCCAGCAATATTGCTACCACGATTGTTTGAGCCGCGTCTGAGAAAACGGGCACGAGCTTGAACTGCTGATAGTAGGTCAGCAACTCGACAGGTAAGCCGAGAAACTTGTATAAGTGGCCGCCGATCTTGGATTCACCTCCCGTTATCCCCCAGAGACTGCCGCGCCCAGTCACCGAGTACACCGCAATAGCTATTGCAACGGATACAAGCCCAATCAGAAAAGCAGACACGTAGGTTTTTCGTGACACCTTCTTCACCTCACTCTTTCGTTGTTGTTGAATGTTTCCCTAATATAAACCTATTATTAGTTAAGACTAATACAAAACTAATAACAGCGGAATCTATTTAAACAACCAAGTCTCAAAAGAAAGCATGACACAGAACATCGAACAAATGCTGAAAAAGGTCGACGAGAGAAGATATGTGCTCGATGTCCGCGGCTACTCATGCCCTTATCCGCAGCTCTTCCTGGCCCAGGCTCTTAAAGCCGTCGAAAAAGAATCCCTTCTCGAAATTCTTACCGATAACCCGCCCTCCACCGAGACACTGCCACGCTCTATACGCAACAACAAACAAGAATACATAAGCACTGAGGTTGTCCAGCCGGGTGTCTGGAAAATAACCGCCAAAAAAGTTAACAGGCTAAACAAACAGCAGCGAGCTTTTGATGACCGAGACGTCTGAGACACCTTCCTCGATGTATTTCGCGATTGTTGAGAGGTTTCGTACCTCAGCCTCTTTTAGATAGATGAAGGCTATGAGGTTCAGCTGTTTGAAGGGTGTTTTGTAGAAGCTTTGTGAAGCCCATTTCACGCGGTAGCTTTTCACCGTCTCCTCGATGGCTGAAACAACCTGCGCAACATCCTGCTCTGCCTGTATTCTGCTGAACACCGGTTTCTCAGGCAGTTGAGACAACACCCTTTTCACGTCATCGGACTCGACCAAAGCGTCTAACAACTGTCTCGGCACTTCAACAGTCTCCTCGGGCAGGAACTCTTTCAAGACACTGGGCACCAGACCCCACAGCCGACCTCTAATCGCAATAGCCAAAGCTCTCATGTCTATTTCCAGAACCATGGCAGACTGGAGAAGCTTCCTCTCATCTCTTGGACTTCTCCTATACGCTTTGTACAGTTGCTCGATGTAGTCCCTGTCGATCACAGCGTCGACTGCGGAGAAATCTCTCCGATTATTCCAAACCTCGACCGCCTTCTGCACGATACCGTGATAAGGTGTGGCGAGAAACTCTTTAAGAAACTCTCCCAAGTCCTTAGCAGTCAAAGCTCTCAGAGCAGTGTCACGGACACCTGTAAGCTCCTCTGGATAAAGGTCTATCCGCTTCAAAATCTCATCCTGGGACAAGCCCAGTGCCCGTGACTTGAGAATGGTCTTGATGTTGAAGTAAACGTATCGGGTAAACAGCGCCTTTAACAGGTTAGGCCTGTTGGCTGTCTGAACCAGTTTATGATGTATGTTCACGAGTCCACGTGTGAGAGCTTTTTCGACCTCGACGGCTGTGTATGGTTTCTGTAGTTGGGCGAGGAATGGGCCGTATGTGGTTGCTCGAAGCCTGTCGACGAAGTCTGACAGGTTTTTTGAATATGCGAGGTCCTCGAGACCAGCCGCTGGCAGCAACATAGACTTTAATGCGTATACTTTGGTGACCGCGTATACGGGGTCTCCGCGGAGAGTCACCACGGCTGCTCAGCCCCGAATACCGAGAAGAGTTTTCCGCACCAGCTCCTCGGCCTGAGGCTTAACCTGCTCGGCTCTTCTCCTGACTTTCTCAACCTCGTACACGCCCTTAGCCTGAATCTCCCTCGCAGCCTCCTCGGCTTTGCCAACTTCTTCGTCGTACAGCCGGCTCTGCCAGGCACGCATCTCCTCCAAAACAGCCTGCTTCCTCTTCTCCGCCTCCACATACGCCATGTCGAGAAGAGCCCTTCTCATCGAATTAGCCAACTCGTTAATCTCGTCTACAACCTTCTCAACCTGCTGAAGCTCGTCAATTATCTTCCGGAGCTCGTCGACCACGGAGAAACTCGACACATCCCCGTTATAACCTTATTTCAGCCCTGCAACATATGCCGATGATGACGGACCTCGCCGAGGAGGTGAGAAAAGCTCTCGCCAAGCTGAGGAACCCTGTCTCAAACGCTCCAGAAATCTTTCTCGAATGCGACGTCGTGATAGAGAAGATGGGGGAAAACATTCTCCACATAATACTGTATGCACGGGACCCTTATTCTCCAAAATTGCTCATCTACGCCGAGGCTGCGAAAAGAATAGCGTCCAAAACACCCGGGGTCGCGAAGGTGTATGTGGAGGTGCGCAACCATTTTATGGCTGAGCAGATTAACTTGATGCTGAACGGTTAATCATACTTTTATCCCGCCACATGAAGGAAAAATGTAATGAGCACGAACTTTTTCGGCGAGAGAACCGTTTTGATGATTCCCGGGCCCACGGAGCTTCATCCAGCTGTCCAACGTGTACTCAACTCTCCCATCATGGCGCACTACGGCCCCGAGTGGGCACCCATCTACAGCGAAACCCTCAAGCTTGCGGCTGCAATATTCAAGACCAAGCAAGAGGTTTTCATGATGCCCACACCCGGCACCGTTGCACTCGAGACGGGTGTGATTAGCCTGGTTGAGCCAGGGGAGAAAGTGGTCGCTGTTGTTAACGGATTCTTCAGCGAAAGACTGGCTGACATAGCGTCTTTGACGGGCGCAGAGACCTTAAAGGTGACGGCTGAGCTTGGCAAGGTCGTTGACCCCAACGAGCTCGACAACGTGCTTAGCAAAAACAAGGGCGTCAAGGCGGTTCTCGCAGTCCAAAACGAGACGTCGACGGGTGTGTTGAACCCTATTCCAGAGTATGCAAAAGTGGCTAGGCAGCATGATGCTCTCTTTGTTGTTGACGCCATCTCATCTTACGGCGGTGTTGAGATGGAGTTTGACAGCTGGGGGATTGATTTCTGCGTCGGATATGCCAACAAATGTCTCGGCAGCATCCCCGGCACCGTTCCTGTGGCCGTCAGCGATAGGGCTTGGGAAGCGTTTAGAAGGAGAAGGACACAGCCAAGGTCCTTTTTCACAAACCTCGGCGTCTGGCGACACTACATAGACGAGTGGTCCTCAATCGGTCACCCCTATCCAACTACCATAAGCCCCCACGCTGTCCTCTGCTTCAAAGCCGCTGCAGAGGCCCTGCTTCAAGAGGGGCTGGAAAACCGTTACAGACGCCACAGGCTTGTGTCAGCTGCTTTCAGAAAAGCCGTCAGGTCCATGGGCCTGGAGACACTGCCCGAGGAGAGAGACGCATCCCCCGTGGTTACAGCGGTTGCATTACCCTCATCGTTGTGGAAAGACGGTGGAAAAGTCGGGCAGATAATGTTGCAGAAACACCGCATAATGATAGGCGGAGGCCTCGCCCAACTACACAACAAAATAATCCGGATAGGACACATGTGCGTAACCGCGAGCAGCAGATACATCGTGCCAACCCTAGCAGCGCTAAGAGACACCTTCCAACAACTCGGCTACACCCTAAACGACGGAATAGAAACCTTCATGAACAACTTGAGAGATGCAGGCTAAGCCTTAAATCAGTCAAAGCAACAGATAGACCATGCCACTACTTAGTGAAAAAGATAGGAGAGCGGTCAGAAGCAGGCTGGAGGGCAACCTTGTGAACCCTGTTACGATGCGGGTTTTCACTCAGGAGTTTGAGTGCCAGTACTGCGCTGACCTTCGTTCTTTGGCTGAGGAATTGGTTGAGATTGGGGATGGAAAGCTTAGGCTTGAGGTTTTTGATTTTGAGCGTGACGCTGATAAGGCCTCTGCATGGGGTGTGGATAAGATTCCGGCGCTGCTTCTGCATGGTGCCAGGGAATATAAGGTGAGGTATTTTGGGCTGCCAGCGGGCTATGAGTTCGCTGCTCTTCTGGACGACATCATAGATGTCAGCAAGGGAGCCTCGAGGCTTTCCCCCAGCGTCAGAGCCAAGGTCAGGGAAATCAGCAAACCCGTGCACATACAGGTCTTCGTCACACCCACATGCCCATACTGTCCAAGAGCCGTCCGAACAGCCCATCAAATGGCGATAGAGAATGAGTTGATAACAGCCGACATGGTAGAAGCCATCGAGTTTCCCCATCTAGCCAACAAATACGACGTCATGGCCGTTCCCAAAGTCGTAATAAACGATAAAGTATCCTTCGAAGGGGCTTTGCCCGATATGCATTTTCTCGAGCATGTTTTGATGGCTATTTGATGGAAAATCGTTAAAGCATGGCTTGGCGGGCTTTTGGCGGCTTGAAGGCAGTATGGATGGATGGTGAACTCGTTCCTTGGGAGCAGGCTAAAGTCCACGTGACCGTCAACGCTCTCCACTACGGTACAGCGGTTTTCGAAGGCATAAGAGGTTACAGCCAAAACGAGGAAATCTATGTTTTCCGTCTCCGAGACCATCTCAAAAGACTCGTTGAATCCGCGAAGATAGTGATGTTCAACAACCCATACACCGTTGAGCAGCTGCAGGACGCGGTTATCAAAACCATAAGAGCAAACGGCTACAGGTCCAACGTCTACATCAGGCCAATAATATACGCGGGTGAAAACATCATGTCACTTAACGCGAGAGAACTGCCGATAAGAGCGTCTATCATAGTTTTTCCGCTGGAGAAGTTTTTCGATAAAACCGGTCTTCGGGTATGTGTTTCGTCGTGGCGAAGGCTTCCCGACACCTCTATGCCGCCTAGAGCGAAGGCTGCGGCCAACTACCTGAACTCCATACTCGCCTCTACAGAGGCCAAGATGATGGGCTACGACGAGGCGCTGTTACTCGACCATCAGGGCTACGTAAGCGAAGGCGCGGGTGAGAACCTTTTCCTCGTCAAGAACGAGGTTTTAGCGACTCCACCGATTTCCTCATCCATTCTCGAGGGAATTACCCGTGACACAGTGATAAAGATGGCTTCGGACCAGGGTTTTCGGGTTGTTGAGCGGCAGATTTCTCGGACAGAGCTCTACACCGCCGATGAGCTGTTTTTCTCTGGGACGGCTGCTGAGATAACTCCGATAGTGGAGGTCGACGGAAGGAGAATCGGAGACGGAGCCGCAGGCCCCGTCACCAGCAAGCTTAGCAAACTCTACCACAACATCGTTAGAGGCCTCGAGCCGCGGTACAAAGAATGGCTTACACCGGTGTATGGTTCGAAATAGAGGTGGATTTCTTGAAATGCGATGTCTGCGGCGAGTCTGTTCCATATTTGTTGCTGAGGCTGGATAAGCCGCGTTGTCCCAAGGGTCACGAGCTTGGGGTGTGGGTCGCATGCGGTAATCCTGAGGAGAGCCATGTATATCTCTGGAAAGAGGGGATGAAGTGTCCCTACTGCGGGGATGAAAAATTTCAGACTATGTCACGAGGCGTCAAGGTCAGATGCCTAAACGTGGGCCCAAGCGGTCCATGCAACTACCCCTACTACAATTGGCTCGAGGACGGGCCACCCTGCCACATGAACCATTTGAGCAAGATAGCGGTGGTGAAAAACGCGTAAACATGGTTTACTTGAAGCAATAAACTCCGCGGCCGAAGCAGTTAAACGCGGTGGAGTAATTGTTTACCCGACAGATACTGTTTATGGCATCGGCTGCGACCCCTTCAAAATCGAGGCCGTCGAAAGGGTTATTCATGCTAAGAGACGGGAAAAAAAGCCCGCCCCTGTTCTAGTAAGCGACTTTGACCAGCTCCATGAGGTTGCGGTGCCGACTGAAGAGGAGCTGGAGGCAGCCATACGTCTTTGGCCTGGGGCAGTGACAATCGTCATGGCGAAGAAACCTGAGCTGCCCGAGCTCGTTACCGCCGGTGAGAAGACAGTTGGGGTGAGAATGCCCGCACATGTTGTTCCTCTCCTGATAATGCAGAAGGCCCATAGGCCCCTGGTTGGCACAAGCGCGAACATATCAGACGAACCATCGGCGACAACGATCGACCAGATACCTTCAAGCGTTCTCGAAAAGGTGGATGTTGTCGTGGACGCGGGACGAACACATCATCTATTGCCATCCACCGTTGTGAAAATTCAGGATGGCCAAGTGGTTGTTCTTCGTGAGGGCGTATTATCCCGTGAAGAGATTGAGAAAAGGATTGGGCTTAGATGAGGGTTGAGGCTATTTTCTGCATGATAGCCAGCTTGAGCGCTTCTATGCTTGTTTTTGCTTGGACAGATTTGTAAACTTTTTCAGAAACTCCGTAGAGTTCCTCGAACCGCGTCTGGTCAGGATTTTTCGGCAGATCCGTCTCCCCACCACCCGCAAGCGACAGTACCTTGGCACCCTTCTCCTCGACCTGTTCCCTAGAGCTTCCCACCACCAGAAAAACCGCTCGCATACTGCCGGGCTTTAGCCCAACCTTGGCGATTGCCTCCCTGATTTGCGTGGTGGCGGCAAGCCGCATCAACACCTCGGTTGAGAGGCTGCGCGCCCTCTGCCTAGAGGCCTTCACGGCTAAAACAGCGTTCATAAGCGCGGCGTCGAAAACATCCCAGTCAAGAATAGAGTCTGCGTCGAATACCTGAGCATCATCCACAACGCTACGCATTTTTTCCACAAAATCATCAGCAGTTTCGTCCCGCAGCCACACCACGCCCGCGGCGAAAAACAGGTCAAAAACTTTTCCCACCCTCATCTTAGCCACCGTGTATAGAAGGAATTAGTGTCACGACATCATCCTCGTCAACCACTGTATCCAGCCAAGTTAGGTACCTCACATCAACTCCGTTAACAAGTATAAGCAGCCCAGGCTGAGGACGCCCAGCCTCATCCATGATCATCCTCCGGACTTCTTCATCAAACATCATGAAAACCTCCCTCAGCTTAATCGGCTCCTTTAACTCTATATCAATAAACCTTTTCCCCACCACAGCCCTTAGAGGTCCTAGCAGCTCGACTCTCAACACGAACCACTCGCGTAGCGCTGTAAAAAATCTTGCTAGGTGAAAATTTTTTAGATGTTTTTTGGAACTTAGGGCTGTGAAGATTCCGGAGGAGCGTTTGAAGATATTTTTCGAGATGGAGGAAAAGTTTAGGGAGAAGGATGCCGAATATTTCAGGTCTCTGTTGAAGAGTGATGACTTTGTTATCCGCGCCAGGGCTACATGTATTTTGGCTGAGATAGGCGGCAGAGATTATATTCAAGACCTCGCCGAGGTGCTGCTGCATGACGATAACCCTATTGTGCGTCATGAGGCCGCTTATAGTCTCGGGCAGCTGGGTTACCGTGAGGCGATTCCCTACCTTGTTGAGTCTGTGAAGAGGGATCCGCACCCCATAGTCCGCCACGAATCAGCCATAGCCCTTGGGGTAATAGGGAGAACAGACCCAGTGCCAGACCTACTCGAAGCTTTGAAGGACGAGGCTCCTGAAGTGGTTGACTCCGCCATCATAGCGCTAAGCAACATAGAGTTCTGCAGAAGGCTTTTCACACAATCAGTGGACGAGAAGGCTGCAGAGTTCGCACGCAAGACAGGGGGCTGAACAACGGGAGAATATATTAAGGCCGTGTAGACAAGGTATATGATGCCATATCCTCGCGTTGAGAAAGAATTCACTTTCAGGCTGAATGGGGAGGAGGTAAGAGTTAGGGCGCCGCCGGGATACACTCTCCTCGAAGTTCTCCGCCACATTCTTCATCTAACAGGGACGAAGGATGGATGCAGCAGCGGGGACTGCGGCGCATGCACGGTGCTGCTTGACGGCAGAGCTGTTCACAGCTGTCTAACGCTTATTTCACAGGTTGAGGGAAGAGAGGTGACAACCGTTGAGGCTGTCGATGAAAAAGTGGCGGAAGCCTATGCACGGCATGGGGCGGTGCAGTGTGGATACTGCACACCGGGGTTTGTAGTGGCTACGGCGTCTTTGCTGAGCAAGATAACTAACCCTTCTGATGGGGAGATTAGGGAGTGGCTGCGAGGAAACCTCTGTAGATGCACGGGCTACGTCAAGATTTTGAAGGCTGTGGAGTCGCTGGCCGGTGACGGTGTTTGAAATCCCTTAGCTACATCGATGTCTTCACACCCAAGAACCTCGAAGAGGCGCTTGAACTTCTCGACAAGCATAGAGGAGAGTTGGCTGTTTTAGCGGGTGGCACAGACCTCATAATCCAGCTTAGAAAATCCCAGCAAAAAGCACCTAACCTTCTCAACATCTACATGCTCGACGAGCTCCGCTACATCAAACAGGACAACGGGACAATCAAAATCGGCGCATTAACCGATTTCGCGACCATAACAGAGTCACCTATAATTCAGAGGCATGCGCCGGTTTTGGCAGAGGCGGCGGCCACCATAGGGTCGGTGCAGATACTGAACAAGGCGTCGATAGGAGGAAACATAGTAAACGCCTCGCCGGCCGCCGACTCGTTGCCAGCCCTCTACGTCCTCAACGCTACACTATCCCTTAGGAGCAAAACAGGGACACGCAAGGTGGCTATCGAGCAGTTCTACAAAGGCTATAAGAAGCTCGACCTTCAGAGCGGCGAACTCCTCACCGAGGTCTCCTTCCCCGCCATGAAGCAGAACCAGATAGGGATGTTTTTCAAACACGGGCTTAGGCAGGGTGACGCGATCTCGGTTGTCAACGGCGCGATTCTTCTCGAGGTTTTGAACGGATATGTAAAAGATGCGCGAATAGCTCTTGGAGCTGTTGCGCCAACGGTCGTCCGAGCCACGGAGTCGGAGAAGACACTCATCGGCCAACGTCTAAGTGAGGATGTTATCCTGAAGGCGGCACAAGCGTGTCTAACCTCTATTTCGCCGATAGATGATGTGCGGGGCTCGGCGTCCTATAGAAAGGAGATGTGCGTGAATTATCTCTACATGACGCTTTGGCAAATGATGAGGATGGTGAATGTATGAAACAGTCCACTGCGTGGGTTGGTAGAGAGGTTGTGCGGAGAGATGCGTTGGAGAAGGCGAGGGGGCTGACAAAGTATGCGTCTGACATGTTTTTGGACAACATGCTATGGGTGGCTGCGTGTAGAAGCAAATACCCCCATGCAGCGATTAAGCGTATAGATGTCTCCAGAGCTTTAAAGAGTCCAGGAGTCGTGGCTGTTTTTACACATCGTGATGTGCCCAACAACAGGTACGGTGTCTTCGTGAGGGACAGGCCCGTGTTATGCGATGACAGGGTGAGGTACATAGGGGACACTGTCGCTATCGTGGCGGCGGAGTCCAAGGAGGAGGCTGAGCAGGGTGTTGAGGAAATTGTTGTGGAGTATGAGCCTTTGCCGGTTGTCTCGGACCCGTTGGAGGCCTTGAAGCCCGATGCATTCCCAATCCATGAAGGTGGAAACATTTCCCGAAGCACCCGCATAACCTTCGGCAACGTCGAAGAGGGGTTCAAAGCTTCGGAGGCTGTCGTAGAAAACGAGTACCGTACAGCTCCTCAGATACACATGTTTCTCGAGACAGAGGCAGGCTTCTCCTACATCGATGAAAAAGGTGTGATAACTGTTGTTGCGGGAGGACAGTCACCGTACAGAGATCATCACGAGATTGTTTCAACGCTTCAGCTTCCCCCCGAGAAGGTGAGGGTTGTTATTCCACATGTTGGCGGAGCCTTCGGCGGAAAGGATGATGTCTCGGTTCAGATTTATCTCGCGCTTGTCACATGGAAAACAGGGAGAGCAGCTCGCTTCGTCTGGGACAGAGACGAGTCAACCATTGCTGGGACAAAGCGTCACGCCTCGATAGTCAGGATGAAGACAGGGGCCTCAGCTGATGGAAAACTTTTGGCAAACGATGTGGAAATCATCTACGACACAGGAGCCTACACCGCACTTGGACATGCTGTCCTCGACGTCGCCATAGAGAACTGCAACGGCCCCTACAAAATACCCAACATCGACATCAAGGCTTGGCTTGTCTACACCAACAACATGGTTGCATCTGCGTTCCGCGGATTCGGAGCACCGCAAGTGATGTTCGCTATGGAGCAGCAGGTTGACCAGCTTGCACACAAGCTCGGCATGGACCCTATAGAGTTCAGGCTTCGCAACGCACTGAGAAGGGGAGATGTAATGGTTTTCGGCAACAAGCTCGAGACCAGCGTTGGGATAGCGCAGTGCCTCGAAGCGGCGCGAAACCATCCGTTGTGGCGTCAAAAAGAGACACTAAAGTCTGAAAATAGGCTACCCTGGATTAGGAGAGGAGTTGGTGTAGCGGCTGCGATAAAAGGCTACACGCTCGGCGCCTTGCCCGACAAGGGAAGCGTGGCTGTTGAGCTTAGACGGGATGGGGGATTAACGGTGAAGGGAAGCTTCACAGAAATTGGGCAAGGCGTTGTACAGGCCGTGGCGCAGCTGGCCGCCGACCTCTTTAAAATAGACATCGAGAAAGTGGAAGTTGTCTTCGCAGACACAGGCAAAACACCAGACACAAGCGTAACATCAGCATCACGGCAGCTATTCCTCGCAGGAAACGCGTTGAAAAAAGCGGCGGAAAACTTGCTCACCCACATCCAAGAGTTATTGACAAACCTCTACGGACAAAAGGGGGCAGAGGCCCGGTTTGAGAACGGGCACGTTGTTGGACCAGGTTTCAGCCATTCATTTGAAGAGATTGCGCATATGCTTGAGAAACATGGTCTCTCGAGGGAGGTTATCGGGGTATATGATGTTCCACGTCTCGAGCCTATTCCAGGCTCTCTTGAGATACCGCATCTCTTCTACATGTTCGGAGCAACTCTGGCGCAGGTCGAGGTCAACATCTTGACTGGGACTGTGACAGTGCCCAAGCTCGTCAGCATAGCAGACGTGGGAAAAGTAGTTAATCCACAGACCTTGACAGGCCAGCTGGAGGGGGCGGCGGCTCAGGGGCTTGGATTCGCACTCCTTGAAGAACCTAAAATCGACAAAGGCATACTGAAGACCACCAACCTCTCCACATACCTTATCCCAAGCATAAAAGACATCAACGAAATAGAGGTAATCCCGGTCGAGAGCTTCGAGGAAGAGGGGCCATTCGGCGCCAAAGGGATAGGCGAAATAGGCATAATCTCAGTGGCACCCGCAATCGCCAACGCAATATACGACGCTGTCGTGGTCCGGCCGCTGTCAGCGCCCATGACGCCTGAGAAAATCTATTGGCTGGTTAAGCAGGCTGGTTTAACCGTTAAATAAAAGGAGACCCTGTGCGAATTCGCCGAAATTGAATGGGGAAGCCGCCGCTAAATGGTCTGCTTGGGTTTATTGTTGAGTTCCTTGAGGGGGTGCTTAGTTGGGTAAATATGTTGTTAAGCTTGGTGGCTCGGTTCTCGCCGACGAGGTGAGCATCGAGAGAGCCTCTTCTTGGATAAAGGGCCTGCTGGAGAAAGGTAACAAAGTGGTTGTCGTGGTCTCTGCCCTCAAGGGTGTTACGGATGAGCTTCTCCGCAGCAGCCAGAGGCTGCATCCCGACGCGCCGCCTGAGATGCTTGACGAAATCTTAGCTATGGGTGAGAGAACGAGCGCGCGACTCTTTACACTGGCTCTCAGGAGACAAGGGGTCGACAGCGTCTTAATCGACCCCGCTTCGCCCCACTGGCCCATAATCACGAACAACCAGCACCTCGACGCCACACCTCTTCTTGAAACATGTAGACAAAAAGTCTCAGAGGGTCTCGCCAAGCTCGTTGAGCAGGGGAAGGTCCCAGTTGTATGCGGATACGTAGGCTTGACAATCGACGGAAAAATCACAACCATGGGCCGCGGAGGCAGCGACACAACAGCAGTCGTGCTCGCCAATTGTCTCGACGCAGACGAAGTAATACTGGTGAAAGACGTTTCAGGCGTATATTCAACGGACCCGCGTAAAGACTCTGAGGCGGAGGTGCTTGAAGTGCTGACAGCTGAAGAGGTTTTCCGCCTAAGCAAAGGCGGCGCAAAAGTGATACACTCCAAAGCCCTTCTCTTTCTCCATCCACGGGGAAAAATTAGAATAGGCTCCCTAGATACTCTCGAAACCACTGGTACACTTATCCTCGGCTCAGAGATACCGCGACTCAACGTCGTAGTCGACGACACAAACATCACCATGGTCACGATAATCGGCGAGTCGATGGGTGAGCCATCTAAGATAGCCGCGGCGGTGAAGTCTGTTGAAAGCGCTGGAGGAAAACTCGCAGCAGCTTCTGTGGAAGAAGAATCGCTGATACTCTATTTACGTGGAGACGGGGAGATAGTTGAGAAGCTGCATGACTATTTTGTCCAGAACAGGCTGGGAAAAGCAGTAAGCCACTTCCCCAACCTGAGCTTGATAAAAATTTACGGCGCTATGCTTGAGCTCGTCCCAGGCGTTATCTTCAAAGCGGTCCAGCCGCTCGCCACACAGGGAGTCAACCTCTTCGGAGTATTAACAATAAGCTCATCCATCCGCATCTTCGTCTCTACAAAGGATGTCGAAAAAGCGGTCAACTTGATAAAGAAAAACTTGTCCGAGTACATGACGCAGGAAACATGAGCCTACTCGAGTTCCTCCAGTAGCGCCAGCACAAGAATGGGCAGTGCAACCGTCGCATCTGTTTTCACGAAGACATGTCGCGCCTTTGAAGAGATTTTATGCCATGTAACGGCTTCTCGGGGCCTCGCCCCGCTCAAACTGCCATCATATTCATCGGCTGTTGAGATGTAAACCGCTGCTTCAAGCCCTTCTCCCCCGAACTGAGACCACCAGAGCAGGTGATGTTTCGATATTCCGCCGCCGATTATGAGCCCCGCTTTCCTGCGGCTGCTCCACATCACCTCGTTGAGAAGGTTTTGGTCTTTTTCATAGCTTAGCCTAATCTTTCCGCGTAGCCACAACTGGTATCCAAAGGCGCCGTCGAAAATTCCCGGAACCATGACGGGGACCTTGTGTCTGTGACACCAGTAAAGCCATGAATTTTCTGAGCCAAGCTTCTCACCGACTCTCCACAAAACCTCATACACGGGCAGTTCAGCTCCATGGCCAAGCTCTCCAACGAGTTCCGCGACCTCACGCTCAACCACCAATCCATAGCTTTGCTGGTCGATGTAGACGTTGCCGAGTCGGTGGATGTTTTTCTCGGCGAGCTCCCAGTCATCGGCGTCAAAACTGCCAATCCTATAACGCGACCTTGTGCGGGCGATGTCGTGGTCAACGGCCCCGCATGTTGTAAAAACCAAGTCGAACCATTTTCTCCGCAGCATCTCCACAAGAACACCCCGCAGGCCTGTTGCCACAAGGTTGCCCGTGAAAGAAACCATCCTCAGACACTCTCGGTCAGACAATACATCCCTGAGAAGCTGATACGCCTCGGCAAGATGAGCCCCCATAAATCCACCCATCCGCCCCATCATCCGCAGAAGCTCCGCCGCCGAACATCCCTTCACTAGCCTCACATCCTCAACATACATGAATTTATCCGCTGAATCGCCAGCTATAAACCCGCGAAACAATTAAGAAACCCTCTCACAGGGAAGTTTGCATGGCTGTTGTGGGAATTTTTTTATCCGTGGTGGGGGGAATGCTAACTGCCGGCGGGTTCTGGCTATGCTGGGATGTTTACAAGACACAGCAGTACGAGGGCGGCGGAGCTGAGACACCGTTTCCGCTTCCCTTCTTCTCAAAATACCTCAAACGCGACGCGGCCTTCGACCTCGGGGTCTCGATGGGTGTATCCGGATACCTCATAGGGCTGCTTGGCGCTTTTCTCACCTGTCAAACATAAATGGTGGATAAATCAACAAAACCCAGGAAAACAGAGGAAAAGAGATGGAGATAACTTTTCTAGGGGGATGCCTAGAGGTCGGTAGGTCAGGGATACTGGTCAGCTACAAGAACACCAGAATCCTTCTCGACTATGGCGTCATGCTCAACGACCACCCGGAGTTCCCTATGCCGGTTGAAACAAAGAAGCTCAACGCAATAATCCTCACCCACGCACACCTCGACCACTCAGGCGGAATCCCCATGCTCTACATCAACAGAAACCCAAAACTCTACACAACGTCGATGACAAGAGACACCGCGACACTCCTCATAAAAGATTTCATAAAACTCTCCGGACAATACCTCCTCTTTGAAAACCAGGAACTGGAAAAGATGCTGCGAAACACGCGGACCTTCTACTATCGTGAGCCCTTCACAGTCGGCGACCTTGAGATAGAGCTGGTTGACGCGGGCCACATACCGGGGAGCGCCCAAGTACTGGTCAACGGAGACAAAACACTGGTCTACACAGGCGACTTCACAACTGTCAAGACCCGGATGCTTGACGGAGCCGACACAACCATAGGTGACGTGGACGCGGTCATAATAGAGTCGACCTATGCCCACGAAGACCATAACCCAAGGCAGGAGCTGGAGAAAGAGTTTGTCAAAGCCTGTCGCGAGGTGGTGGAGAATGGTGGGAGAGTCTTGGTGCCCGCCTTCTCCGTGGGCCGTTCGCAGGAGATTCTCTGCATACTCGCTGCTCACAACTTTCCCCACCCTATCTGGCTCGACGGCATGGCCAAGAAAACACTCGAAACATATCTCTCGGATAAGAGGTTTGTGGATAACGTGGACATCCTCGAGAAAGCCAGTAGGAAAACACGTTTCGTCAAGGGACGCAGAGGACGGGAGACGGCGCTCTCGGAGCCTGGTGTCATCGTGACCCCCGCAGGTATGTTGAAGGGAGGGCCCGCTCTCTACTATGCGCCCGAGATAGTTGAGGACGAGAAATCGGCGATTTTCCTCTCAAGCTTCCAAATACCTGGGACACCGGGCGAAATTCTCCTCAACCAAGGAAGACTCGTGATCGACAACCTAGACAAGCCAGCCAACTGCATAATCAAACAGTTCAGGTTCTCAGGACACGCCGGCAGATCGCAGCTCCACGACTACCTGAGAAAAATCGAGACGAACGCCAAAATCTTCACTGTCCACGGAGAGCCAGAAATGTGCAAAACTCTCTCCACATGGGCCCAGCAGGAGCTCGGGCTCGAAGCCACAGCCCCCCAAATCAACGACACCGTGACACTCTGACCAGAAAATCCTTTAAATAAATCGTCAACAAACAATTCAAACGTGCGGCGGTCGTCTAGCCTGGTAGGACACCAGCCTGCCACGCTGGGAGTCGCGGGTTCAAATCCCGCCCGCCGCATGTGTAAAGACTTTTGAGAAGGTGTTTTGTGGATTCGCTGGTTTGAGGGCTTCGGTTGTTCTGCTTTTGATAGGGTTGTTGTTTTTGTTGGTTGCAGGTGTCGAGGGGTTGTCGCCGCCTCGGCTGGTTGAGCTAGGATTCAGCGGAACTGCTTTGCGTGTTGACACGGATGGCGACTCTGTGGTGGCTCTGGCTTTCCGCGATAGAGATGTGCTTGGTCTCTACTACATGGACATAGGGTCGTATCTAGAGGTTAAGGTGGGGGCTCCGGTTGTGATGACCGTTTTTTCAAAGAACTTCGCTGCAGCTCTTCTCCAAGGGGGCGGCAGAATCGCTCTGGTGGACCTCGACTCAAAGAAAGTTGACACAGTGGAGCTGGAGGCTTCCGCGTCATCTCTTGCAGGCGACGATACAGGAGTTTACGTTGTTTATCCACGGCTAGGCCGTGTTGAGAAGCTTGACCCCGTGTCTCGACAGGTTGCTGCCAGCTGGAATGTCCGAGTTTCAGAAAGCATCAAAGCCGTTTCAGCAGCCGACGGAGTTTTCTACGGCCTCTCCGAATCTCTTGATGAATTAATCACATTGGGCGATGGTGTTTCACGTGTTCGGCTCGACGGCTTGGGCTCATTGGTTAAGGCTTCTGGCCGGGCTGTCTGGGTTGTAAGAGGGGATGACACCGTTCTAAGAATTGTCGGCTCAGCCGTCACATCCAAAACACCTTTACCGAGCGCCACATTCGTCACAGACGCCGTTGCGCTGGATGATAAGCTGGTTTATGTGAGCGTTTCACGCAGGGTTGTAGGCGTCGTCGACCAGCAGGGCTTCAGAGAGAGCAGGTTAGCTGAACAGGTTCCGGTCTCGGTTGCGGCATCACGCCCATACAGCATATGGTTCCTCGACGGGCAGAGCAACAAGCTATACCTGCTATTCGACTCCTTACCTCCTGTAATTTCGGAAAAGAGATTGGAGACCTCCGCCGACCGCTCGACAACTGTACGTGTAAGAGTTGGTGACCCTGATAACGACCTTGACAAAGTTATGGTGCAGCTCTACGAGTATCAGGGAACTTTTCCGCTTGACCCGCGTGCAATTCCTATGGATGAGGTGGGGGGCTTCTGGGTGACTGTCTATCGACCGGGCGAAGGGGTGACGAAGACGGAGTTTTTCGTCAACGCAACAGACAAGGCGGGCAACAGCGTGTTGGAGAAAATAGGTGAAGCCGATTATAGAAGCTCGCCCACAGGCGTCCAAGTAACCGTAGTCGAAACAACGGCTCCGCAGAACCCAGCCACATTCCCCATCCTCTTCTCGGAGATGCTGCTACTTGTTCCCCTAATCCTTGTAGCCACGCTGTTTGTCTTTGCGAGGAGAGGAAGAAGAAAGAAGGGCAAGAAGAGATAGGTCACTCGGCTCGTCTATGTCGAGGGCCGTGCCCAATCCATAGTAAATCTTTGGACAAATGTGTAGACGCAAATGCTTCATGAAACTGTTTACCCCGAAGCATGGTTGATACCCATCCCACTTGTTTACGTAAATGATGTTTGTTCCGCGGAGTTTTTTGTCGGGACATACAACGTATTCACAACCAATCTCATATATTGTCTTAAGGTCCGTGGCTGTTAGCATTGGCAAGTCAGGTAAAATGATGAAGTAGCTTGTGGGCTTCAGCGTTTCGAGAGCATGTTTGATGGCTCTGTTCAGCCCGTGGCCCGTGTCCGGTATTGCGTTTTTGCCCAGCTCGGCAGCGAGATTTTTATCCGATGTTACTGCGTAGGGCCGTAGACCAGCCTCCAAACATGTTTTCCACACGTGGTTAAACAGCTTCCTAGCAAGGTTCAGACGACTATCCATGGGAAGAACGGTTGATAGCCTTGACTTAGCTTGAGCCAGGTTCTTGACAGGCAAGATAGCTACGTTCTTCAAGACCTGTATCCAACGGCCTTCAAACAGAAGGTTGCAAGCTTCACTCTATCCTCGAAGCTCTCCATGATTGTCTCTGTTGTCAACGGCTTCACTCCAAGCCTCTTGACATCCTGTAACAGCTCCTCATCAGCTGTGTCGAAAACGAGTATGTCGAGAAAGTCATGGTACATCTCTGCTACTCCAACAGGTGAAGGCTCGTATCCCATGCTTTTCATAAGCTCTGCTGCCGGGCCGCGGAGCGCTTGTCCTCTTACGATAGGTGAGACAGCGAGAATTGTGGCGTTGCTGTTTCTCAACAAATCTCTCACACCCTGTAACGCAAGTATTGGCCCGATGCTGACAACGGGGTTGCTGGGAGGTATTATGATGTGTTGGGCGTGGCTCAGAGCCGTGACGACCTCTTTTACAGGCTTGGCCTTCTCTATGCCTTGGAAACGGATGCCATGAACCTTGAGGCTGTAACGGTGTTTGACGAAATATGTTTGAAAAGGCAACGGGCCAATCTCTGTTTCGACGATCGTTTTGACAGGGTCGTCGGTCATGGGGAGAATTCGCCAGCTGACACCAAGCTTTTCCGCAAGCTCTGCCGTGACCTGTGTTAGAGAGGCGCCCTCGTTTAGCCTGATGGTTCGGTAAATGTGTGTGGCGAAGTCTCTGTCACCTATCTTGAACCATGTCTCGAGCCCCATGCGGCCTAGCATCTCGAGGACGTTGAAGGTGTCATCCTTGATGCCCCATCCCTTGGCGTCATCGCCTATGCCAGCCATTTGGTAGATTATTGTGTCTATGTCGGGTGAGACGTGGAGCCCGTAGAAATTTTCGTCGTCGGCTGTGTTGACCACGACGGCCCCTGTTTCGGGATACATGACGTGTCTGAGGCCTGTGAGGAGTTTTGAGCCACCTACTCCTCCCGCAAGAGCTGTCAACAAATCGGTTCACCACATCGATTGAGTGAAGCAACCTCGCCCAGTGGTTTTCTCCGCCCTGTCGTCTCTCCCCCTCTAAGCCCAATTTCCACGAAGGCCATAGGCTCATAGCTGCTCGGCAAACCCAGAACACGTTTAACAGCCTCGGGTGCGAAAAGCGGAGAACAACGCCAGCACGCGCCATAACCCAAGGCATGAACCGCTAGCAGAATGTTCTGCAACGCGGCTGCAACGCTCTGCACACCCATAACATACTCGCATCTACTGCGTTTGGAATCCCAGTAGACATCCATGTCACGCATGCATAAACAGGCGACTATGATGTACGAGGCCCTCATGCTTCTGCCGTTAGAGGACTCGACTATCTGCCTAGCCTTCGCCTCATCGACGCCATCAGCCAAGAGGTCGGATAGCCACTCCCGGCCCATCTCCTCGATAAGCCTCCTCTTCACATCAGGGTCAGAAACCACCACAAACCTCCACGGCTGAGCGTTATGCGCATTAGCTGCCCACACACCCGCCTCCAAAGCCTTCAAAACAACCTCAAAAGGAACCTCACCCACACCAAGGCTCTTCGAGCTCCGCCTACTTTTAATCAGCGTGAGGAAATCCATCAAACAACCAACCTGCAAAACCATATTTATGTTAGCCGCCATATTGAAACTGGATGGTTGAGCTCTGGTTACGCTACGGACGCACCATGATCTTCACAGACCTCGAGGACAACTTCGAGGTGCTAGAGCCGGCGAAACAATGGAACAATTCCGAGAAACTGGTGGAGAATCTCATGAAACACATATCTTCAGAGACACGCGCCATCATAATTGACTATGTGCATGGCTTGACAGGGTTCGATAAAGTGGTAGAGACGGTGCTTGATGCTGTCAGAAAAAATGGTGGTAGCTTGGAGGGGTTGGAGGTGTTTGTCTCGGGATGGAGATACTGTGATGAAAGCATTGAAAAAGTTTTGGTGAACATGGTTAAGACAATTGTATCTGAACATGGTGTGGGAAAAATCTCGGCTCTCCCATCAAATTCTTTGGATGAGTATTCCGATGTTGTTGTTGTTTCCCCAGCGGTTTATTGGAATGGCGATGTGCTGACTCATGAGGATTTTCTCGAGACAGTTGGGCTCAGGACCTTCAGCTGCGTCGTCGCACCTGTTGTGGGCAGAGGAGGGGTGGTGTCCGAGGTCTATTCAGGAGATGACGTCTCTGACACCGAATTGAGAAACGAGGTGATGAGAACATCCGCATACACTCCTTCTAAAGAGCCTCAGGTCGTTGTTGTAGGAGGCCCTGGACACCCAGTTGACTCGAGGCTTCAAACATGTTCAAACATCGCGAGCACGGTGCTGGAGCTCCAAGAGAACAAGGTTTTCATTCTCGCACTCGAATGCTCCGAAGGACTTGGAGGAAAAACATTCATCGACGCTCTTCTAAACAAGATGCAGATAGACAACCGTTGTTTGGCTAAAGACATCGAATCGTGGCGGTTGGTTGCGTCTCGTCAAAGAATGTGTCTCGTCACAGCTCTCCCCTCATCTATTGTAAGCCATCTCCTCGCAGCAAGACAGTTCGATACACTCGACCAAGCGATGACCTATGCACGTCGGCTCAAGTCAAGGGAGGCCCATGTGCTTTTTGTGGAGAACGGAGTTGGGACGCGGGTTTTAGAATATGCGGCTGAGGGGGACGAAGCTGAGGACAAACATAGCGGCAACGCCGATTAGCGAAATTTTTCGCCAGAAAGAGAGGGGAGAAACCTCGTCTAGAGGAACGATGTCCACGCTCCGCCCCATCATCAAAATCAGCAGAAGAGCCATGAAATAATAACCCGCCAAAACCAAAAGCGCCAAAGCCGCGTAAGACGCAATCATATGCTGCCGCCGTGAGAGGAAGCTTCTAAATATTCTGCCACCGTCCAGCTGCCAAATCGGCATAAGGTTCAACGCAGTGACAACCATCCCCAGCCATGCCGCAAATCCCACGGTCATGAAAAACGGAACATAGCCCTGCCTCTCATAAAACATCCCGATCAGGTAAAAAATCAGAGGCGGCTGCACGAAAGCGCCTTGACCAGAGATGGTCTCTAAAACCTGTTGGTAACGGTCTACAGGCACCCAGACAGCGGTCTCAAAAGCGAGGAAAGTAACCAAGACTGCGACAACAAACCCGGCCACAGGGCCGCTCACACCCAAGTCAAACATATCATCCCTGTTAGCCAACGGCTCCTTCTGGAAAATAACAGCCCCCAATGTAGGTAAAACGCCCGGCAACCCTGGAATAAAGTAGGGGAGGCTTGCCGCGACACCGTCTATTTTGGCGGAAATCTTGTGACCCATTTCATGGATAAAGATTATACCGAGCAGGGCCAGTGAAAAAAGTACTCCGTTCACTATAATGGAGTTTAGCCCGAAACCCGGCGAAATTATGCTGAAGATTGGGCTGCTCGACCTGAGGATTCCGTCTACGGTGACGGTTCCCACAGTTGCTGTGGCGAGGACCAGAGGTATCTTGACATCGTTCCTAGTGGGCCTATTGTATGGAAAAACGCGCAACTTGATAACCGATTGTTCACGTCGCGCGGAGGCGAGGAAACCTATTTTCTTGAGCTCCGCTAAACAATTTTTGAAGGCCGTCTTGATTTCTCCGTCGAGAACCTCAAACGTCAACACACCCGCCTCAAAATACGTGTTCGCCACGTTGAAGTGCTTCTCCACCGTCAGCTTCAACGAGTCGATGACGCCGTCGTATACAAAACCCATGAACAAGTGACTCTATCAAAATCCAATCTAAAAAGGTTACCGAGACAACAAAGACACGCTGCAGCCCCGGCTGTGGGGCCGGTGGGATTTGAACCCACGACCTCGCGGGCCCGAGCCGCGCATCTTAGACCAAGCTGGACCACGGCCCCTGTTTTACTTTTCTGAGGGTTGTATAATATGTTTATTCGAGGCGGGGGGCTATCAGGAATTCTATTTTGCCGCCTGTGAGGGGGAAGCTGAGTTTGATCGGCTTGTTTGTTGAGAGTTCTATTCCTGTTTCGTCGGAGAGCGTTTTGCTGGCTGACATTATTTTCTCGAGGTAGGCGAGGCTGAAGCTGGCTGAGACCTCTTTGTCCGTAGAGATTTCGTGGACGAGGCTGCCGTCTTTCTCGAGCCGTGTAACATGAGTCTGGACATCGCTTTTACTCGATATGACCAGCTCGTTTGGCCTGATGATGATTCGCGCGTAGTCGCTGACGATGGTTGCGTCGTCTACTGCCTCGTAGAACGCCGCGGTGTCGACTCTGCATTTTGCATCGAAGGTGAGCTTGGGAATTGGTGTCGGCCCCGCGCCCGGCTCAAGTGTGCTCATCACGAACCTCCTTTCCTTGCGTGCGGCTGTGTTTACGAACACAATTGTGAGACGCTTGTTATCCTCATCATACTCGATAGTTAGAGATTCGTTTCCAGCCCTCTTCAAAAACTTGTAGAGCGAAGAAATGTTAACCTTGATCTCAACCGGTTTCTCGCAGACATATTCCTCCGCCGCTTCACGGTTGAAAACAAAGTTGACGAGGCTAACGTGTGCGGGGTCCATTCCCGTGAGCTTGAGAGACTCGCTATCGGCTGTGAAGGAGCCTTCATCCACTACAGCTGAGATGGCTTTCACGATGGATGCGAAGTAGTCTGCCGATGGTAGGGTTAGCTTGAAGGTAGGCTGCGATTCGCTCATGCCGTCAAGTGGTGAACAGGTGAATATATTCTTGTACTGTATGACCGTGGTATTGTTGAGGTGATTACAGGAGATTATGAAGGGGGGCTTTGGCCATCCAACGGATAAAAGCCGGCGCTAGTTAGCGGGGTTTGGCTGAGTTGGCGCCGCGGAGAAAGAAGGTCAAGTTTGAGATGGAGACAGGCGACGGGGATAAGATAGCCATAACGTTTGAGGGCTCTCTCACGCGGGAGAAGCTCTACCAGCTTGCTGATTTTCTCGAACTCGTGAGCGGAGCACCTGAACAGGGTGAAAACATCCGCGGCAACAAACTAACCAAGCTAATGAGCGTCATAGAGAAGCATTTCCCCTACTCTTTCTTCACTTCCCGCGAAATAGCGGAGGCCTACCAGTATGAGTTCCGTGAACCAATCCCCCTCAGCACCGCTTCCACCTATTTGGCTAGGCTCGCCGAGAGAGGGTGGCTGGAGAGAACGGGGAGCGGAAACTTGGCACGCTATAGATTAGTTCAAGGAGAGGCACGTCAAAAAGAGTTTGAAACCGTCTAAACGGTGGCCGCGATTTTTACGCCTTCGCCGACGGCGGCCTGTGCAGCGGCAAGCCGAGCTATGGGCACTCTATATGGTGAGGCGCTAACGTAGTCGAGGCCTGCTTTGTGGAAGAATTTGACGCTGTCCGGGTCGCCTCCGTGTTCTCCACAGATGCCCACTTCGAGGTGGGGGTTGGCCTTTTTTCCCTCGGCTGTAGCCATTTCAACAAGCCTGCCTACTCCACGGGTGTCGATGGATTCGAAGGGGTTGTGTTTCACGATGTTTTTCTCGAGATAGTCTGCCATGAACTTGGCCTCTGCGTCGTCTCTGCTGAAGCCATAGGTCGTCTGGGTGAGGTCGTTGGTACCAAATGAGAAGAAGTCTGCGACCTCAGCTATCTCCGCTGCCGTCAAAGCCGCTCTCGGCGTCTCAATCATCGTGCCCACCTTGTAGTCAATTCTCTCGCCAAGCTCTTTGAACAGCTTCTCAGCCGTTTCCTCGATTATTTTTCGCAGATATGCGAGCTCGTTCTTCTCGCTTACCAGCGGTAGCATGATTTGGATTTTCGCTGTCTCGCCGTGTCGTCTCCGAACCTCTATGGCGGCTGTCAGTATCGCACGCACCTGCATCTCATAAATCTCTGGATACCGTATGGCCAGTCGGCATCCACGATGCCCCAGCATCGGGTTATGCTCCTTGAGTGCCAGAACCTTCCTGAGAAGCTCCTGTCTAGCTGCGATTTCCTTCTCGTTTCCCGGCTTTTGGACAAGCTCAAACATCTCCTTCAGTATCTCCTCGGCCGGTGGAAGGAATTCGTGTAGAGGCAGGTCGAGCAGACGCACCGTCACAGGCAGCCCCTTCATCGCGGTGAATATGCCTATGAAGTCGCCGACTTGGAATGGGAGAAGCTTCTCAAGAGCCCGCCGTCGTTCTTCAGATGTTTCAGCCATTATCATTTCGCGGACAATAGGTAGCCTCTCGGGGGCGTTGAACATCCGCTCGGTTCTGCAGAGCCCTATGCCCTCCGCGCCGAAAGACCTCGCCCTGGCGGCTGCCTCGGGTGTGTCTGCGTTAGCTCTTACACCAAGCCTCCTGAAACGGTCTGCAAGACTGAGAAGCTTGTTGAGTTCCCCGGTCATCTCAGGCTCTGTGGTGGGAGCCTCTCCGAGGTAGACGTTGCCCGTCGAGCCATCTATCGTTATCACATCATCGTGTCGCACAGTCACCCCATCAGCCGTTACAAACAATTGTTCATCCATGTTTATCTTGATGCTTTCACATCCCACGACAGCTGGCTTGCCCATTCCACGGGCCACAACGGCTGCATGGCTCGTCATTCCTCCACGTGATGTCAAAACCCCCTGCGCTGCAATAATCCCTTTGATGTCCTCGGGGGTTGTCTCAGGCCTCACAAGGATAACTTTCTCTCCCTTGTTACCTCTTTCCGCGGCCTCATCGGTGTCGAAGACCACTTTGCCTGTCGCGGCTCCGGGCGAGGCGTTGAGGCCTTTTGCTATGGGTTTCCCCTTGAACGATGCGTCGATTCGTCGGTGAAGAAGCTGGTTAAGCTCCTTCGGCTCCACCCTTAACAGAGCCTCCTCAGCAGTTATCAGCCCCTCTTCAAACATGTCAACAGCTATCTTGACCGCGGCCTGCGCTGTTCTCTTCCCGTTTCTTGTCTGTAGGAGATAGAGTTTTCCGTTCTCCACCGTAAATTCGAAATCCTGCATGTCTCGGAAGTGTTTCTCAAGTTTCTCAGCCATCTCCAATAGCTGCCGATAAAGCTGCGGCTCAACCTGTGAGAGTGGATAGGGCGTTCTTATTCCAGCGACCACATCCTCGCCCTGCGCCTTTGGCAAGTATTCTCCGAAGAGCTTTTTCTCACCTGTTGAAGGGTCGCGTGTGAAGCCGACGCCGGTGCCGGAGTTTTCGCCAAGGTTGCCGAAAACCATCATCTGGATGTTGACTGCTGTGCCAAGGTCGTCAGGTATTTTGTAGAACTTTCTATACTCGATTGCTCGTGGATTGTTCCAGGACTTGAACACCGCTTCGACAGCCATCTTAAGCTGTTCCGAGGGGTCTTGAGGCAGCTCCCTCCCAGTCTCCTCTTTGACTATGCGTTTAAACTCTTCAACAATTTTCCGCAACTCCTCCGCGGGAATCTCTATGTCGAACCTTACGCCTAGCCTCTGCTTCGTCTCTTCAAGAATTTTTTCGAATCTGTCGGTTTTTACACCCATGGCGATGCGGGCGAACATCTGGATGAAACGTCTGTATGCGTCGTAGGCAAACCGCCGGTCACCGGTTAATTTAGCCAATCCCTCGGCAACGGCGTCGTTGATGCCGAGGTTGAGAATTGTATCCATCATTCCCGGCATCGAGTAAGGAGCGCCAGACCTCACGGATAGGAGAAGAGGGTTACTGGGGTCTCCCAGCCTTTTCCCCACTTTTTTCTCCAAAATTCTCAGCTTTTCCATCAGCTCCTCAAACAACCCTTCCGGAATCCTTCCACCCTCACGATAATACATCTTGCAAGCCGTGGTTAGAATAATAATCCCCGGGGGAACAGGTAATCCAATCGCGCTCATCTGCACAAGGCCATAGCCTTTGCCACCGAGTTCAAACTTGCCCAAGTTTTTGAATTCCTCGAAGAGCCCGACTAAACCATTCGAAGACATGCCGCAATAAGATAGTGTTCTATCATTTAAATGATTTACTCTATGGCCGCTGCGAGGATGGATAGTATGTCTTGGTACTCGTTGCCTGGACGAGGCTGCGGATAAATTAGAGGTGTGACTCCTGCTTTACGGTATCTCTCAAGCTGATCGGAGACATCCCTGTCACAGATAACCGAAACACTTTCAACAACATCATCGTCTATTGTCTCGACCGCCGCCTCTCGTCCACGAGTTTCCAATACTGTGGCAAACCTTTCAACAGCTTCGCCGTGGCCGGCTTCACGCATTATTCTCCTGTAAGCAGGTGAACTAAGGTAGAAGGCAACAGATCTCTTCAAGGCGGAGAAATATTCTGGTTCGCTCGACGCCGCAGCCAGTACGAATGAGAATTTCTTGAAGGGTCTATTCTGGTCATGTGAGTTTTTGAGGCCTTTGTTTATCGCTTTGTGGACGTATTCTGCTGCGCGGGGGTCGAAGAGGTTGAGTATCAGGCCGTCTGCTTTTGCTCCTGCGAGAGTGAGCATTTGAGGGTTGAGGGCCGCTAGATATATTTCGGTTGGCCTCGGCTGCTTTATCCAGAGACGAACACCGTCGACGCGGTAGTGTCTGCCAGCGTAGTTGAGCCGCTCTCCAGTGAGAAATTTTCTGACTATCTCTATGTATTCAGACATTTTTTGAACAGGGTTTGATATGTCTGCTCCATGTCCCTTTCGGGAAATGTCAGGCCCGCCTACGCCGAGGCCTAGGATAAAACGGTTCTGTGAAAGCTCTTGAAGTGTGGCTGCCTCCATCGCCGTAGCCATGGGTGTTCGTGCGAAGATGTTGAGAATGGCTGCTCCGAGTTTTATTCGCTTGGTGTGTAGAGCGGCTGCGGCGAGCGTTATCGGTGAGGCCCTCGACATTTCCTCCGTCATCCACAGCGAGCTATACCCCAGCTCCTCAGCACGCTTAGCCACTTCTATAAACTGTTGTGGGGTAAGGTCTACGCTTCTGATGCAGAGGCCCAGTTCTTCACCCTCTCCCATGCGCAATCATGCTATGCAGCGGTTCAAAAATCTGCATTTCTTTAAGACGCCTCTGTCTATCCTCGCGTCTAGTCCTCATTTCCCTCAACCTCTTTTCTTCGCCTTCGTTAGACGGCTCAAAAGGCGGCATGGGCACTGGTTTTCCAGCCGAGTCAACTGCGACCATGGTGAAAAAGGTTGTGGCCGCGTGTCTTCTCACACCGCTGGATGGGTTTTCCGTGATGACTTTTGCGGCAACCTCTGCAGAGGACCTGCCCACTCCCGTTAATACCAGCTCAACATCGACGATGCTTCCCTGCCGTATAGGATAGTGGAAGCTTGTTGAGTCAACGGCCCCTGTGACAGCAACGGTCCTCGCATAGGAAATAGCCACAGCACCAGCCATCTCGTCGAGAAGATGTAGCAGCTTTCCTCCCGACATTATTCCCCCCATCGTAGCATCAGAGGAGGCAACCAGATGTGAGGACTTCATCCTGAAACGGGCGTCAGGACCATACTCCGATATGTCGAGGCTCATAGCTTTTCTGTCGCTAAGCATTTTTCTTCTTTTCTCAGCTCTTTTCTCGGCCAACGAATAGAGCTGCTCCTCTTCTTTTGTGGGTTTGATTTTTGTGGGTAGGGGCCTTGGTGAACCTGTTCTATCGACTGCTACAAAAACCATGTGCGATGTGGTGGTGAGCATGGGTTCTCCGACGATTCTTGGATATGCGTAGGCTGAGACCCCGACCTCCATCGATGAATGACCTGAATATTCGACCCATGCCTTGACCACAACCATGTCGCCGACGGAGACCGGGTTCATGAAGAAGAGGTCGTCCAACGCCGCCAACACCACTTCGCCCTTGCTGAACCTGACCCCGCAAAGGGCAGCCGCCGAAACCATCCACTCCATCAACACACCTCCATGCAGCCTGCCAATCGCGTTACTATCATGCGGCATAACGAAAAACCTCGACTCGGTAACTGTGTTAGATATGCTGGAGAACATGCATCACCAAACCCTAAATTCCCCACAATAAAAACATGGAAAGAGATTGAGGAGAAGAGACGTCATCACGTCAATTATGCTCGCAGGCTCCGCCGCTTTCTTCATCACAGACAATTCACAGCGTCTCGACAAAACCGTCATCGACATCGGGCTCGGGGCCAAAGCCGTCTTCCTACCAGACCTGCACATACACAGCGAAAACATCCAAACCAGCCAATTACTTTCTGTACTCGACCGAGAGGAGCCTGATGCTGTTGTTCTGGGCGGCGATATGGTTGACGAGCTCACAACAGACCTCGGCTATGTAAGAAGATTTCTATCCGAGCTACCGGGTTCTGAGAAGTTCTTCGTGCTGGGCAATCATGATTACTGGAGCGGATACGATGAATGGCTCCGTGAAAACCTGCGGGCCATGGGGTATAGAGAGGTGAGGAGCGTTGCTGAGAGCCGTTACCTCGGCAAAATACATGGAATCGATTGGCGTGACAACAGAAGCTACGAACCGTTTAAGGCTAATGGGTTGGTTTTTGCACACGACCCACACGTCGCCGACAGCGTTTCAGGAGACTGCTTAATATTCGCAGGCCACACCCACGGCGGCATAGTCATCAACGGCGTCACGCTACTCAGCAACTCTAGGTATACAAGGGGATGGTACAGCTGGGGAAACAAGAGGCTTTATGTTTCACGGGGTCTTGGACAGATGCTCGCATACAGGCCTACGTCTCCTCGGGAGCTTGTTGTCTTGGTGTAGCTAAACTCTTAAATGAGAGCGGTAATACGCGAAAATGAATGCAGCAAGCCTCCAAGCAGGGCGACATCGATGTCGTGTTTCGGAATGTTACTCAAACCGATTTAATAGATGTCATGAACATCAACAGGCTCTGTCTCCCCGAGAACTATACCTACAGCTTTTTTGATGAGCTTGCCAAAGATTATCCAAAGGCTTTCTGGGTCGCTGAGGTAGGCGACAAGCTGGTCGGCTACATAATGTGCAGGGTTGAACGCGTCTTCTCAAAAATCGATTTCCTCAAGATTCGCCGAGCTGGCCATATTGTTTCAGTGGCTGTTCTACCCAATTATCGGAACAGAGGTATCGGGGAACAGCTTATTCGCCGAGCTCTCTACTCTCTCGCAAACGATTATGGATGTGAGGAGGCGTTTCTAGAAGTCCGTGTCAGCAACCACGTCGCCATTAAGCTCTACAGGAAAATCGGGTTTGTCGTCAAAGAGGTGCAGCGACGTTACTACGCCGACGGTGAAGACGCCTACGTCATGGTTGTGAAGCTTCCTTTAACTGGCTAAACTTCGCCACCACACGCTTGGCTTCCTCAAGGTCTTTGTGGCTGTCGATGCTTATCCAATCATCGTCCTCATACAAAACAGCCATCAAGGCTTTTTTCTCCACGAGACGTGGGAAAGTTTGTTTCTCGAGGTCTCCCTGCTCGGGCAGATAGCTTAAAACATCTGCCGTGAATGCGTAGACACCTGCGTTGATGTAGTTAGGAAGCCGCGGCTTCTCCTCAAACCTTTTCACCAAACGGGTTTCCCTATCAAACTCCACTATCCCGTAGGGCGATGGGAGACGGGTCAAAGCCATGCATGCAATCGATGAACCGAGGCTGTCGATTAGTTTGAGCGGGTTCAGGGTTGTGAGAACATCGCCGTTGAGGACGAGAAAAACTTTGTCAGATTTCAGCAGATGCTCAGCGTTCTTAAGAGCCCCTCCCGTGCCGAGAGGCTCGTCCTCCACAGAGTAGCCGATTTTTACACCGAGCCTATGCCCGCTGCCAAGCGTCTCGATGATCTTCTCACGCAAATAGCCGACGCAGACGATAAACTCGTCTATGCCATGTTTTTTTAGCCACTCAATTTGCCAAACAATAATTGGCTTGCCCGCGACCTCGAGTAAAGGCTTTGGAAGAGACTCTGTCAAGGGCTTGAGACGTTTACCATAGCCTCCCGAAAGCAAAACAGCCTTCACGTCTCATCTACCTCACTATCCTTATTCTCTCGCCCTCCTTGGTGTCCTCGACGACGATGCCGCGTTCAGCCAACATGTTTCTAATTCTGTCCGCCAGGTCATACATGCCTCTTTTTCGTAATTCTCTACGGACCTCGACTAGTGTCTTTACGAACTCCATGACCTCGGCTGCGGAGCTTCTCCGCTCAATTTTCTGAAGCAGTCCAAGGACCCTACATGTCTCGAGAAAGAGCTGCCGCAGATGGGCCGCCTGCTCGTGTCCGATGTCGTCCAACCTCGTGTTGACCTTTTTCATAAAGTCGTAAACGATTGCGAGCGCGTTGGGTGTATTGAAGTCTTCCGACATAGCTTCTATGAAACTTTGTTTGAAAACATCGCCGAGCTCGTCGAGTGATGGGTCGCGGGGTTTGTCTCTATCCTCTTCGGCTATGAGTGACAGGTTCTCGTAAAAGTTTGTGATCTTGTCGAAGTTTTCCGCCGCTTGCTCCATCGCTTTCTCGGAATAGTCCAGAGGAGTCCGGTAGTGTGCGGAAAGTATGAAGAGGCGCAGCACGTCGGATGGATATGTTTTGAGCGCATCCTGTATGGTGATGAAGTTTCCGTAGCTCTTGTGCATGCCTCGGCCTCCCACCGTCAGCTCACCGGTGTGCATCCAGTATTTGACGAAGGGTTTCTTACCCGTCAAGGCCTCTGACTGGGCTATCTCGTTTTCATGATGTGGGAAAATCAGCTCCTGGCCGCCTCCGTGTATGTCTATCTGCTCACCCAAGTACTTCATGCTCATTATCGAGCACTCTATATGCCATCCCGGAAAACCTCTCCCCCAAGGTGTTTTCCATGAGAATGGGTAAGACGGCGGTGACTCTTTCCAGAGTGCAAAGTCTGCGGGATGTTTTTTCCGTGGGTCAGGGTCGATGCGGTGCATGAGCAGCTCCTCGGGTTTTATGTTGGAGAGCTTTCCATAGTCGGGGAATTTGCTGATGTCGAAGTAGACGCTTCCGTCGATGACGTAGCCGTAGCCTTTGTCGACCAGTTTCTCGACAGCTTCTATGATTTCGGGGATGTGCATACTTGCTCTGGGCTGGATGTCGGGCCTTCTTATCCCGAGAGCATCCATGTCTCTGAAAAACTCCATCATATACTTGTCTGCAACTTCCATAGGATGCTTCCTCAGCCGCTCCGCCCCCACAATCATCCTGTCCTCACCAGTTTCACGCAGATGACCCACGTCCGTCACGTTCCGTGCATACTTGACACGATATCCCATGAACTCGAGAAAACGTATAACTGCGTCAAAAGCCACGTAAGTCCGCGCATGACCCAGATGTGCTACATCGTATACTGTGGGTCCGCATACATACATGGTGACGTGTCCGGGGAGATGGGGCTCGAAAACCTCGAGGCTGCGTGAGTATGTGTTGAAAATCTTTATCAACTTGGTAGATTTTGCTGGGTGTGGCTATTTATCTCATTTGGGTGCATAATATTTATATATTGCTTTGCTGATGTAATAAGCGAAAGACTTATAGCGAGAGGATGAAAAACTCCTCTCCTATACGTCTGAAAAAGGTGATAAAAGTTGGTTAGAAAAACTTGGAAAGAAGTCGCACTATGTCCCGAGTGTGGGAACGAGATGCTGGTAACGGACCAGAGAACCGGTGAGATTACCTGCTCGGTCTGCGGGTTCGTCATACAGGAAAAAGATGTGGACATGGGCCCCGAGTGGAGAAACCTTGAAGACGAGGAGGGGAGCAGAAGCAGAGTAGGAGCTCCTCTCTCACCTATGTATAGGGACCATGGTCTCTCAACGGTAATAGAGGGTGTGGATGAGGACGCTTCAGGCCGCAAACTCTCGAAAGAGACACGGGAGAAGATGATCAGGCTGAAGAAGCTTGACGCCACGTCTCAGATAAACTCGAGCGAAACAAGAAACTTGCAGCAAGCTGTGAACATTCTTCAGATATATGTCGATAAGCTAAGGCTGTCGCAGACAGTTGCAGAAAGAGCTATGCTCATCTATAGAAGAGCCCTTAGAGCAGGTCTCGTGAGAGGAAGGTCCATTAAATCCATCATGGCTGCAGCCACCTACGCCGCATGCAGGATGCTGGGCACACCCAGGGACCTTCGAGAATTTGAACGCAGCTACCCAGCCGTCAAGCGAAAAACCATCGCACAGGGCTACAGGCTGTTGCTGAAGCATCTTGGGTTGAAAGTCCCGGTTGCGGACCCGTCGATATACGTTAACAAGATTGCGGCCAAGGTTGGGCTGGACCAGAGAACTGTCCAAGAGGCCATCCGTCTGCTGAATGAGGCGGTCAAACGTAAAGCCACCGTAGGCAAAGACCCCGTCGGAATAGCGGCGGCCGCCCTCTACATGGCCTGTCAAGAAACCACACAAAATCTTACACAAAAAGACATAGCGAAAGCGGCCGGAGTCACCGAAGTGACTGTGCGAAACCGGTTCAAGGGTCTCAAAGACGTTCTAGAAACAGTGGCAGCCTAAATTACCTCTATATTTTCTTCAGAAAGCCCAAGGTCCACCAACGCTTTTCTGACTCTTTCGCGATGGTCGCCCTGCAGCAGAATCACCCCGTCCTTCACCACACCGCCGCATGCTAGAGTAGACTTTAGCTTCGAAGCTATCTCCTGCAAATCTTTTTTGCTGCCGTTCAGCCCCTCGATTACTGTTGTGGGTTTGTTCCATTTTCTCAGCTCAAGCTTAATCTTGACACGCTGCTGCTCCCGGCTTATTGTTTCGCAAACGCATATCGATTTTGGTAGACCGCATGTAGCACATATTTCGGCCATTATTTACTCCTCAGCCTCACCTGATTTCTTAGACGCGAGGTTGTTTTTAAGGTTTTGAGAATAGGTGTTCATTTCTTCAGGTATGCCTGCTTCTTCCTATTGTATTCATCCACGTCATAGGCATATTTTGCAGGGTTTCCGAAGACAACCACTCTAGGCGGAACGTTCCGCGTAACAACAGAACCCGCGCCCACCACAGCGCCTTCACCCACTTCAACACCCGGAAGAATCACTGCACCCGCTCCAATTATTGCCCCTGTAGCTATGGTGGGCCCCTTCAGAGGCGAGCCCACGGGGTAAGGGTCGTTGGTCATCACAACGTTGGGTCCAATAAAGACGTTGTCCATAATTTTTGTAAGGTGTGGAATGTAGACGTTGGACTGTATGTTGACACCGCGGCCAACCAACACTGTCCCATCCAGCATCGAGCCGCTGCCTATCCTGGAGCCGGCCCGAATCATCGTCCCCGAGCGAATCAACACGTTGTGTCCAAGCTCCACATCGCCCTCGATAATGACCTCGTCATAGATTATGCATCCTCTCCTTATCAAACATCCCGGGCCGATGAAGCTGCCCAGGCTCGCGTCCTCCATGACCGAGTTGTTGCCTGCGATTCTCTTTTCGATGGCTTGTAGAAGACGGTGGCGAGATGGAAAACCTATTGTAACCATATCGTCCACAAACGTGGCTTCCCCTATTTCCGTCGCACCAAACACATATGCGTTTGGCGAGACCGTGCCCTTGATTCTTGAACGCGGGGAGATGAACCCCGACATTAGTTTCAATTCATAGGGTGAGCATATATTTTTTTCGCCTTCCTCTTGCCGGCTATTAGGAACCGTTTTATACCTGGATTGTGGGTGTTGGTTATCTGGGTTGGTCAGCTGGTCTGAGCATGTGGCCATGGGTTCTTCGATAGACGTGGATGGTGTGAACATTTTCTATGTTATGCGGGGTGTTGGGCAGCCTGTTGTGTTTCTTCATGGATGGGCCGCCTCCTCCTTTAGCTGGCGCAAAACACTGCCCGTGATCTCCCAACATTTCAGAGCGTTGGCGCTGGACCTTCCCGGCTTCGGGCTGTCAAAGAGGCCTCCGACAGGTATTAGCCTTTCATCTGTTACAGACATTTTGATGAAGACGCTTGGTAGACTTGGTGTAGAGAAGTTTGGCCTGGTGGGTCACTCTATGGGTGGAGCCATTTCGGCGCACATAGCGGTGAAATATCCTGAGAAGGTTGAGAGGCTTGTCCTGGTTAATCCGAGCTTGTTGGGAGGAGATGATGGCCGCAGGCCCTTGGCGATGGAGCTGGCTCGGAACAGGTTCTTCAGCGTCTTGATAACCCGGTTATTCGTCAGAAAATATTTCATAAAACGCGTTCTGAGCAACATCTATGTTGACAAGAGTGCCTTGGATGATGAGGCTGTAGAGGGCTACTACGAGTCTGTTAAGAGGGCTGGACCTGTTTTGGTTGAAGCGGGCAATATATGGCGTGAGTTTCGAACGGATTCCGTTTACGATATCAGGTGCCCGAAATTGTTTGTCCTCGGCGGAATGGATAATGTGGTGCCGTTTCAGAAAAACTTGGAGCTGGCTCAGAAAATCGGAGCCGAGATACATGTCGAACCCGATGCTGGACACAGCGTTCACGAGGAGAAGGCGGAGTCGTTCAACAACGTTATATTGCGATTTCTACGTAGCTGAGCATAGCTGGAATGAAGAGAAGACGGGTTGCTGAGCAGCTTCTCGAGGTGTTGATGTCTAGCGTCAACAGCAACCTTGTCCCTCCCGAGCTCGGCTGGGAGCTTTTTGGATATTTTGTGGAGGATGAACTGTGGCATGGTAAAGGTTTCAGAGTTCTTCTCAAAGCCTGTCGCATATGTGAGCCTGAGAAGACGCAGAGGGCTCTGCGAGGTGAGTTTCGCTGAGCATAAGGTTCTCAGTCGAGGTTGTGCCGAAGGACCCGTTGTGGAAGCTTTCGATGGCCGCTGTGTTGGTTGAGAAGCATGGGTTTGACGGCTTGTGGGTCAGTGAACATTTTTTCAACCGAAACAGCTTCATCACCCTCTCCACCATAGCCCGCCACACTCGGCGTATTCTGCTGGGCCCCGCCGTTGTCAACCCATATGTATACCATCCAGCTCAGATGGCTCAGGCTGCCGCCACTTTGTGGGAGCTCGCCCCCCATAGGGTGAGGATGGCTATCGGCGCCGGTGACGCATCAGTTCTCAAACAGCTGGGCTATACACGGGAGAAGCCTGTTGAAAAGGTGATGTGGGCTGTCGAGGAGATGCGGAACTACCTGAAGAGGCTCGAGACCTATAGAGTCTCGGATATCATGGTATACGTTGGCGCCCAGGGCCCACGCATGGTTAAGGCATCCACAAAAGCTGACGGCGTACTCATCAACTGGTCCAACCTCGAGATGTTAAATGAATCTATTCGTCTGCTGGGAGATGATGTGGCTAAGGGATTTACCCGCGCAGCCTATCTGATGACATCTATTCACGATGATGAGGAGAAGGCGTGGAAAACCGCAGTGCCCTACGCCGCCTACCTTATGATAGGTTCGTCGCTAAGCTACCTGAACCGAATAGGTGTCGACGAGGCTCACCGGAAGGAGGTTGAAGAGCTTGTAATAAGCCGAAATTGGGACAGGCTTTACCAAGTCGCGCGGAGGGAGTGGGTTGACTTTTTCAGCGTCTGGGGCAAGCCTGGGAGGCTCCGCGAATTCGTCGACGAGGTGGTTGACATGGGTTTTGACGAGGTTGTTTTCGCAGGACCTCTGGGGCCGCGATTTATGAAAGCCCTTAAAAGCATCGCCTCAATCTGTCGGGCAGTCAAGAGGCGGCTCTAAACCTTGACCGCAAACGCGGCGCAGCTCACAAGGCGGGAAGTGGAGCGGCTGAAAAAACAACTAGCGATAAGCCTCAAGCTTGAGAAGTATCCATCAGACGATGAGTTAGCCCAGCTGCTCAAGTCAAACATTACACGCAAACCCGCCAAAACCCTCAGCGGCGTATCGGTCATAACGATTGTTGCACCACTCTACACATGTCCACATGGAAAATGCATCTACTGCCCCGGAGGAGCTCCTCTGGGAACACCTCAAAGCTACACCGGTGAAGAAGCCGCTGTCAAGACAGCGGCTCAGCTGGGATATGACCCGAGAAAACAGGTTGAAGCAGCTGTTAACAGACTCAGGCACATGGGCCACCGTGTGGATAAGGTGGAGCTAATAATAATCGGGGGCACGTTCACAGCAAGTCCGCCGGAGTTTCAGCGATGGATGATAAAGGAGTGTGTTGACGCCTTGAACGGCGTTGCGAGCAGCAGTCTCGAGGAGGCGCTGCGCATCAACACATCCTCCGCTATACATGTCTCGGGAATAACTGTGGAGACGAAGCCTGACTGGGCTAAGAGAGAGAAGGCTGTGCAACTGGTTGAGTATGGTGTAACAAGGGTTGAGATAGGTGTCCAAGCCCTCGACGACAAAATTCTCACTACACTGAACAGGGGACATAGTGTGGAAGACGTGGTTGAGGCGACCGCCGACCTCAAGGACACGGCTTTCAAGGTATGCTACCACATAATGCCTAATCTCCCCGGCTCAACACCTCACAAAGACCTAAACATGTTCACCACACTCTTCGACGACGACCGATTCAGACCAGACCAGCTGAAAATCTATCCAACACTCGTTCTCCCCGGCACAGGTCTTGAGACGATGTGGCGACACGGCCTCTACAAACCCTACTCCGACGATGAGCTCGTCTATGTCTTGAAAGAATTCATGAAGAGAGTGCCACCCTATGTGAGGATAGCGCGGATACAGCGGGAAATCCCGCTCAACATAGTTCTCGACGGCCTCCATATCCCGAACCTCCGCCAAATGGTTGAGAAAGAATTGGGCGGTATGTGTCGATGCATACGGTGCAGAGAACATGGACACAGGAACCGGCCTGTCGACGTGAGGAGAGCTGTTTTGAAACGGCTGGTTTACCGTGCTTCAGGCGGGTTGGAGTATTTTGTCTCGGTCGAGGATGAGGAGGCTGACGCTCTTCTCGGGTTTGTGAGGGTACGAATACCTCCAAGAACCCTGAGGACTGAGCTGGAGGACGCTGGACTGGTTAGGGAGCTTCATGTATACGGCTCGATGAAAGCCGTCGGAGCACCTGCCGATGAAACAACCTCCCAACACAGAGGCATAGGAAAGCAGCTTATGCAAGAAGCGGAAAACATAGTCTACGAGGAGCACGGGCTCAGCAGAGTGGCTGTAATCAGCGGAGCCGGCGTTAGAGGATACTATGCTAGGCTTGGATATCGTCTCGAGGGGCCCTACATGGTCAAAGACCGGTGAAAATTGTGCTGAAGCCTCAAAACCTTCTCCCCGCATTTGTGAAGAAGCTAGGGTTTGACCAAAAACTCGCAGTAGCTGTCTTCATCATACTGCTTGGACTTAGACTCATGATTATCAACTCACCGTCTCCAGAGGTCAAGGTTGTCGATGGCGAGACACGGGTTGAAGGCGGTCTAGTATTCGATGAGGCACACTATGTTCCAGCTGTTAGAAAACTGTTGAGGGGCGAGTCGGTGAACCACGAGCATCCGCCTCTTTCGAAGCTGCTTATAGCGGCTTCTATGCTGGTTTTCGGCGACAACCCAGTTGGCTGGCGGCTGATGCCTTCTCTCCTCTCCTCCGCAGCGGTCGCACTCATACCTCTCATAGCATACCGCCTAACCCGCAGCAGATTCGCCACCTTCTTCACAACATTGCTGATAGCGGCGGATGTAATGTTCTTCAACATAGGCACCATAGCCATGCTCGACGGCCCCGCCTTCTTCTTCCTCTTCCTAGCAACCTACATGTTTCTCCAAACCCGCTACACAAGCACAGCCATCTTCTTCGGGCTGGCGCTCCTGTCAAAAACCTCCATAGTCTTCAACGTCGCAGGCCTCCTCCTCTTCAGCTTCCTAGCAATCTACAGCAGACACAGGAAAATAATGGAAAGCCTCCAAGACTGGTCACCCTTGTTCGAGAAAACAGTTCTGATTGGGTTGGCCGTGTTTATGGCTGGGCTCACGGTCTACGACATCGGGTTCAGGGCTTATAGCAACCCATTCGCACATCTCGACTACATGCTCAACTACCACGCCCAGCTCAAATACAACTGCACAGAATACGAGCTACCGCTCCGCTGCACAGTAGTCAACCAAGACGGCAGCACATCCATCGTCGACCTACCCCTAAGCTGGATTTCACCCATATCACCTTTCGCCGCCGCACCCTACATGGTTGTAACCGTGACAGCCGGTGACAGGGTGTGGCACCCGGTAGCTTACTACGGTGTCTACAGCCCCTATTGGTGGACTACAGCCCTCGTGCTTGTTTACTCGCTTTACATGGCGGTGAAGAGCAGGGGTGCGGACACTGTGAATCTGTTTGTCTTCTCGTGGATTGCGATGAGCTATCTACCCTACTTCCTTCTCGCGCATCTTCTCCAGCGATGGGTCTACACCTTCTACTTTTTACCAACACTTCCCGCAGTAGCCCTAGGCCTCTCCATGATGCTGCGCGAGGATAGGTTCTCGAGATACGTGTTATATGGAATAGCCGCTCTCCAGCTCATCTGGTTCTTCATCTACTTCCCCGTCAAATCAGACACCCACATACATATACTCGAGCTGCTAAACCTTCCAAGGTAGCCCGATGAAGTGGACAGAGAAGATAAGGCAGGCAATCGCCGCAGGGCATGTTGCGGTTATAGCGGGTAGATGCAGCATATCCTACGTCGGCCGCGCCTCGTCAGAACTCGGTGAAGGCGAGAGACTCGTCATCATCAAACGTGATGGAAGCGTCTTGGTACACAGGCCCTCTGGATATGAGCCGGTTAACTGGCAGCCGAGCGGCTCAAAAATCGAGCTCTACATGGAGGATGATGCGGTGGTGTTACGGGCGGCTCGTGCAGATGAGGTGCTGAAAATCAGGTTTCACGGCGAGCCGCAGGTCAACGTTTACCAGCTGGTGGATGAGGCTGAGATGGTTATGTATGCGTCGGAGGCTGAGATGAAGAGGGCGGTGTTGATGCGGCCGGAGCTTATTGAGGAGGGGTTTAGGGCTGTGGAGGAGGAACGTGCTGCTGGAAGAGCGGGTAAAGTCGATGTCTTCGGGGTCGACAAAAACGGCGTGTTCACCGTGGTTGAGTTGAAGAGACGGGCTGCCACACCAGAGGATGTCAAACAGCTAGGCCGCTACCTTGAAAGCCTCGCGGAAGAGTGGGGAAAAAGGCCCCGCGGCATCATAGCGGCTCCCTCAGCCACCAAACATGCCCTCAGCCTGATGAAAACCATGAACTTGGAATTCAGGTGTCTAACGCCGCGAACATGTATGGAGGTTTTGAGAAAACAGAGAGGACTTGACGCCCATCTTTAGAAGACCGACACCTGCCTCGATATAATTAACTCTGTGACGCGTCTGATGCTTGCGACCTCGTCGTAGACGATTCCCTCGATATCCCTCACCAAGCCAACGTCCATCCTGTCATAGGGAATAACCTGTACAGACACTGAGAGCGGCTCGTTAATCGGCTTCCCTATCTGGCTCAGCATCCTCACATAAACCTCCTTAACACGTTTGGTCTCCTCGTATATTCGGCGCGCTACAAGGCCCGCGGCGACGTTGTATATCTTTCCGACGTGGCTGATGGGGTTTTTTCCAGCGGTTGCCTCAAGTGACATCTGTCTGTTGGGTGTTATGAGGCCGTTGGCCCGGTTTCCGCGGCCTGTGTTGCCGTCGTCCCCGTGCTCCGCGGACGTGCCTGTGAAAGTTAGGTAGAAAACCTCGTCGCCGATGTTTGTTCCATATTTGTCGGCGGTGTTTACGTAGACTTCAACGTCATGGTTTCCTGCGAGTTTAGCCGCCAAGTCTTCAACCTCCTTCTTTATCTGCTCTTTGACTGCTATGTAGTGGTCCCGGTCCTTGGTCAATGTGCTTACTATGCCGTCGGCGACTGTCAACGTGATTTTGGAGCCTTTCCTCAGCCCCATCACCTTGACGTCCTCACCGCTTTCCTTCACCCTTGACTTGAACTGCGGAGAGTTGAGATGCCTCTCAGTCGTGAGGACGAGGTTTTCCAGTGTGGTGAATGGATAAAACGCCACACCATATGAGGTGTCGTTTGCAAGCGGCATCTCCTTGCCCATCTCAACCACCGCTTTCAGGTCCGGGCTGCTCTCCCTCACGCGGATCTCGAGCTCGATGTGCTGGTCAAAGTCGAGAAACCTGAAATTCCTCTTCACCATAGACCGCACAGCCTCTGTGATTATTTCTCGATAGGGGATTTTCTCCTCACCCGTCGGAGTCTTAACAGATGTCGAAGCCCTTCCAGCTATGATGATGGTTATCGGCTCCTCAAGCCTCCCATAGCCAAACCTGTTGTATGCTCTACCGCCAACCAGCAGCCCCTTGTCCAGGTTGTGGTGGAGAATCTGCCCATAATTCGACAAATAGTACTGAGAAAGGTGTAGTGAGGCCTCCTCACAGGCGCTGTCTATTATGTAGTCAGGGTGGCCCAGGCCTTTTCGCTCAACCATCTCAATCTCCTGGTTCTCGACAGGTGTTTTATCAAGCGGCTCAACGGTTACAAAGGACTTCCTCATAGATGCCTCGCTTCTCCTAAAAAAGCCTCAATATTAAGGTCTAAACCCTTTCTACAGTGTTATTTTTCGGCGAAGATGATGTACATGATGTTGTTTCCGCGTATCAGGACTTTAGGGTAGCCGGCGGTTTTGCTGTCTCCCATGTATTCGACGACGTGTTCGAGAAGCATGTTCATGTAGCCGTCGCACTCGACCATGGTCCCCTCGTAGCGTGCATCGTTCTTCAGAAAAACCCTAACGGGCTTGTTTATCTGCCGCATCAACGTTGTCAAAGGTTTAGTGGCTTCCAACATCCACGCACCGATTACGGTAAACGGCCTTATTAGGCGTATTTTAACCTGCTTTTGGTTTGAGTTCGCTGAAACAGATTTTGCAGACTATGTTTTCTCCTATTTTATATGTTTCGTCGAGGGGGGCGCCGCAGACGGGGCATGGCTGGGCCTTCGGGTCTGGTTGAAAGAGCTGGGCGCCGCATGATGAGCATACCTTCGAGCCCAGCGGGTTAACCGCTCCGCAGGATTGACAAACCATATCCACTCCACGGGTCACTACAACCATTCCACCTTTCTTTTCCGCTGTCTGCTCAGCTACTGCTTGTTGTTTCGCCGGAGCTCGCTTGGGCGGAGGCTGCGTAACAGTTCTTATCTCCATAGCGGGCTGGCTGTCGAGTAGGTTTGAAATTTCCTGCTCTATTTGTTCAAGCTCTCTGTTTTCCTGCCGAGGCCTAGACAAGGGCCTGCGGATGGTGGGCGGAGCCGCTGGATACGTTGGCCCTGCTCTCATACCTCTTATGAAGATTAGTAAGCCGACCGCTGTTACGGCGGCTCCCGCGGCCGTCACCAGAACCCCCATAGGCAACCCCGGCGCCAGAGGCGAGTCATAGAACCTCTGGATGGGTGAATCATATCCGCCTGTTATGAACAGGACAAGTATGGGGAGGAGAACAACAACGACGCCCACCGCCCCTAAGATGATGCCGAGCCTTGGGTTGACCATCGCGTCACCTCTACGCCGGCTTATTATAAACGTTATCGGCCAATCTTCTAAACCCTATTCTTATCTCTACACCGTCAACATCCCAGGGCCTTACAAAAAATCCATCGGGTATTGGGGTAGCCGAGTCGGTGAAAACTATTCTCGAACGGGTCTCGGTCTCGATGTAGCTCTTCTTCTCGGCCAAAAGGGTTCTGAAAGCATGGTCGTCTAATTGAACGATGCATTCTATTTTCTCCAGTATGTCGAGGTTCGCCTCTTTCCTCATGACTTGAATGCGGCGAATGAGTTCGCGTGCAGCTGAAACAGCCTCCAGCTCCCGCGAAACACTAAGGTCGACATAAACCGTGGCCGTTGCTGTGTCGACAGTGGAGTAGTTTGATGGCGCTTCGGCGTGGATTTTGAAGAACTCTGCGGGCAGAAACCTCTCCATGTCTGAGAATTTGACGCGTAGACCTTTTTCCGTCTCGAGTTCTTTCTTCAACGTCGAGCCATCAGCTTGTTTAAGATATGTAAGGAGTTCGGGAAGTTTTCTGCCTAGCATCGGCCCTAGGCGGGCGAGGTCGGCCTCCACAACCCACCTAAGCTCTGTAAACACTTTTCCCGGAGGCAAGACTTCGAGCATCTCTGTGTTGACGCTTTCTTTAACAAATGAGTGAAAGGCCTCAAGAGCTTCATGGCATTCCTGCGTCTTCGCCGCCACCACTACATGTGCGACGGGTGAGCGTAGTTTTCGTCCGCCTTTTTGACGGGCCGCCAAGATAGCGGTCAGAACCTCTTTGACAATATTCATTTGTTCTATGATTTTCGGCGAGTATAGCTCGGTGTCTAGCTGAGGCCAGTTCTCCAAATGTATGCTCTCCTTGTCTGTTTCTGTTTTCTGAAGCTGGTAAAGGATTTCGGCGGTGTATGGAGCGAAGGGGGCGAGAAGAAGCAGAGTCTTCCTCAAAACGTAGTGTAGACACGCGTAGGCAGCCATCTTCTCAGGCGTCTCTGCCTCTGTCCATGCAAGCCTCCTCACAGACCGGAGATAGGTTCTGCTGAGGTCCTCTACGATGAAGCTCATGATTTCCCTCAAGGCCCTATGTATCTCCATTTCCTCGAGATAGTTTGTGACTTTGGCGACGAGGTCGTTAACACGTGACAGTATCCATTTGTCCTCCGGCCTAAGGAGATGCAGATAGCTGGTTAACTTGTGCATCCGTGGGTCGAATTTATCAAGCTTCTGATAAGTGGAGGCGAAGGCGAAAATGTTCCACAATATGTTCAGGTCCTCGGCTGTTTCCCTGACTTCTGAGGGGACGAAGTTAATCGTGCTCCATGGCTCTGCTTTGCTCACCAGATAGATTCTCAGAGGGTCTACTCCGTAGGTGTTGAAAGCGTCTTCAGCCCATATGACGTTGCCACGTGATTTGGACATTTTTTTGCCGAATTCGTCGAGCACATGCCCTTGGTTGAGCACGGATTTGAAGGGCGCTTTTCCTGTGAGTAGGGTGGATGTGAACAAGAGTGTATAGAACCATCCTCGGGTCTGGTCTATGGCTTCGGTGATAAAGTCGTATGGGAAGAGTTTCTTGAACAACTCGGTGTTACGGAGAGCGTCTATGCTTGCGTAGAATGCCACGCCAGAGTCAATCCATGTGTCGAGAACAAATGGAACACGCCTCATCAATCCACCGCATTTTTCGCACTTGAATACATATTGGTCCACCCAAGGCCTGTGAAGACGTTTGACAGCTGGTTTCTCGACAGCTTCCTCAAGCTCGGCCCGTGAGCCAACTACACGTTTCTCGCCGCATGACTCGCACCTCCATACATTCAGCGGTGTGCCCCATATCTTGCTGCGGCTTATACACCAGTCCTGTGCGTTCAAGAGCCAGTCGCCGAAACGGTTCGAGCCAGCCCATTCAGGCCACCATTTCACAGACCTGTTCTCCTCAACCATGCGTTGCTTAATGCGGTCGACGCGGAGAAACCACTGCACGCTCGCCAAGTAGATTAGCTTGCTGCCGCATCTCCAACAGTGTGGATAGCTGTGAACAATCTCCGCCCGCTTCACCAGCAGATTTTTCTCTTTCAAATCTTGGATGATTTTTTCAGAGGCCTCCCAGACTGAAAGCCCCGAGTATGCACCGGCTTCGGCCGTAAAGACTCCATATGAGGTGACCGGGCAAAAGATGTTTAACCCGTTTTTTACGCCTATTTCATAGTCCTCGGGCCCGTGACCGGGGGCGATGTGGACGAAGCCTGTGCCTTCCTCGAGAGAAACATGATCAGAGGCCACCAAGATGTGTCTGTGGTCCGCGTGATGCGGGACCTTGTCGAGAAGAGGATGGTGATAGGTTTTTCCCACAAGAGAAATTCCGTCAACCTTTGCGACAATCTTGTAGTTTTTGGTCTGTGTTATTTCCGTGAATGATGTCAACAGGTTTTCTGCAACATACCATCTTTCTTCGCCAACTTGGAGTTCGAGATATGTGGCGTCGGGTTTGACGGCGACTGCCTCGTTGCCCGGCAGCGTCCACGGGGTTGTGGTCCATATTATGACGTAGCCACCCTCTTCGAGAGGCATTTTGACGTAGATGGATGGGTCGGAAACCTCCTCATAGCCCTGCGCCATCTCATGCTGAGACAACGCGGTCTCGCAGTGTGGACACGTGGGCACAACCCTTAGACTCTCCACCAAGTCCCCCATTTCATGAGCTTTCTTCAACAGATGCCACACATGCTCCATGTATTCATCCCGCCGGGTTTCATAGGCTCTGTCATAGTCTAGCCAGAGGCCCAGTCTTTCGCTGGCCCTTCTCCAGTGGCTGAGGTAATGGTCCACCACCTTGTTTGCCTCCTCGACAAACCTCTCGAGACCGATTTTCTCGACGTCTCTTTTGCTGGTGATTCCGAGTCTTTTCTCCACCTCTATCTCGGTGGGCAGTCCTTGACAGTCCCATCCACCTCGGCGCCAGACGTTGTAGCCTCTCATGGTTTTGTAGCGGAGAACAATGTCTTTGTAGACACGGCCTCTTGTATGGCCTATGTGCATGTACCCGTTGACGGTTGGGGGGCCCTCGAGAAAAGAGAAAAGAGGCCCCTCACTGTTAGCCTCAAAAACTTTGCCCACAATGTTCAGATTTTTCCAAAGCTCCGAAACACTTTTCTCAACCGCTTGAGGGTCATATCTCCGCGAGGGCAACGGCGCGGTCATGTTTCCCAGCCTGAGAGACTTTCAATGGCCTTCGCTATTTAAGGTTGCGGATAAAAAGTTATATCAGCTTCGGAAATTGTTTATACGTGACTCTTAAGGACCTGCCGACTTTTCCCAGCCAGAAGAAAGGGAGAGATTTTCTACTTGTTCGAGGCAAGGTCTTGAAAACGGTTGAGTTTTCGCTCAACGAGCTGATGCGTCTTCCCGCAGTGTCGTTGACTTTTGATTTTAGATGTCTGGAGGGATGGGTTGTGCCTGATACCGAGTGGCAGGGAGTCAAAGTCGCCACTATCCTCGAGCGGGTGGGTGTCATGCCCGATGCTAGGTATGCGGTCTTCAAGTCAGGCGAATACACTGAGTGTTTTCCGGTCTCCGAGGCTAAGGAAATGGTGGTCGCCTACCGGTACCGTGGAAAAGAAATCCCCGCCGAGCACGGTGGCCCTCTCAGGCTTGTTTTCCCTGGTCAACAGTGTTACCAGAGTATCAAGTGGCTTGAGGAGATAGAGTTGACGAGCGAGTATGTGGAGGGGACGGCTCGGTCGACGGCGTTGTCGAGGATTGGTTTAGACGCAATCCGCTGAGTCTATAGTTTAATTGGGTTGCCCATCTTGCCGCTGAAGGCGAGAGCCTCGATGGGCTGTCTGTTTTTTCGGCCAATTATTTTTTGCTTCGGGTAGCCGAAACCTATGACGCAGGCTACGTGGTATTCTTGTGGGATTCCATATTTTGTGCGCATAGCTTTTTCGTCATAACCCGTGTACACACGTGAGCCGACGGACCTGTTCCAAGCCGCGAGCTGCATGTGAGCGGCTACTCTTCCAGCGTCAAACAAATGCCATGGATACTTTGGAGAAGTGAGAACAATCACCGCTAGCGCAGCGTTTGCAACCCATTTACCGGACGTGCTCATTTCAGCCAGCTGCTTTAGCTCATCCGCTCCCTCAACGACGATAAAACGCCAGTGCTGGGTGTTGCGCCCGCTAGGCGAAAGCCTCGCCGCCTCGAGAATCTCCTTAACAACCTCGCGTGGAACCGGTTTATCGGCGAATTCCTTTATCTCCAGCCGGGTTTTTATCGCTTCAAAAACATCCATACCATAGATATGTTTCACGTGGTTTTAAGGATTGGGCTTAGGAGATGATTCTCCACAGCTCGTCCTGTATGGGGCCCTTGATTCTCTCCTCACGGCCGTCCTCGATTACCCTCATCCCCTGTTTACGGGAAAGTATTTTTCCTATAATCCGTCCGCCTACCTTTGCAAGAACTCTGCTGCTGAAACGTGGGGCGGTGGCTATCAGTGCTCCAGAGCTTATTAGCCTGAGAGGGTCAATATCCATTTTTTCGCAGATACGCTGCACGAGAGGATGAATCGGCACCCTCGACCTGTCGACTTCGAATCCAACACCAGCGGCTTCGGCAACTTCATACAATCCGCCGAGAAGACCTCCCTCCGTCGGGTCATGCATACAATTTACACCCGTCGAAGCCAGAGACAACGCCTCCTCAACGACTGATGTCTTTTTGATAAGCAGAGAACCCACCCTCAGCTCCCTCTCTGTGAAGCCTTTACGTCTAAGTATGTCAGCAAAGTCAGCGGATAATATTGCTGCGCCTTCAAGCCCCGGAGACTTTACTAAAAGAATTTCGTCGCCGGGTTTTGCTCCGCTGGTGGTCACGGGGGTTGGCGCAACTAGTTTGCCTGTCATGTGGCCTATGACGACTGGTGATGAGACGAAGGGGGCGACCTCCGAGTGGCCAGTCACAACAGCCACATCCATCCGTCTACATGCGAGATGTATCTGGTCGACGATTTTCTTGAGGTCGGCTGCTGTGCTGCCTCTCGGCAACAGTATGGTGGAGGAGAACCACTGTGGTCTTCCACCGCATACTGCGACATCGTTAGCCGAAGCGTGGACAGCGAGCCAGCCGACGAAGCTTTTAGAGCCGGTGATCGGGTCCATGGAAACTATGTAGATGTCCTTCGACGATTTGACTGCTCCCGCGTCTTCGCCGAAACTTGGCCAGAGAACAACGTCTTTCCGTCTCGCACCCACTCTACGCAGAACAACATCCTTCAAAACCTTCTCCGGAAGCTTGCCCAGAGGAAGCAAACCTACTCCCCCGTAGCCGACTGAAGAATCTGAGCAGCTTTCCTGACATCCGACTGTGTTTGAACCTTGACGAGGAAACGAAGCTTGTCGTCAAAAATTTTGAAGCTCTGAAGAGATATGTATAAAACGTTTCCCACATGTTTCACGAGGTCGACCATCTTTAGCTCCGGATTCTGGTCCATGGCTTGGAGAAATGGCTTGACGCGGTAAGAGGCGGGGGTGAACTCGGGCTTGTCAAAAACAGGCCGCGGTATCCCCGCTGAAAAGCGTGTGACAACATCTCGTAGAAACATAACCACCTCTCTGTTGATGAGCGGTGTGTCACAGGAGAGGGCGACCACGGCTTCGCATGATTTCTCGCGGAAAAGCTGCTCAAGATGGAAACGGATATCGAGCTCCTCTGGTCCAGCGTCCCACAGCTCCGCCCCATAGTTCTCGGCTATGCCCCTGTACTCGCTTAGAGACGCCTGCCGAGTCATGATGACGATTTCATCGGTGTCTTCAGGAACAGCGTCGAGCACATATTCTATCATGGGCCTCTTGTTTATTTTTATGAGGCCTCTGCGTCCGCCTGGGTCTTGGTTAGCGAGAACGGTTGTCAGGTAGTGCATGTTTTAACTGCCCAGTTTCTTTTTGAGAATTTCGATGGTAAGTGGTAGGATTTTGTAGAGGTCTGCAACAAAGTAGTAGTCTGATTCCGTGGCCATCGGGGCGTTGGGGTCTGTGTTGACTGCTATCACGGTTTTGCTGTCACGCATTCCGACGAGATGCTGCACCTGCCCCGATATGCCCAGCGCTATGTAGAGGTTGGGTCTTACACGTTTACCTGATAATCCTATGTGCCGCTCCTCTTCTAGCCATTTGAGGTCACCGGATATCGGCCTGCTGCATCCAATCTCTGCGCCAATCAGCTTAGCAAGCTCTTCCGCCAGCGACAAATCCTCCTTTTTCTTGAAACCGCGCCCAACAGACACAATCAAACTAGCCTTCTCAAGGTCCACCCGCGTTTTCTCAGGCTTGATGGTCTCTAACAAATCGACAGCCGGCGCGACTACATTTGGGTCAAACTCCTCCACAGCAGGCTTCGGGCCCTTAGACGTCTCCGGCGCCGATACCTTTACCGAAGCCAAGGCGGGTTTGCTGTTAAGCGAGACAGTGGCAACGTATCCACCGCCCAGCACAAGGCGTTTAGCCACAAACCCATTCCCATCTCTCTCGATAGCGAAGGCTTCAGAGGCATAGGCCACGTCAAGCCGCTGCGCCAATCGACCGCATATCTCTACGCCTTTCTTCGACGCGTAGATTAGAACGAGGTTTGGGTCGAGTTTTTTCACCAGCTCGGCCAAAGCCGCTGCAGAGGCCGCCGCTCCAGCCGCTAGATATTTTTCAGGTAGGTGGATGAGTTTTTCAACTCCTGCTCCGCCGAGCATCGCCAGCTCGTTTTCCGTTAAGGGTTTGAAGGCTGCTGCGACGATTTGTGCTGGATTGAGTGATTTTGCGTAGCTGGCTGTTGTGATGACTTGCTCAGGTTTTTCACCAGCGACGAGGACCTTCATCTTCTACCACCCATGTTTGCCATGATTGTTTCCGCTAGTTTTTCGGCCAGCTCCTCGACCTTTCCCTCGAAAACTTGTCGTCTTCTCTCGGTCTTCAAGGCCTTGACCTCGAGTGTCTCAGCCTTCGGCCTCAGGTCCTCCTTCGTGAGCCCAACATCACTGAGTGCGAGCTCTTTGAGGGGCTTTTTCTGCGCGGCCCTAATCATTAACAGGCTTGGGAGACGTGGTGTGTTGATTTCCAATCCCACCGTGACCACAGCTGGCAAGCTGCATGAAACAACCTCCACTCCGTCTTCGACGGCTCGCCATGCCTTCAACACACGGCCGCCTACCTCAAGCTTGTTAACGTATGAAACATGTGGAACGTTGAACATTTCTGCGAGACGTGGACCTGTTTGGTAAGCGTTCTGGTCCAGAGAGGCTTCTCCGCATAATATCATGTCCCATTTCGGCGAAGCTGTCTTTATGACCGCTGCGAGAGCTTTTGCGGTCGCTCCGCCGTCTGCCTGCGCGAGAGATGGGTCTGAGAGGATGTAGGCTTCGTCTGCTCCCATGGCGAGACACTCTCTCACCAGAAGCTGCTTAACTTCAGGCCCCACGCTGACCACAACCACCTTGCCTCCACTCTTTTCCTTTATGCGGACAGCCTCTTCAACAGCGTTGAGGTCGAAGTCGCTGTTCTTCCACTGTGCCTGAGAGAGCTGCGGCGCAAGAGTCTCGGGATGCGGCTTCAACTGATAAACGTCAACAGTCTGTTTGACGCAAACCACGATATCTGGCATAGTTCTCGACATCATCCGATACGAGCCCATCTAAAAAACCATGTCCTAGATGCTTTCCGCGACTATCTCCGCTATGTCCTTTATTCTGAGGTTCTGGTCGACGCCGGTGACTCGTGCTGCGTCGGCGAACATCTGCATGCAGTAGGGGCATTCGACGGCGAGGACAGAGGCTCCCGTCTCCATGGCCTGCCTAAGCCGTATAACGCTTTCTCTATCCGTTCTCCTCACCTCATACCAGTAGGTGCTTCCTCCGGCACCGCAGCAGAAGCTTTTACGCCCGCTTCTACTCATCTCCACATAGGTTCCGCCCTTGTTAGCCGCCTGTATAACAAGCCTCGGCTCCTCGAAGACATCGTTGATTCTCCCTATGTAGCATGAATCATGAAGCGTTATTTTTTCGGAGAGGGGTTTCGTGAGCTTGAGCTTACCCGTCCTCAGAAGCTCACCGATTACCTGTGAATGATGCTTCACATCCAGCTCGAGCCCAAAGTCTCTGTATTCTTTCTTCAAAGTGTTGAAGCAGTGTGGACAGTTCACTATGATTTTCTTCACAGATTTCTGTTTGAGCGTCTCGATGTTTTGGAGGGCAAGTTCTTGGAAACGCCCCTCTTCACCTATGCGGCGGGCGGGGTCGCCTGTGCATGTTTCCTCAACACCGAGAACCGCGAATGATACGCCTGCTTTGAGCAAGATTTTTGCAACGCTTTTAGCTATCTCTCGTCCACGTGCATCATATATCGAGGCGCATCCAATCCAGTAAACGTATTCGGCGTCAGGTTTCTCATCAAGGGTCTGCACACCCATCTCGGCAAGCTCCCCGAAGAACTTCTCTTTCTCGCTTTGGTCGAAGCCGTATGGGTTGCCGTATCTGCTCAGGTTGGTCAACATAGCTGTTTTGCGTTTATCCAGCTTACCCTCGAGGGTGAGGGCCCGCCTCATCTCAAGAATGTAGTCCATAGGCCTGATCAACACAGGGCAAGCCTCTATGCATGCTGAGCAGGTTGTGCACGCCCAAACCTCCTCCTCATCAATCAAACCAGAAGCGAACACGTCCTCGTCGAGGCCATCACCTCTCCAAAGCTGTCTCCGAAGCTTCTGCACTATGTCACGAGGGGAAAGCGGTGTGCCTGCAGCATAAGCAGGGCAAGCGGCTTCACATCTTCCGCAGTCTGTGCACGCGTCGAGACCCAGCTTCTCCATCCACCCAAGCTCCGTCAAACTCCTGAAACCAAGCTTGATGTCTGCTGAGGGGTCGAGCTCATCTATCCTGAAAGGTGTTTTCATCTTACCGAGAGGAAGCTGCCTAGGCGCGTTGACCGCGATGTTCAAGAGGGTGGAGAACATGTGTCCAAGAGGTGAATAGGGCAGCACAGCAACCATCGCGAAAGCTACCACTGCATGGCTCCACCAAATCCCCCGATAAAGCAGAGTCAGCGGCTCCGCTGGCAGGTTTACGAAGAAGACCGTTGACATAGCTTTGCCGACGAAGCTATATCCGCTCCACGGCCTCGGCTCAACTGTGAGCCTAATAGCCTCCAGAACATATCCCGACAACCCAATAAACAGAAGACCCGCCAGAGCCATGGAATACTCCAACCTGTTCCGAAGCCTCGGCTCATGTCTGATGAAACGCCTGTAAATGAGGAGAGCTAATCCGAGCAAAAACGCCACACCCATCACGTCGAGGACAAACTCGAAACCGAGATAGAAATCTCCGCGGAGAAGCCGAGGACCTAGAACACGTAAAATGTCATAGTCTATGAAGACGAGGGTGGTGCCTATGAAGAGCGCGATGATGCCTGTGTATATCAACAGATGCATAAGCCCCGCCAAATGCTCGGAAACAACTTTACGCTGCAACAACCCATACCTAGCCATGTAGCCAACACCTCTGAAAACACTGTAAAGTAACTCGCCAAAGCTCCTCACACCCAAACGCCTAAGCCGATAAACAACCCCGAAAACAAACACCAACGCAAAAGGCACAAGGACAATATACATCAAAAGGTCCGTTCCAGGCGGCATCAGAATATATGTCTCCCGGATAGGCTCCATCGCACAGTTAACACGGCACCCGGTTTTTAAAGATAAGCAAACTAAACATATTTATCAACACAATCGACAATATTTTTCATGAGTGATGAACACGGCAAACTTGCCGTAAAATCTGCTCCCTATTATGGGGGCAAGCTCGAGATTGTACCCAAGATCCCTGTGAAGTCTCTTGAAGACTTTTCGGTGTGGTACACGCCAGGAGTAGCCGCTGTCTCGAAAGCAATTAGTGAGAATAAGGAGCTGAGCTTCGAGTATACCTGGCGGTGGAACACTATTGCCGTCGTTACTAACGGCTCGAGGGTGTTGGGTCTCGGGGACATAGGGCCCGAGGCCGCTCTACCTGTTATGGAGGGAAAGTCTCTCATCTTTAAGTTCCTCGGCGGAGTTGATGCTTTCCCTATTTGCTTGAACGTGAAAGACCCGCAGAAGTTTGTTGAAGTGGTTAAGACGCTTGAACCAGGTCTCGGGGGAATAAACCTGGAAGACATCTCCTCACCCGAATGCTTCTACATCCTCGAGAACCTTCGGCAACAGATGTCTATACCCGTCTGGCACGACGACCAGCTCGGAACAGCGGCGGCCACCACAGCCGCACTCATCAACGCACTCAAGCTAACAAACAAGAAGCTGAACAAAGTGTCCATCGTGTTGTTTGGCGCAGGCGCCGCAAACATAGCCACCGCAAGACTCCTCGAAAAAGCAGGAGCCGACATCTCTAAGATGATGCTGGTCGATACGAAAGGTATTCTCTACTCGGAGAGAGAGGACATGGACGAGCTGATGCTCAAACATCCATGGAAATACGAGCTTGCGCTGAAAACCAACCGTGCCAAGCTCTCAGGCCAACTCCCGGACGCTCTCGAAGGCGCGGACGTGTTGATAGCCGCGTCTACACCTGGCCCCGGCAGAGTAAAGAAGGAGTGGATACAGAGGATGGCGCAGAACCCTGTTGTTTTCCTGTTGGCCAACCCTGTTCCAGAGATGTGGCCATGGGAGGCTAAGGAGGCCGGTGCAGCCGTGGTCGCAACGGGCCGCAGCGATTTCCCCAACCAGGTAAACAACAGCCTCGTCTTCCCCGCAGTCTTCAGAGGAGCGCTTGACGTCAAAGCCCGCACAATAACCGACACCATGGCACTAAGAGCCGCCCAAGCCCTCGCAGAATACGTGTCAGATGAAAAACTGCACAGAGACCACATCATCCCAACGATGGATGAATGGGAAGTCTACATCCACGTAGCCGCATCGGTCGCCGAACAGGCACGCGACGAAAACGTCGCGCGAAACCCGCTTAACTACGATGAGGAGTTTGTCCGAGCCAAAAAGATAATTCAGCGGTCGCGAAAGCTATTAATGTCGCTCATGGACCAGCGTTTCATAAAGCCGCTTCCAAAGGTCGATTGAAATGACTGAACTTGTTTTCAGGAAGGCGGAGGAGAAAGACATACCACGTCTCGTAGAACTAAACATTCGCCTCAAACGGCTCAACGAAGAGTTCGACCCCCTCTTCAAGACAAGAGACGACATCGCAGAAACGTCGAAAAAATACTTCGCGGAGGCCATCAAGTCGCCGAACTCTGTTGTCATCGTGGCAGAGGACAGCGGCAGAGTGGTGGGCTTCTTGAAAGCGGACATAGTCGAAAGACTGTTCTACCAGCCGAAAATAGAGGGGAAAATCGTCGAATTCTATCTCCTCCCCGAGTACAGGAGAAAAAAATACGGCGCCGAACTACTAGACCACGCCGTGCAACAGCTCAAAGACAAGGTGGAAATAATCACAGCCGAGTTCCCATCCCTAAACGAAATAGCAGTCGAATTCTACACACGCCTCGGCTTCAGAGGAATAGTCAGCATCTACGCCCGCGAAAGCTAAACGAAAAACCTACATATCGCCGCAACAAACAAACACATGCCGCAATAAACCGCTCCGGTAGTATAGTCCGGTCAAGTATGCGGGCCTCTCGAGCCCGAGACCCGGGTTCAAATCCCGGCCGGAGCACTCCATCGTTGAATGTAGTTGTTGATTTGCTTTTTTCTCTTTAAGCTCTGGTCTGTCATTCTGCGTACTTTTCCGTAGATTTTTGATTCGGTGAAGGGTCGGTCGTATGCTCCGAAGCACCAGCTTATTCCGAGGTAGCTGTTGGGGTCTTCGGCGTCGAGTCCGTATTTGTTGTTGAGATAGACTGCGTATCTGTAGGCGGTTTCTGGGCTGTCCGTCCATTCGAGCAGTTTTTTGCACCAGTACATGCGCATGTAGTTGTGTATCTTCCCGGTCGCGAGTAGCTCTTGCTGAGCCGCATTCCAGTAAACGTCATGGGTATCAGCCCTCTCCAGCTCGCTCATGCTGTATACCTGTTCCCTGCGGTCTCCGGCGTGGATGCTGAGCGTCTCTCTGGCCCATTCAGGCAACCCTTCGTATTTCTCGAAAAACGGGTTGTAGACCTCGCCGTTTCGAGCGAGTTCTCGCCAAACCACGAGCTCATTGATCAAGCTTTCAACATTAACGTCTCCTCGTCTCCTGTACTCAAACACGCGTTTCAGAACCTGGACCGGCGATATCATTCCGTAGCGGAGATAGGGGCTCAGCTCCGAGCATGCCTCAGACCCAGGGTCGCTGCGCTCCGCAGCGTATCTATCGAGCCTCTCTCCTACAAAAGTCTCCAACCTTTTGTGAGCCTCGTCTTCACCACCTACAACATCTTTGACGGGTTCGACAAACTCAATTGACCCAAAATCCTTTAACAAATGTTCGAATGTTTCATATCTCAGCCCCTCTATGTCAAGGTCTGTGGAGGATTGTTTTACAGGTATCTCGGGAACAGTTTCTAGGAAGTTGTCCAGTTTGTTCAGAAGTTTGGGCCTAATTGTTCTGGCATAGGGTTCAGCTCTGGTCGACGCTGTTTTGACGGGAACAACCACGTCGCCTTCAACCATCTTCACCGAGTCACAATACTTTGCCAGCGTTTTTCTAAAGGTTTGTTGATGACCTGTGTAGCCAGCGTCGACGACAACTGACACAGCCTCGTTCACGAGTTTCAGCAAGCTCTCGGTTTTGCGGACCAAGAAAAGAATTCCTCTTCTGCTCAGCCGTTCATCAACTTTCTTCAAAGCTCCATGGATAAAATGCAGCTTCCTCGTGTTCATGAAAGGCTGTTTTTCGTCAAGGTTGTAGACGACGACAAGGCTTCGCCCCAGCCTATTTGCCTCGAAAACCGCGTATTCCAAGGCATGGTTCCCGTATGCGCGTAGACTGGCGTCCATAACATATACAAGATATTCGCCACGCTTGTCCAAGGCGGCTTGAGCCAAACTTGTTACTCTCTCTGGCCTAAGGAAATCCGGAAAATACTCCATCATTGATTCAGCACCGAAAAACATCAAATAAACTCTCACGAATTACAACAATTTTATTGGACCGGCGGGGATTTGAACCCCGGACCTTCCGCGTGCAAGGCGGACGATCTTCCAGACTGATCTACCGGCCCCTATCTGGATGTTGGGTTTTTTGATTTAAGGTTATGCCCCGGTCTATCTCTATGTTAATCCAAGGACTTCACTAAGTAAAAGATTTAACCGGGCATGGTTATTTGAGATTAATGAGGTGTTATTTTCACGTTGATAGAGAGGCTGTTGGTGTCTGTTTTTACTGCCATCGCGGTGTATGTGAAGAGTGCTCTCGAATAGAGGACTTGAAACTTTTTTGCCACCAACACAACCTCAAGATGTATTCTCTCGAGTTTGCCAAGTTCTATATCCTAGCCATCGACCTGGCTCGCGAGGCCGGAATAAAGGGTTATAGAACACAGGATTTGATTACTAAGCTTGAGAAACAGATTAAAGAGGCTGGGGAATGAATCCACGGTTGTTCAATAGCAAAACAGCAGGGAGCGTCCTGTCCATTGTCATAGTAATTCTAGCCGTGTTTGTGCTGCTGAATTTTTTGGTGTACAGCGTTGCTCCTAAGCTTGATGTGGGTGTAGATTCCCAGTGGGTGTATAATGTCTACATCGGTGGGAGCCAGGGCTTGGCTACTTATTGGTATGAGGAAAAGGTTTTGGTTGACTCGATTGTATACTGCGAAAAACTGCTATGCTACAAGTTGGTGAGGAATAATCCCACCCATCTGCAGACAGATTACGTGACAGGTGACCGTTTTCTGGTGAGGTCTGTAATAGTCGATAAGGAGGATGGCTCAGTCTATGAGATAGTTTATCTCCCACCATTACTTCAGAGACCACAATCAATATCAGTGGGTGACAGCTGGAGCGCGAAATCAGTCGCGGTTGTGACGGTTGACACAAACGGCGCTACGCGGACAGAGAGGCTTGAGCTTCCAGAAGTTGAGGCACGGGTGGTTGGCGCCGTGTTGCTGAACGGAGAGCAAGGGGAAGCTATCGGTCTGGTGGTTGAAGAGAGGTCTGACGGGATTTTGGTGAGAAGGATAATCTACAGCGACTCAGCTCATGGGGCAGTTAGGTTTGAGCTGCCGGTTTCTATGGTTTGGGGAGAGCTGGCTACCCTGAGCCTCAGGCATCCGGGTTTTCAGGATTTTCTCCACATAAACGTCTTCATGGGTTTGGAGCTTATTCACGTAGCTATTTTGACGGCTGTGTTGCTGGTTTTCAGGCTAATTTTTTACATTCCAAATTTGTATAGGCGTTGAAGTTATATGCGTGGGCAGAATTTTCAGGTCATGGTGATTCTCTACTCAACAGCGTGGACCGGAGATAGGGCGCTGGCTGAGGCGCTTATGGAGCTGTTGATGGAGGAGCTGCGGAAGAAAGACGTAGTCTTCAAAGTGGTTGAAAAAAGATGGTCCGATACAGGTTTGGCCTCCATTGTAGGAGACTCTCTTAAAAACGAGGTGATTAAGGAGATAGAGGTTGAGGATGAAGACCAAGAAGCCGCTGAGAAATGTCTTGAAGCGGTTTACCTAGATACTAAACGGCTAAAAGAGAAGGTGTTGAATGTGGCGAAGGAGAAATACATCCGTGACGATGATGAGTTTGAGGAGTATAGAAGGGGGATTGAGGAGACATATGGCTGGTGAGACAGGCATCTATGTCATATGTCCTAATTGTGGGAAACAGACTGTGAAGAAGAAGAGATGCATGCATTGTTGGGCCAAGCTCCCCGTCGAGGAGCAGGGAAAACTTGGTGGAGAAGGAATCCCCTACTGGCATAGAGGACTCGAGGAGTAATGTTAGACATTCTGGTTAACGATTTTATCAAGTTCTTTTCCTCCGACCTCTCGACCCGGCTTAAGGAGATAGTTGACGAGAGAAGGAAAATCTGTAAACAGGTTCTCAGCGAGGAAAACATAGACTCGGCGAAGGCCGAGGACCTTGAATTAGTTTTCAACAACTTCCTAACAGGAGATTTCGATAAGGGCTTCAAAGCCGCTGTAGAGAAATACAGTTATAGAAACTTGGTCGAACACCTAAAATATTTTCTCTACGGGTCAGACACATTAGAGCAGCGCTTCGACAGATTTTTCCTCGCCATCCCAGAGCTTCCACAGCTTGCGGTAATGGAGGTGGCGACCTTTGCACAGCCTAAAAGCTTCTGTATTTGGGACGTTTCGGCCAAGAGCACCATCCGATATATAGGTCACAGCCGCATGCACGGCTTATCAGAGGATTCCTTTAAAGACTTTATAGCCGGTTTAGACTATGTCTGGGCCAAGCTAGCCCTCAATCATGTCCGCCAAATCCTCAGCGCCTACAGCGGTCGTAAAACAGATTTTGTCGATGTCTATATCTTTACTCGATATGTGTATGAGGAATGGATTTTGAAAAAAAGTTTCTCGGATGGTTAGAAAAGTTGCCCTGCGTAGAGGATTGATATGCGTAGGGCCAGTGCCCCCACTATCAGAGATATGAAGAGTCTCAGCAGTATGTTTCTCGAAAGCGGTGTTTTCGCTGAAAAAGCGATATAGGAATGGGTTGCCGGTAGACCTAGCCCAACGATGAGGTAGCCTATGTAGAAGGTGGGCGCCGCGAGCGGAAACGGGTTTGTCAGAAGGTTTAGCACTGCCGCTGGGCTTTCGACGAGAACAAGGTGAGCGATTGTCGCAAAGCCGCTGACTACTAGAAGTATTACCGTGTAGGTGTTAAGGTCGATGAGGAGGTCTGTAAATTCTTCGTAAAGCCTCGTGTTCCTTATGATCATCAACCCAAGAACCCCTATAGCCGCCAGTATGCCAGTGAAGAGGTAGAGGTAGGGGAGGACAGGTGTTTGCCAGAGAAGACGCTTAGAAGCGGCCATCAACAGTATTCCAGCCTGCAGACCCGCGGGAAATGCTGAGAGAAGCAGCACGATTTCGAAGAATCTCCGGACCCTGACTAAAGAGGTCGGCTTTATCCAGAAAATTGTAGCGATGACAGCGGCTGCTGTGAAAACCATTAACACCGGCACTGTTCTCGACATAACTGAGGTGCCTAGAACGAGGAGGTTAATTATCGCGTTGGCGGCTCTCTCAGGCCTCCCTAGCTCCACCACCAATGTGACCATACCTATAATTGCCAGCAGTGTTGAGCCCGTTATCAGCGGCCTTATCAAGGATGCAAATCTTTGATAGTTGCGTAGGCTCAGTAAAACCCCTAGTATCGCTAGTCCAGCGGCAAGCCCGAAAACATACTCTTCGATTATTATCGGCCAGTCCCACGAGAATTGTCCTGCAGCCATATTAGGTGCCCTCCTTTCTCTTCAGCAATCTGTTTTTCCGGTCGGCTAGGAACCTGACTGCACCGAATACGCCGAGCACCAGAGCGCCCGCGATACCTATGGCGTTGAACTGCGACACGAGCCTCTCCGTCCTCGTGCTGGGCCTCTCTTTGTACACCTTCGGAAGCCCAAGCTCTTCCGGCGGTCTCTTCAACACGTATATTACGTTGGTTCCTCCAGCCTCTTCGAGCCCGTAGACGAAGCCGCCTGTCTTGGCGGCCTTCTCCCTAGCCATCCTAACGATTTCGTTGCGCGGACCCCATTTCAATGCATCGGTTGGACATGTTTCTACACATGCCGGCTCTAGAAGGTTATGCTGGTTATATTGGAAAACGTTCTTTATCTCGAACTGCGCGTTATATGTGTCTCCATTAAAGTTGCCAACCACTATCGGTTTCTGAGTGATTCTATCCGCGCAGAGGGTGCATTTCTCGACAACTCCTAGCTCGGGGTTTGTTCTCGGCACGTCGAAGGGACATGTCTCTATGCAGTTGCGGCATCCGATGCATAGGTCTGTCCGTACTTCGACGGGGCCTTCTGGATGCTTCCATAGGGCTGTGGTCGGGCAGCCGTATACACAAGGTGCTTCGACGCAGTGCATGCAGCTGACGCGTGTGAACAGCCACTGGAGAGTTTCGCCTTCACCGAACTCATCAAACTTCATGGTTAGCCACGTGTGTGCCTCAAGGTTTTGCGGGTTCGTGAACGAAAGTATCTCGGCTCCGGCGTAACCCTTCTCGCCGGTCGCAATCTCTCTTCCGAGCTGGGCTACAGGGTCCCCTACTTCCTCGTAAAGCGGCTTCCTCTCATTCCATCTCTTACAAGCCACTTGGCAGGCTCGGCATCCGATGCAAAGGTCTTGGTCGAAGAGCATGGCGAAGCTGTCCGCCAAAACTTCCTCATAATTGCCGAACTCGTCTCCCGTCGCTCTATCGGTCGGTAGCCCAAAGATAGCACCACGTCGTAGATTCATTTTTCCCACCTCATGCTTTCTCCACCCTGACAAGGGCGATTTTTGTCTCAGGCATTCCCGTCTCCTCGTCCATCGCGTCTGGGAAAAGTTTGTTGGTTATCGAGTTGGGGCGTCCAAGCGGTTTCTGGAACCCGTAGGCCCAAGGCATGGCAATTATTTCAAAGAGCTTGCCGTTGATAACAAGTGGCCTAACCCTGTTTGTCACCATCACTTTAGCGATGACTGGGTCGTTGATATTCCGTTTTGAAACGATCTTGACACGGTCTCCTGTCTTGACGCCGAGTTGATTTGCTAGCGAGGGGCTCATCTCGACGAAGAGCTCGGGCATCATCTCGGCCAGCCATGGGATGGTACGGGTCAGAATCCCTGTATGCTGATGCTCAGTTAGTCGGAATGATGTCAAAATTATGTTAAAGCCTTCTTCGACTGTCCCTATTACCAGCCCTGCCTCAGACCTGTTGCCCGGGTGTACCCCTTTTGGCGGAGTTATTCCCAGCTCTTTGAAGTATGGGTGGTCGGCCACTAGGGGTGGGTACTGTTTGACAAGCTCTTTGTCAGGCGATTCCGCCGGCTCATAGTATCCGGCGAATCCTCTGTCTCTTCTGGCGTAAAATGATGACCAGAAGGTTGCTCTGTTGTTTGGCTTAAAGAAGTTGAAGCCCAGAGCCCTAAGGCCTCTCGGGTCTCTTGGCTCTTTCAGGTCGTAGAGGTTGCGCTGGTTGTCGGGCCAGGCCCATCCCCAGTACTTGTATATCTGGAAGCGCTGTGTATAGTCGTCCATGAATGTTTTGTCACGTTGCGCCATTCTGTTCTCGCCGTTTGGCCCCACAATCCCTCTATACAATCTAACCGTTTTGTCTATCTCTTTCGAGACTTCAAAAGCCTCAGGAGGTGTTTCGAGGTCTTCTATGCTTGGCTTATTGCGTTTGTTGGGATGCCTATAGTCCCAGAGTTCGTCCACGTTCTTCCCATTGCTAAGTTTACGGAGCTCTGTTATGGGGATTCCTTTCTCCTTGGCAAACCTCTCCGAAGGCAGAACTATAAGTCCTTTCCTTCTAAGCCGTTTGAAGAGCTGGTCGATAAACCATAGGTCATCCTTGATATCTACAAAAGTTCTCTTCTGGGGGTCGTATGGGTCGACAACGCGGCTGTTGTCCTGCAGTTTGTGCCGCCACTGTATCATGTGGCCCGTGTTGGTTACGCTTCCACTGTTCTCGTACTTGCTGGCAGCTGGCAGAACTATGTCGGCGAAGTGAGCTGTCTCTGATAGGAACAGGTCCATCACTACCACGAAGGCATTAGGTGAGCTGAGGCCTCTTATGACTTGGCTTGCGTTGCCAACGGAGACGACAGGATTCATTCCCTGCAATATCATGAACTTAATCCGACCGGCCTCCATCTCCCTGAAGTACTCTATGGTGGTGAGACCGGGCTCGACAGGCACATCGGAAATTACTACACCATTGTCTGGATCATCCTCTGGATAAGTGCCTATGAATATTCCCCAGTTCATCTCAGCCTCCCGCCATGAAGCGTAGTGACGGAGATCCCCTACCCATGCGATGTTTAGGGCCTGAGCAATCTCCTGCGCCGTTTTTCCCTCCTTGACAAGGTTTTTGTATTTCTGGTAACGTCTGATATCTGCTTCAGCTCCTCCCGGGAGCCTTTCCCTCTCCCCAAGTGCTCCTGGAACACGTCTGTAGCCTAGCCAGATGTGCATCAGATGGTTCATGTCATTTGAGCCCTGCACGTTCGTTATTCCTCGGAGGACATTTGCTCCGCCGCCAGGCTGCCCAACGTTCCCCAGAAGGAGCTGCAGCTGACCAAACAGCCGGATTATTTGTGTTCCGCATGTATGCTGCGTCGCCCCAATGCACCACACAAACTGCCCTGGTCTGTTGGCGGGATCAGTGTATACCTGAGCCATCTGGATAAACTTGTTTGCTGGAACACCCGTAATCCTCTCAACCTCCTGCGGTGTAAATCGGCTCACATGCTCCTTGAATTTGGAGAAAATCGAATTGGGGTTCGTTTCCCAATCTTCGAGAAACTCGCGAGTTTCGAAATGTAGCGGCATATCTGTTCTCTCTTGTAGGAATGTCTTGTCATAGAGACGATTCTTGATGGCGTAGTTCATTATTCCAAGAACTATCGCGGCCTCTGTTCCCGGTCTGAACCATGCGAAGTAATGGGCTTTGGAGGCGGTTCTTCCAAACCGTGGGTCAAAGACGATAAGTTTTCCGCCTTTTTCGATTGATTTGGATGTAAATTTAAACGCCTCTGGATGCTGTTCAGCATGATTGGAGCCTATGTTGATCGTGACTTTGGCGTTTTGAAAGTCGACCGCGGAATTGGTCATTGCTCCGAACCCGTAGACATCCGCTAGTCCTGCGACAGTTGTCGAATGGCACCTCCTCGCCTCGATGTCGCAGTTGTTTGTGCCCATCAGCATCGCTAGCTTGCGGCCCAGGTATGCCTCCTCGTTACTGAGATAGTCTGTCGCTATTCGCGCAATGGGCAGCGCTCTAGGATGAATCGTATAGGCCTTGTCAGGGTCGTCTAGGTTTCTTCCACCAGGTATGAGGTAGTTCCCTTTGGAGTCAAGCCATCCTTTCTTCTGTTCCCATTCTTTGTAAATCTGCTCATACTTCTGTATAATGATGTTGAAGGCCTCTTCCCACGTTATCTCCCGCCACATCGGGTCCTCGTTCTCACCCTTCTTTGGGTTTGTTCTCATTAAAGGTCTTCGCAGCCTATATGGGTTAAACTGCGGAAGCAGCATAATGGATGCTTGGCCTTTCGAGCAGAGTGTTCCCTCTGTGTGTGGGGCTTCTAGGTCAGGAGCTATGTCAACCACACGTCCATCGACTACTGTGCCTACCACTGTGCAGCCTACCGCGCAATACGGGCAGACGCTGGGAATCTTTTGACCCTCGAGAAGCTTGGTCTTCGGCGGTGGAAGAGCCCTGGCCGACTTGATGCTTATACCCGTAAGAGACAACGTGGTCAAAGCAGTGGTCGCGGTGGTGGCAACCTTGAGAAGATCTCTTCTCTTGATTGTGACTTCTACAGCCATTAAAAAATTGAAATTATATGAAATACATAAGCTTTTATAAAATACAAAAGCTCTTTGTGGACCCATTGTTGTTAGGGAATGACTTAAAAGGCATCTGCACGGTATTGGTATTTGAGTTGAGCTTTCTGACAGCAAGGCTAAAAAGGCTGAGTCAAAACATGGAGGTTCTCAAGTTTGTAGACGTGCTTCTCGAGATTCGGCGAGAATTAGATACGAAAATCGACCTAAAGCGCCTGACTAAGGAAGGTTTCGAGAAACGTGTCTCATTGTCTGTCAGTAAGGGTGGTCGCCCTCTCCTTGATGAGGAGGTGCTCAACACTCTTGATTACGGTTACTATGCGGAGGCCCTTGTCATGGTGTTGGAGGCGCTTAGGGAAAGAGTGCCCATGGATGGGGAAATAACACGGCTGATAGGGGACTTGCAGGCTGACCCGTTGTTAAGCAGGAGGTTGATGGAGCAGTGTCTGGGGATTGCCGGCGACCGGGTTGTGGATGTGGAGGATGAAGTATTGGTTCACATCTTGTTCACGCCGCTACGTCGTCTACTAAACATCATTAACCAGGTTAATTCAAAGTTAGACTCGCCCGTTCCTGTGAGGTCCTGTTTGACCTGCGGTAGGAACTATATTTTGGGTGTTTATAGGGGTGGATTCCGCTACATGGTTTGTTCTGCGTGCGGCCACGTTGCAAGAGTCGACTTTTTCTACTGTCCAACATGCGGAAACACAGACCCCAACCTACTAAGCTTCAAAAAAATGCTTGATGAACCTTATTTCCAGATAGAGATTTGTCGCCGATGCGGGGCCTACTATAAAATGGTTAACGAAGACATGGTGGGAACGGTGTCAGACGACCCTCTTCTCCTAGATTTGGCTACCATAGACCTTGACAACATAGCCAACTCCAGTAGAAAAATATCCCTCTAAATTTCAAGCCCAACCACAGCTTCTCCGCCGAAGAATATGCCAAAGTCTAGGTTGATGTGGCGGTCTTTGTTCCCTATGTTAATTTCAGCTTCTTGGTAGCATTCATACAGTTGTGGATGTTTAGCTTTTATCTTTAGGAGCCCGCTGTTAGCCTTCACCTTGAACCTGGCGAACCCGGATTTATCAGTGATGCCTGTTTGCCCATCGCTGAGAAAAACCTGAGCATCCGGAACAGGGTTGGGGATGCCTGAATGGTCGTCAAGAGTTATGCATACATGGACAGTAAGCTCTACGTATTCTCTCTTCTCTTCTTTCGCAACGTATTTTCCCTCTACGGTGATGGGCTCGACTGAAAAGTTGGGGTTGATGTAGAGTTTCACTGGCTCAGGCGTCTCGTAACCCTCTACGTTTTCCCAGCTTATTACGTATATGCCGGGCTGCTTGACAACCTTCTCCACGCTACCCTCTCCAATTCTCTCGCCGTTCAGCAATATACCTCCCTTCCCAATGTTGTTAACCACCTTAAGTGGTGTAGCAGTCTCCACCACCTCTACAGGGGCCTCGGCAAATGTCGGGAGGAAACCCGGCTTCTCCAAGCTTATTTTCAAAACATCTTTCCCAACTCTGAAGGAGTAGTAGGTGGCGAGGGCGAGGCCGTTTTTGTCAGTTTCTCTGTAAGAATTTGTGTCGACAACGCCTAGCTCACAGCTGTAGTTCACCTTACATCCTTCCACAGGATGGCCCGTCTCGTCCATGGCAACGATTACTATGTTGGTGAACCTCGGGTCGACAAATTTTGTTGCCTGAAAGATTTGTGGGTTCAAAACCTTCACCGAGACGTTTAACTGACGCGGTTCTTCCCTCTTCTCAGACGACATCCTAGACCTGCTCCATGGGTTGTTGCTTAAAAACTTTCTAGAGCATGTTCAGCCAGTCAGGGTAAGATGGCAAGTAAGTGTGAGTGTTGAGAAACCCAGCAGCCCTGAAGCCATACATTGCGAACGCCGAGCTCGTTCCCTCCTCACAATAAAAAACCAACCGTTTGGAGTCATCTATATTTTTACCGTAGGCGGCTTTCTTAATAGACTCTATGTCAAAGAGCTTTCCGGGCTTGTATAGAACATGCCATGGGATGTTTATTGCTCTAGGTATGTGTGAAACTCCATAGTCCTGCGTGTCTCTTGTGTCGATTAACAGGGTATCACGTGGTTTCTGGGCCACGATTTCCCTGATTTTTTTAGCATCTATCAAAAGTTCCTCAGTGTATTGTAGCTCGAGCCTATGATTTGGTATTCTTGGTGGTGTCTCGGTAGATACAGGATATCGTCGACTAGTGTATTCGTCAAAGGTCATATTCAGAATGCTGATGTTTTCGAAACCTAGAAGTTCTAACGTATATGATACTCTGCAGCTATGTCTTCCGTAGAAGTTGTCGTAGATAACGATTGGAGTGTTTTTCTCGACACCGGTACCTGCTAAAAGGGAGGATATCTTGTCAGGGTCTTCGGGGTAAAGCGCTACACCGACTAGCTTGATGAAATGTGAGAAAGAGCATGAATAGGCTCGTGGGATGTGTCCAGCCCTGTATTCCACAAGCCGCCTGACGTCTATTACAACATAGTTGTCTAAATTATTTAGGAGCGTGTCGGGGGATATGATTCTTGGGATAACAGGTTTCTGAGTCATTCTGAGATTATCTTTCCAGTGTCAGGGAGAATGCGGTAGCCATGTAGTGTCGATTCAATCTGAGCCTGGAAAGACTTGTCTGAAAGTTTGTCGATGAATTTTCTTACGGTCTTTTTCTCTAAGCTTTTTACGGGTACAGCGAAGTCGAAAATTTCTTCTCCAAGCGGGGTGAAATCTAGGTCATATTGTTTTGCTACGGATTCGAGAGTGACTCCAACGTCGGCTCTTCCAAACTTGACAGCTGCAGCTACTCCTGTATGTGTCCTGACTTCGTAATCGTATCCACGTATCTCCTTGTATGGAGAGGTCACACCTATCTCGGACAGCATTATATCGATGAATGTTCTCACGCCGGAGCCTTTTATCCTATTCACAAACGAAACATTTTTCTCCACAAGGTCTCTGAACGAGGTTATCTTAATTGGGTTGTCTTTTCTGGTTACGAAGCCTATCCTCCTTGCATATCCTCTGACCAGCACAGCTTTTCCACGCAGCCCGAGTCTATCGAGCATGAAGACGTTGTATTCACGGGTTTTCTGGTCCAGTAGATGTGTTCCCGCTATGTCTGCTTCGCCGCGTTTGACCGCGTTCCAGCCTGCTGTTGAGCCGACGTTAATCACCTTAGTCTCCGTCTCATCTATGGATGATAGGAGGAGGTCTATGCCGGGGCAGTGGCTTCCTATAATCACGAGCTGTGCGGGTCTTATTTTCTCGGACAAAAGGGTTATCTCAACTTCTTCACCCTCTTGGAAGAATTCCCTGTTTTCGGGGGCCTCGAGGATTCCGTCCGCTATCGAGAGAAGATGTGTTGAGCCTGATTGTCCTATAAGCGGGTAGGCGATGTTTTCGGCGTCGCTGTTGACAATTTGGACAGGGATGAGTTCGAGCTTTCCCTTGCCAGCCTCAATTCTGTAAGCCATTTTCGCCTTAACCGAGCCGGCTCTCCTCGGCCTCATTCCCCCAAGGGCCTCTACAACCGGCTTGACCAGTTTAAGGAAAACCATCATGGCGGACAAGGGGAACCCCGGCAACCCTATCAATAGATTCTTGCCCGCGACGGCGACGACTGTCGGCTTCCCTGGCTTGACCTTCAACCCATGAACGAGAACATTTCCATTGCTTATTTCTCCGAAGACTTTGTAAATCATGTCTCCGAACCCTGCTGACGTGCTTCCCGAAGTGATGACCATGTCGTAGCCGAGCCTAATCATTTCCCTCACCTCTCTGAGCATGGTGTCATAGTCGTCGGGAATTATGCCTCTGAAGACGGCTCTTGCACCTAATTCATTTAACATGGCTGTCAAAGTGGGGCCGTTGACGTCGTATATTTTGCCGAGTTCAAGTGGCTCCCCCACTGCTGTGACTTCGTTGCCTGTCGAGAATACGGCGACGGATACCTGTCGATAGACCATCACCTCTTTGACTCCCACTGATGCGAGAACAGCTATTTCCCTCGGAGAAATCAACGCACCTCTCCTCAGCACGGTGTCGCCGACCGAGATGTCGGAGCCTGCTTGAGCTATGTTCTCATTTGGGGCCACGGGTCTGAAAACCATGACTCTATCAGTGTCGAGTCTTTTAGTGAACTCAACCATTGCCACCGCGTTTGCTCCACGTGGAACAGGGGCTCCCGTAGCTATCTCTACACATTCGCCTTCTTTCACCTCACCAATGAACGGGGCGCCTACACCCGCGTAGCCCACTATCTTCAAGTTGGCAGGGTTTTCTTCTGTAGCGGTGTAGGTGTCGGATGCTTTGACCGCGTATCCGTCTACCGTTGACCTGTCGAAAGGCGGGTATGACACTTTTGCGAGAACATCTTCGGCGAGAACTCGTCCAAGGGCCCTATCCAGGGATACCCGTTCAACACCAAGAGGCTTTAGCCCATTCAAAGCCTTGTCAATCAGCTCCAGCGCCTCGTCGATGCTTACGAGGCTGTGGAAAACAATGGCCACTATACACCACCTTTAGTCATGAAGCATCTCCACCTCAACCTCTTCCCCCTCTTCAAACCCTTCAACCCCCTCGGGCACAACCAGTATTCCATCAGCCTTGGTCAACGTAGATAGGAGACCTGAGCCAGTGAGCATCAAGGGCTCAACCAGAACCCCCTCCGGAGTTCTCCTAACACAAACACGGACATATGTCCTTGTTAAGGCGGGGTTGGCGACGCGTCTAGTCAACCTGCCTCTAACGGTGCAAGTTATGGAGGCTTTACTACCGTAGGCCCTCTCCAGCAGAGGCTTGACGAACAGCATAAAACCCAACGCGGCCGATACAGGATATCCCGAGAGCATGAAGACTGGTTTACCTTTGACGACTGCGGCGCCTGTGGGCTTGGCTGGTCTTATCCTGACTCCGTGGAAAATGATATCCGAGTCGCCGGCTTTTTTCACAGCCTCTGGCACGACATCTTTTCCGCCGACGCTTGTGCCACCCGTTATAATAAGCATGTCTAACACATCAACTGCCTCGGAAATCTTGGCAGCTATGAGGTCCGAGTCATCTTCTACAGTGCCCAAATCCACGGGTTCTGCCCCGTGTTCCTCGAGCGATGCTTTCAGCATTGGTTTGGAGCTGTTTATGACCTGGCCCTCGCTGGGCTTGGTGCCGGGTTCGACAAGTTCGCTCCCCGTGCTCAGCACGCCTACACGTATCTTCTTGTAAACAGGTATGGTTGTTATGTTGAGGGAAGCTAGTGCGCCTATGTGCCATGACCTTATCCGTGTCCCACTTGCAACAACCAGCTCATTCATTCTAAAATCTTCACCAATTCTCGAAACATTTTGTAATGGATGGACTTGGCGAGTAACTTCCAAAACATTTTCACCAATTCTCTTAGCGTATTCAGCCATCAACACAGCGTTGGCCCCCTCTGGAAGAGGCGCGCCGGTGTAGATTTCCACAGCTTCGCCCTGCGAGACCTTTGGGACATCCATTCTTCTGACACCCGCATGAGACACTCCCTTAACGACAAGATACACAGGGTTGTTCGGCGACGCTCCAAAGGTGTCTTCAGCCAACACCGCGTAGCCGTCCACCGCGCTCTTCTCAAAAGACGGCACATCAACAGGTGAAAAAATATCCTCCGCACAATATCTTCCTAAGCTGTGTTCGAGAGAAACTTTCTCGACATCGGGAGGCGTTGCTGATATCTTATCAAAAAGAAGTGATAATGCCTCTGAGAGGGTTGGCAGGGTGGCGAAGCCTGTCATTCTACGTGTGGACATGAGTGTTTATCCACCACTATTTTGTTGATTAACTTTTTCAGCCGCGGAGGCTCCTCTGTTCAAGAGCGTTGAGACAACAGATAATATCTCGGTTAGGCTTTCGAGGAGCTTTCTCTGGCTGTCTAGATAGTTGCGCAGGTTTTCCGGCGAGGGGTTTTTCTCGAGAAGGGTGACAGCCTCCTCCAGCTGGGTTGTTTGTATGCCGAATGTTTTGAGAGCTGCGCGGGTTTGTTCTGACACATTTCTTCACCCCGTGGCTATTCTGAGAACGGCTCCGGTTATTCTCTCAGGGTAGGAGTACACCGTCAAGCCTTTTCCCCTTACGACGCTGGCCATCGTTACACCTGCCTTCAACGCTGCATAAACACCAGAGAAAATAGGGCCACGCAGCGAGACGGTAATAGGTATTCCGACCCGAGCGGCTTTTAACACCATGTCCGACGCCTGACGCCCCGTTGTCAAAAGCAAGCATCTAGTGAAATCGATGCGGTGAAGTGCTGCTTTACCGATAACCTTGTCAACGGTCACGTGGCGGCTCACATCCATCGCTAGGCTTACAAGCTGCCCTTCGGTGTCTGAATATATGCCTGCCGTATGAACCGAGACAGCGCGTTTAGAGTATCTGCCGAATTCAGCCATCACGTTCCTAAGCTTGTCCACTCCTATTCTAAAGTCGCTGTTTATCCTGGGTTTTGTGTTATTGTCGAAGGCTCTGAGATAGTCTTCGACCGAGCCGCATGAGGTCATTATGTGTTTAAATGTTTTATATCTCTCGAGACGTTTCTCCAGCTCTCCGTTGTCTATGTTGACGTTGACTAGTACGTCGAGACCATCAATCTCAACATCACCGACATGCTCCACATCATCTACAACACCATGGCCGAGGAGATGGCCCACAACCATCTCCTTCAGCTCATGTGGCGTCGCAAAAACCGTGACAAAATGCTTCTCGTTAACGTATATGTTTATTGGAAACTCTAGAGCAACCTCATCAACCACCGCTTCTCCGGTGTCAAGGCGCACTCCTCTGACGCTGGTCGAGAGGCCTTGGCCATGCATCTAGTGAGAGAATACGCAGAGGTTTTTAAGCGTTAATGATTTAAAATATCAGGTTGGGAGGGCTGGAGCTGGTTGTTGTCAAGCATTGAGAGAGAGGCTGTATGCAGCGTCTGCCGCGGCGGCAAGGCTGTCTACTATAGGGTGTATTCGGGGGAGAGGCTTTGCAGAACCTGTTTTGTCAAGACTTTTGAGAAGAGGGTTATCCGAACGATTGGACGCTACAAACTGTTTAGGCCCGATGATAAAATTGCTGTGGCCGTCTCCGGTGGCAAAGACAGTCTTTCTCTTCTCTATGTCTTGAAAAAGATTGAGAAGAGGTTTCCACGTGCCGGGTTGGTGGCGGTCACGGTTGACGAGGGGATAGAGGGCTACCGTGACGAGGCTTTGGAGTATGTCGAGGAGGTGACACGGATGCTGGAGGTGCCTCTTTACAAGACAAGCTTTGAGGAGGCGTTTGGAAAAAGCTTGTCCGAAATAGTTGCCTCTAAACAGTTCAGGTCTAGTGGGTTGGCTGCGTGCAGTGTCTGCGGCCCGTTGAGGAGACGGGCGATAAACATAGCCGCCAAGAGGGCGGGAGCAACTGTGATAGCCACCGCACACACTTTGGACGATGTTGTTCAAACCTATTTTCTCAAGACGTTTAGGGGCGAGCTTGGCACATCGGAGATTGGGCTTAGGCTCGAGGGGCCTTTCATACCGCGTGTAGCGCCCTTCAGGCTCACACCTGAGCGGGAGGTGGTTTTCTACGCCTACCTCCACAACATACCTTTCCAGAGCCAAGTCTGCCCAAACGCAGCGACCAGCATGCGGAACATGATACGCAGGTTTCTCGCAGAGTTTGATGAGAGATATCCGGGGTCGCTCTTCGCAGCGCTCAGAAGCTTCGAAAAAACCACGACACTTGGAAAGAAGATGCAGCGGGTCTGCAGCTACTGTGGTGAGCCGAGTAGTAGAGAGCTTTGCCGCGTCTGTGAGCTAACGCAGACCCTCATACACTGAGCGATGCTATATCTGGAAGAAACCGAAGGTCGCGTAGGTGAAGGATATGTTGGCTACAACGAGTCCTATACATAGGAGCGCAACCGTGTTGATTATTACTTTTGCATGTCTACCCTCTTTCACAAATTTCTCCAAAACCGCTCGGAGGACAAGGCTGCCGTCAAGCATGTAGATGGGTAGCATGTTGAAGACCGCGACCCCTATCGAGACAAGCTGCAGCCAGTAAAGTGCTCTATAGAAGTTGTAGGCGGAGAACGGGTCCAGCCATGTGATGCGTGATGGGAAAAATGTGTCGACCTGTGTGACCCCGAGGCCTCTCAGCACACTTCCGAGGGTGAACTCTCTACCTCTTACATCTGGGTTGGTGTCGAAAACATATTCATTTGTCAGGGTTTTTATCCGGATGGTTTCTTTGATTATTATCGATGTGCCGAGGGTGCCGCGGTTGACTGGAACATCGTCGACTGAGACGATTATGTCGTTGACCTTGATGCGGGAGTTAGGCTCAACCTGGAGAGCGATTAACCCTAATTCCTGAGGCACGAAGGCCCCGAACATCAGCATGAGTGCCAGCAGCCCTACGGCGATGTTTGCAAAGGAGCCTACCGCGGCCACCCTCATACGTGCTCCGGGGCTGGCGGATTTGAAAGCCTCCTCATCTGGTTCAACAAAGCCCCCCGGCACAACGAAAATCATGAATATGCCGGCGGATTTCACGGGCAAGCCTTCTCGCCTTGCCGCTATACCGTGCAGCCCTTCATGCGTTATCAAAACTATCGCGAAAGCGAGAAACAGGTAGGGCAGGTTCTCGAGACGGATTGTTACGCCGATTATCAGGGGGATCACGATGTTTTGTCCGCCGACTTGCTCAGGTCTGAAGAGATATGTTGATAGGTTTGATGAGAGTATGTAGATTGCGAGAGCCATCAAGCCGAAGCCCGTTGCCACCGCCGCCCGTGACACAGCGTCCCAGAACCTCGGCAGCTTCTGAGCCAATATATCGAGAGGCTTGGAGATGCTGCGGCTTTTGACAATCAGGAAAAGCGGGTAAAGTGTTACGGAGATGCTTGACGCATCCTCAGCACCTGTCCCCTTCCGCCGTGCAATAACTCTGTACAACAAAAAGGCCGCTACCCATGCTGCAGCCAGAACGGCGAGGGCCTCGTAAATCGAAACCATCGCAAGCCATTGAAAGTCCGACAAAATATAGGTTTACGGCCGACGCATATTTTTTATAACACACCACAGTTTACGGGACATGGCCTCTTCCGCTGAGCAGAAGCAGGTGGCGAGAAAAACCGTTCAAGCCTCCCTTCGGCTTGTGATGTATGTCATTCTCTATGTAGCTGCGGCGGCTGTTCTTCAGCTGCTGTTTTTTGACGTCTTGCCGAGATACGGAATCATGCTTGGCGACTATGCCGTGTATGGCCAGGTTCTTCTGGCGCTGGGTTTTGGCTACCTAATTGTTTCAGGCATAAGCTCATTTGTCTACTGGACCATGCGGGTTCGCTATGATCATTCCGTCGCGGCTGCGGTGAGAAACCTGGCGAGGATACTTGGTTTAGGTGCTTTGGTGGCTTCTATAGCTGGAGGTGTTGGCGGCGCGGCTTCGGGCGTTGCCTTAGGCGGCTTCATCGGCATAGTGATTGGCTTCGCGTCCCAACAGATACTTGGACAGGCCCTCGCGGGGCTTTTCGTGCTTATTACACGTCCTTTCAAAATAGGCGACACCGTAAACCTCGCGGGCGAAGAAGGATTGGTAGAGGATGTCACAACCCTCTTCACGATAGTTGCGAAACCCGATGGCACAAGAACACTCATCCCCAACAACGCAATCCTAGGCGGAAAAATCCACATCAAACCCAGTCAATAGCGACCCCGTTAACTTAATCATCCCTAACAGTCTTCTAAGCATGTTTTAGCCCATTCTTCCTCGAAGAGCACCCCCAGCTTCATCAAGCTTCTAGGATGCAGTTCTTCCTCCTGCATGGGAAGTGGTTATCGAATATTTACGCCTTTTATCTTTGCGCATATCATGCTCTCTATGTCCAGCTACGAGTCTGTATATTCTATGCTCTAGGCCTAGGCTTTTGCAACCGGCCGAGTCCCCCGCCATCGGTATATGATGGATGTCGCCAAACTCTCTTAGGAACTTCACCGGCCTAATGCGATGCTGTAGATTTATGGATGTGATTTCTGTTATGTGAGATATACTATGATTGTCTTGACTGGACATGCTAGGGACAAGCTGTTGAATGAGCTGTTCAAGCTTGGTATAAACGAAGACAGCGTTTCTATAACTGTTAACAGTCCTGATGAACTGTTGTACGACGTAGCTACTGGCAGGTTCGTGGCAGTCAAATACGACTTGAATATAGCAGTGATTTATGAGAAAACAAGAGATGCCCAGCTGGTAGTAACGGTAATATACAGCGCTCATCTAAAAGAACTAGTTGAGAGGAGAAGGAGAGCAGGGAGATGGATATAGTACTCAAATACGATGCTAAAGCCGACATCCTGGTCATAAGGATAGGTGAGGGGAATTTAAGAGATGAAAAGCTACTTGATAATGATGTAGTCCTCGGATTTGATGAAAGAGGAAACATAGTTAGGGTGGAGATTTTAGATGCGTCAAAGAAGGGACTATTGACAGCTTTAAAAAGCTTAGCGAAAGAGAAGAAAGAATTATTGGAGACAATACTCAGCTAAGTCAAATCTCCTAATCGCTTTTAATCCAAATGTTGTGCATTGGTTTTTGGGAGCGTGTCTAAGAGTTCCGTTATTTCCTTCTTGTTAGTGTCTTTGCTGTTTGTGCTACGAGGCTGGCTATTATTCTGGTTGCTGTTGTATCTTATCTCCCTGTCTTAATTCTGTCTCAAACTCGTTGATTATTGACCCGAATGTGGACTCTCCACCAGAGCCTACAACCCTACACCATAGTCTGTTATCATCCCAGCCACCTAAACCCAACATAACTAAAGGTTGCTAGGAATATTATGAAGCTACGCGTTATCCTATCACCATTCGCCCTTTGGCGTTATTCGGGTCGAGTATGCCCTGAAGTGGCTTTGACAAAGGGTTTGCCGTCTATGATTTTTCGGAGAGGGTTGGAAGGGCAAGGGTTGGGAATGTAATGTATGAGGGGGAAGGTGTTTCTGTTGGCGAGATTGGCTTATAGTAAGGGAGATATTCTTTTGTCCAAATGCCTCACTACATAAGATGCATAGAGGAGGAGACTTGGTTGACGGAGTCGAGGTCTCTTGTGACTTGGAGGGCGCTGGAGAAGCTGGCTAAACAGCTAATGCCCAACACTGTTATACAGCTTCCTCTGAGACCCAAAACATACACTAGAGAAGAGGCGGTGGCTTGGACAAATTTTTTCTTCAAAGTACGAGACTACAAACCCAAGCCGTCTTTCGATGTCTCGGCTTTCTATGTCGGGCCGCATGTGATTGATTATGAGAAACTTGCCTCGGCTTTAGGCACCACATCCGAAGAGGCGGCGATAATTGTTAAAACACTTGACAAAACCTTGATGCTGGCTGCGGCGGAGGAGGCTCTTCAGGCTGTTCTCCATAGTAGCCAGTATGGCCATGCTGTGGAGCTTGTTAAGGGCAGGGTCTAGTCGCTGTCTTTTCTGAAGAGTTCGCTGAGGTCGAGCAATAGGATTATGGCTTTCTCGGATGGGAAGGGTTTTCCCTGTCCAAGGTCCTCCAAAACGTCTTCAGCCCTGTTGGTTAGCTCCTCGAAATCCTGCTTCTCCACGGGGATTAGGAATACGGAGAAACGCGGGGACTCTTCTATTTCCTTGAGGTCCGAGTCGGTCACGGGAAAAACCACCCACGTCAGCCTCCGAAGCCTGTGCATGGGGACGGCGATAACCCAGAGGTCGAAGCCCTCTCCACGGAGAGGGGCCATTAGAGTGAACGATGCTGATTCTTTGAAGCCGCTCCAGAGCTCCGCATAAAACTCGGCAGGAACACCGACCAGCAGCAGGTTTTTCCCCGGCAGACTCGAAAACTCCTCGACATCTATTTCTCCTAAAGCCGTGAGAGTTCCGGGTAGAACTCTTTTTTCATAGCCCTCATAAGTTTTGAAAACCTCTTTGTAGGACTCTACCTGTGATAGCGAGGCCAGCAACCTCTCTTCTTCGTCGTTTTTCAACGGTTAATGTCTGTTTATCGTGTTATGAAAGGTTTTCTTTTCTGGGGATTGGATGAGCCATACTAATAGATTAGCTGATTATGTGTTTGTTTCCATGAATGGTGTGTGGCTTGGTTGCTTGTTATGCACTTGGTTTTCCTAGCTTGTATTCGTCGTGGATTGCTTTGACGGCTTCGGGGCCGTCGTTCTCCTTGACTACGAAGCTTATGTTTAGCTCCGAGCTTCCCTGCGCTATCATCCTGATGTTGATGCCCCGTGAAGCCACGGCTCCGAATACTTTGCTCGCCACCCCGGGTGTGCCCTTCATGCCTTCGCCGACCACCGCGACAACTACCACATCCTCCTCAGGCTCAACAGATGCTACTATGCGGGTTCCCAGCAGCGACTTCTCTATGGCTGTGACTGCTTTGTCGAGATGCTTGCGCTTAATTATGAGTGATATGCTGGACTCGGATATGCTCTGCGAAATCATCATCACGTTAATTCCCGCGTGGTAGAGTGTTTCGAGGATTTTAGCGGCTGTTCCAGGCTCGCCGACCATGCTGGGCCCCTTGACAGTGAGCATCGCTGTGTCATTGACCAGCAGAACCGCTTTAACTGGTGATGCTGTTTTCTCCGAGGTGTCGCATATCAAGGTCCCCTCAGCCGATGGGTTGAAGGTGTTCTTTATCCTCACAGGTATCTGTGCCGCCATCACTGGCTCGAGGGCCCTTGGATGGAGGCCCTTGGCTCCGAACAACGCCATCTCGATGGCTTCGTTGTACGAGATTTTTTTGATGACTACGGCGTTGGGGATGAGCTTTGGGTTGGCTGTCATCAGGCCGTCGACATCGCTCCAGAGCCACACCTCGTCAGCTGGCAGGCTGCTAGCCAAAATTGTTGCGGTGTAGTCTGAGCCGCCCCGTCCCAGAGTTGTTGTGACACCTTCCTCGTTGGTTGCGATGAACCCTGTTACAACGGGTGTTATTCCCTCGTCAAGCATCCGGCCTATTCTTCTCCTGATGTTGAGCCTCGTCACCTCAATCAGTGGAGCGGCTTCTCCGAAGTTGGAGTCTGTCACTATGCCTGCCTCACCCCCGTCGAGATACTGCGCCTTAACCCCGAGCGAGTTAAGCGCCCCAGCCATGACAAGAGTGGAGAATTTTTCTCCAAATGAGAGAACGTAGTCTGTGCTGCGTGGTGTGGCCTCGCGTAGATACAGTATTCCAAGCACGGCCCTGCGGAGCTCTCTGAGCCATTGTTTCAGGGTTTCCCCTGTTTCTTCTCTAACCCGTTCATCCACCACGGCGTCCAGCAACCCGAGGTGATGTTCCTCAATCTCCGAAAGTCTATGCTCAACTTCTTCACTGCGTCCGCGTCGAGCTGTTTCGACGAGCTGTAGTAGGTCGTCTGTGGTGTCGCCTGAAGCTGAGCAGACAACCACTACCTCGTTTTTGTCTGTGTGTTGTTTGACCAGTGTTGAGCAGTGTTTTATGAGGTCGGCTGTCGCGAGAGATGAGCCGCCGAATTTCATCACAATTCTCATACCTTTTCACCAGCCTCCGAGCGGTACATCTTAATCGATATGATGTCACGGATTACGGCGGTCGCGGTCTCCACACCCCCGCACCTTTCCCCGATATCACGTGGCTTCCCGAGTAAGTTGTTTTGAACCTGACAGCGTTCATGGCCATTTTCACGGCCAGAGGGTCTTTGGCATCGATTTCCCGAGGACTGACCTCCAGCACACCGTTCCCCGCGTAGCCTATCAGCCGCATCGCTTTCCCACTCATACGGGCTCTATTTACCTCTTGAGAGGATAAAGTGTCTATCCCGGTCACCTTGACATCGTTGATTGTCGCCTTCATGCCGAGCACCTCGTTGGCGAGAATTGTGATTTTACAGGCGGTGTCGAGTCCCTTGATATCGAGCGTTGGGTCGGCCTCCGCATATCCTAGCCGTTGGGCCTCGGCGAGCGCCTGCCTAAACTCGAGACCCTCTTCCTCCATTCTTGTCAGAATATAGTTAGTGGTTCCATTTAGAATGCCCTCTATCTGCTCGACTCTATCCGCTTTGCTGCATTCTCTGGCGAAGGCGAGAACAGGCATTCCTCCTCCCACCGTTCCGCTAAATTTGAGCAGTATCCGCCGCCTACTCGCCATCTCCTTGAGAGCAGGCATGTAGAGAGCCATCGCTCCTTTGCTGACTGTTACAACGTCCATTCCGTTGAGAATTGCTTTACGTATTATGCTGTAGCTAGGCTCGCCGTCGACTATGTTTGTTGGAGTGGCATCGACCATCACATCGGCCTCAGCATCCTCCAAAGCGTCGAAAATGTTGTTGAAGACTTTGGCGTCGGCGACCTGTGTCACGCCTCCTTTTTTCTTTGCTTCGAGCAGCTCCTCGGGGCTGAAGCCCGTAGGTCTATGGACGGCGCCACTGCGGTCGGCCGCGTAGACCACCCTGACACCCAGCCCATATCGGGTGACCAGCTCGGACCTGTTATCGGCGATGAGTCTGAGCAGGCTTTGGCCAACCACTCCCATTCCGACCAGCGCTATCCTCAAACCATGGTGAAGCCTTGACGGAAGCTAAAATACCTCTACGGAGAATGTTGAAGATGGGGTTGTGGGCTTTTTTCCGAGAGGTTTGGGGAGACGCTAGGGCTAGGGCCGCTGGAGCTGGGGCTGGTCTGGCTTATGCCGTGGCTTACCTGTTTCTGGTCGGCATCGTTTTCCCCCTTTCCTTCACACTTCCACCAAGCTTTCCTATACCTTCCTACGAGGTTGTCGAAGGCCAGTTTCCACAGTTCCCCATCCTAACCATATACATAAGCCGTGGCTGGGCCCTGTCCATCAACCCCGAGGCATTCATCACCCTAACCGTGCTGACACTTCTGGTAAGCCTCAACACAGCGGCACTCATCTACCTAAACAGACACGGTGTCTGCAGCCTTGGGAAACGGTTGCCAGCATCCTACGCGGCTCTGTTGCCATCCCTCTTCACCTTCTTCTCCTGCTGCGGAGGCGGAGTTGTTTCCACACTTCTACTTTCTACGGCGCCGGGCTATCAGCTCTTGTTTTCCTCCAAGACTATGGACGGATATTCACACTCATCTCAGCGGCTATGCTCACAGGCAATCTTGTGCTGCTGAAGAGAAGCTACAGGTCTATATCTTCTTGAGGTTGTCGACCAAGATCACCAGGCCTATGACCGCTATGATGAGGCCGGCTACTGTGGCGAAGGTGATTCTGAGAAATGGGTATCCGAGTATGAACAACGGTGCGTTACCCATCAACCACATACCCACCAGAAGCAGAACCAGCCCAACGATAACCGGCCCAACCCTCGCCATGTCAACCGTGGGAGAAACAGGCGAGACACCGCCACGGCGTGGAATCAACAACGCCGCAAAGGTGTAGAGAACAATCATCAGGGCGGGTGAGACAATCAGGAGAATGACGCCGACAAGGCGGAGCAGGTTAGGGTCAACGTTCAGATACTCGCCTAAGCCGCCGAAAACACCAGCCAAAACCTTTTTTGAATCACTTCTCTCCAAAACCCGGGAGGACAAACCATCGACAACTGGTGACACCTTATTAAAGTGTTTATTGCTTAAATATTCGGCCACAACACCAAGCATTCAGGATATGGTGCAGGTTGTTCTAACCTTTGACCCCTCGCTGGGTCATAGGTTTCACGACTTTCCGCTGCTTAGCTTCCTACCCTGTGCCCCGGTTAGGTTCATCCCTTCACCTATCTATTACTATCTAAGCCTTCCCGACGTGCCCTTTGACGAGGCTGGACGAGCACTGCTCGCGCCCTACGCCATCAGAAAAATAGAGGCCTGTCTGGTGAAGAAGTCAAAGCTACAGGTTGTCGTGGCACATCCGAAGCTTGTCTCAAGGTTCATAGGCCCTGACACGAAAATCATCGGCGTCAACACCATGGACCCCCTCGGCCTAGGCCCTCTGACACTGATGTTCAACAACGCTGGACGTGAGAAGTCATGGGTCACGAAAGAGTTCGAAGACCTGCTGCATCGTATACAGGTTGCGAAAAAGAACACGGGGAGCAGGGCCAAGGTTGTGGTCGGCGGCTCCGGTGAGTGGGAGTTTGAGCACAGGCCTGAGATGATTGAACAGCTTGGTATAGACCATGTCGTGCAGGGCGAAATGGATGACATCATTCATCTACTGTTTGAGCAACTGATAGAGGACAGCCTCGACCACAGCATCTTCATGTATGGACATAAGACAACCACTTTCGACGCCCACGGCAGACCGTTTATACGCTACGTCAAAGACGATGCCGGCAGGTTTATCTGCAGGAACCCCGCTTCACGATACCGTCTCCCAAAAATAGAGGACATCCCCACCATCGTGAACCCGGCGATAAGCGGACAAGCGGAGATAATGCGTGGCTGCGGAATTGACTGCGACTTCTGCGAGGTCACGACGAGGCCTCTCCGCTACTATCCGCCTGAGAAGGTTGTTGAGGAGGTTTTGGTCAATCTACGTGGCGGGATAAACAACGCATGGTTTGTGACGGATAACCAGTGGGCCTACATGGTGCGTGACCCCATGTTCTGGCCCAACAAGGAGGCGATTTTCCGGCTTTACAGGGCTGTGATGCAGCATGTCTCGAAGGCTAACCCGATGCATGCAACGCTCGCACCCGTTGCAGCGGACCCCGAAGCAGCGATGGGAGTGGCGAAAATTGTTGGAGCGGGCCCCGACAAGCACATCGGCGTCCAGATAGGGCTGGAAACGGGCAGCGATAAACTCGTTCTCAAACACATGGTTAACAAGGCCAAGCCCCTGAAAGTAGGTGTCGATGGAACTTGGGCTGAAATAGTCGTCGAAGCCCAGAAGGTCTACAACGCCGCCTACTGGATACCAGCATACACCATCATACTGGGGCAGGAGGGTGAAACCGATGAGGACAGCTGGGACACCATCGGCCTCATCAACTACATGGCGTCGCTGAACCTCTACTTCACGGTAACACCCATGGCGCTAGTCAACCTCGGAAGCCTAAGGGGAACAAACGTGTTGACAGATGTTTACGCAAACCTCACACCGGCGCAGGCGGCTCTAATCTATGTCTGCTGGAGGAACACAAAACGCATGGCTCAGTCCGTCGCCTTCAAAATCGCCAAGGACAATTTCCTATTCCGCATCTTAACCACAACCATACTAAACGTCGGCGCCAACTTCTGGCTTGACAGGCTGGAAAAATACTTCGCACGGCTGGGTAAAGAGTATGAGAGGGCGATAGACAAGGCGAAAAACTATGTGCACATCAAGACCATGGGAACCGACTTTAACAAGCTTAGGCAAATGTACAAAGCTATGAAAGTCTCCGTCTAACGGCGAAGGACACGATAGCAAACACAGTGAAGGCGGCGGCTATAGAGCCTAAGCCGATGTAGACAAAAAGCTGCCCATCCACGGTTTCAGCCCGCTGTATCTTTATCTCAGGCGTAGCCGCCAAGGCACCGGGTTCAGCCCTATGAGAGGTGTCGGCGAGAAAAATTCCTGTAAACAGTGTCGCGGCGACGACTACCCCCAAAATCTGAGGCAGAAGCTTCTTCAACACCAACCATACATCGCCCCGGTTCATAAGTCCAGAGATTAGAACGGTTTTTTCCGCCACGTTCTCAGGGTTTCGTAGAGGGTTACTGTGGAGGCGGCTGCTCCGAGGCTGGTGGCGTAGAGGTCTGGTGACCCGGGATGGGTTATGAGATAGAGGAGCGTGAATGTTATGAAGAATGTTGCGTAAAAAGCCATTCGGGGCAGCAGCTTTCCGCCTATGAGTATGAATGACTGAAGAACGGAGACATCGACTTTCTCAACCGCTCGGTATGCCCCTTTTTCATCCTTCTCCAACACACCTAGGCCGTGAAGCTTCTCAAGATGATGGAACGCGACGCTGGGGCTCGACAACCCGAGGCCACGCTGAACATCCCTCACACCCACCGGCCGACCAGCCTTCAAAACGTATATGTAAACATCGAACGTCCTACCCCGCAGTTCAGCTTCAACCCTCCTACGGTCCACAGACATCCTTCATCACACAACGCAACCACTATTAAAAAGATGTTAAACCACCTAGACAGCTTGAACACTGGAAAATTGCTCGGCTATCTGCTCATGTTTTTGGCCGTAGGAGGAGCTATTCTGTATGTTCTCTGGCTGCTTGGCGCCATTCCTTTCCTCGACCCCGATGCAGCGGTCAAGACAACAGCCCTCTTGATCATGTTGTTTCTTTTTCTCGTCATAGGCTTCATAGGCTACGTGGCCGCTACAACCAAGCCGCCTAAGCCGATCAAACGTTAAAATCAAAAGCAGGCATGTAGCATAATCTGATGGGCCGGGGTGGCCGAGCAGCGAGGCGGCGGCCTGCAGAGCCGCTTTACAGGGGTGCAAATCCCCTCCCCGGCTCACTTCAGCGTTTCTACGATATGTTTGGCTGCGATGTATGCGAAGGTGCATGCTGGGCCCAGTGTGGAGCCTGGGCCTGGGTACGTTCCGCCGAAGACCGCTGCTGTGGTGTTTCCCGCTGCATAGAGGCCGGGTATGGGATGTCCGTCGACATGCATTACCCGTGCGTTTTCGTCGGTGAGAAGGCCTCCGCATGTTCCGAGTTCTCCGGGGTAGATAGCCGTGGCGTAGTATGGTGGCTTGGTGAGCGGGCCGAGGTTGGGGTTGGGCTTGACACGTGGGTCCGAGTAGAACCTGTCGTAGGCGCTTTCTCCACGGTGAAAATCCTCGTCCACACCTTTAACAGCCATTTCGTTAAACCGCTCAACAGTCCTCAGCAAACCTTTCTCATCTACACCGATTTTCCGAGCAAGCTCCTCGAGACTGTGCGCCCTCAACAGATACTGGGGCCCAGTGGCTTTTTCAGGCGTCCGTCCTGGCATGAGAGTTCCGAATAGATAGTTGGACCTGTGCCTCTGGTCGATTATCAGCCACGCGGGTATGCATGGTGTTGTTTTATGATGTTTGTAGATGTTGTGCCAGCAGTCGACGTAGGAGGCTGACTCGTTCATGAATCTCTCACCGTTTGGGTCAACGATTATGCCGAAAGGAAGACTGCGTTCGGCAAGAATGAAAACGGGTTTTCCGTCCGGTGTTATGGCTATGGGCCCGCCCCACGCCTTGTCCATTAAAGCCGTCGCAGCCCCTATCTTGACAGCCGCCTGTATCGCGTCGCCCGTGTTGCCGGGAGAGCCCACGGCCCACTCGGCTTTGGTCGGGTTGGGTAGATACTTTTCCCGCATGGATTGGTTGTGTTCAAAGCCGCCTGATGTGAGCAGAACGCCGCCACGTGCAGCAACAACCACATCCCTATCCTCGTGATTAACCACGGCCCCCGTTACGCGTCCATTCTCAACAACCAGTGACCTGAGCGGCGACTCGAGCCAAATCCTGACACCCTTTTTCAGGCAGAGATAAAGCAGCTGCCCCACAAGAGAGCCGCCCATGGTCAAAGGCTTGCGTCCGAGGAGACTGTGACCGATTAGACGTGCGCCGAGCCTCAGAAAAGCGGCGATGCCTATCCTGCTTCGTGCTAGATACATTTTCCAAGCCTCGTTTGTGTGAATGGGGATTGGGGGAGCGCCGGGGTAGCGTCTCAGCTTTCTCGCCCATGGCCCCAGTTTACGCGCGTCGAAGACAGCGCCTTCTATGCATCGGCCCTTAACCGAGCCGCCGGGGGTCTCGGGATAGTAATCGGGGTATCCGAGCGCCGGCCTCCATCTAAACCCCATATCCGCGAGAAACTTCACCATCTCGGGTCCATGGGTTAGGTAGGCTCTCAGTCTCTCGGGAGAAGTTGCTTCACCAGCCTCGGGAACAACATGGCTCAAATAGGTCCACGCCGCCTCAAACGAATCCTCTACACCCGCTTCTCTCGAGACATGGTTATTGGGAATCCAGAGTCCGCCGCCAGACATAGCGCTGGAGCCTCCAACCAAATCGGTTTTCTCCACAACCAGAACCTCGTATCCAGCGCTTCTGACCGTGAGAGCACCCACCAAGCCCGCGGCTCCACTCCCAACAACCAAAACATCAACACTAAACCCGGTCAACATGTAAGAAAGGTAGAGAAGGAATATTAGCTTTTCAAAAAAATTAGCCTAACCGAAGGCTCTATCCCCCGCATCACCCAAACCAGGCACGATGAAACCCTTCTCGTTCAGCTTCTCATCGATTGCGACGGTGAAGATTTCTGTCTGGGGATAAACACTGTGGACACGGCTGATTCCCTGCATCGTGGATATCACGGTGGCGAACATGAGCCTCTTTGGTTTCCCAACCTTGTAAACTTCCTCAACAACCCTAAGCATGGTCGAGCCCGTTGCCAGCATAGGGTCGGCGATAATCACTATCTCCGAGCCGTTTAACCGTGGTATTCGTAGATATGTTAGCTCGATTTCAAAATCCAAGCCACCTGAATAGGTTTCCTCAACCCTTCTCGCGCTGACCACACCTTGCCTCGCTGTGGGAAAAATTTTCAACAAACCCTCGGCAAGAGGCATAGCCGCTCTCAAAACCGTGATAAGTACAATTTTGTCTATATCCGGTATTTCGACACCCTCCGCCTCAACCTCCAGCGGTGTGGTAACTAATTTCTTCGACACGGGCAGATGCCTCGCTATCTCAAAGCCTATAAGCCTCCCCAGCTTCACAAGCCCTTTACGGAACTCAATCTGTCCCGTGGATTTGTCGCGAAGCCTTGTCAAAACCATTTGAGCGTAGGGATGGTCGAGAACATAGACGTTAGGTAAGCTGCTCCCCACAGAGAACCACCAGCCAGAGATGCATATGACTTGATTAGTTTTTCGGATAAATATCTGCCCATGGTCTGTAAAGTGATGGCGGAGCGTGGGAGATGTTTAATAGGTGTCGATGTGGGGACGACGGCTGTTAAGGCCGTTGCCGTAGACGAATGCTGTCAGCTTCTCGCTGAGGCGAGGCTGCCGCTTAACATCTATTCACCATCCCGCGGCATATTTACGCATGACGCGGGCGAAATCAGGGACAAAATGTTTGAATCGCTTAGGCTTTTGATGAAAAAGCTGGATGGAAGAAGAGTTGAGGCCATGGGTGTCACGGCACAGAGTGTCTCTCTAGTTCTTCTTGACAGACTCGGTAACCCGGTTTACCCTGTCCTAAGCCACCTTGATAAAAGAGCTGACCTAGCTGCGGAGGAGATGGAAGGTTCTCAGGGATACATCGGGCGAAAATTGGTCGGCAACCTTGTCTGGCTGAGGAGACATGAGCCGAATGTGTATGCAAAAATCTCGAAAGTCTTGGACATGAAAGAGTATGCTGGATACCTGTTGACTGGGCGCACCAGTGTGGATAAGCTATGGTTCATGGTTGAGGACTTGGAGCGGCTTTGCCTAGATGCGGGAATCAATCCAAGCTTGCTGGGTGAAGTCCAGACTTACACCGATGTTTTGGGTTATGTAGATGACGATGCTGCGAAACGGGCTAGCCTGAAGCCGGGTGTTCCCGTTGTCGTGGCTTTAGGAGACAGTCTCGCAGCCATGATTGGCTCAGGCGTCGTCGAAGAAGGGGAGATGGTTGATGTGGCGGGTGCCACAGAGGTCATGGCCACGCTGGTAAAAGAGAAGACTCCACACTCCTATCCCTCATACATCAGCGGCCTCTACATGATGAGCGTCTCGCCTCCGCTCGGGCTTATGCATAAATGGCTCGTCGAAAAAATTTCTCCAAACAGTGACTACACCTATTTTGAGAGGCTCGCCGAACATGCTCCACCTGGTGCTGAAGGACTAATGTTTGTCGCCGATGGATGGAAGATGACGAAAGATGTGTGGGGTTCGTTGGTCAACCTAACCTATTGCCATGGCTGGAACCATGTTGCACGCAGCTTTTTTGAAGCGGTCGCCTATGAGCTGCGCCGTGTAGTCGAGATTTTCGAGCAGGTAACCAAGGTGCGGAGAATTGTATCAAGCGGAGGAGGCGCGACGGGCTTTGTCACAAAGCTCAAGGCCACAGTGGTGGGAAAACCGTTTCAGATACCTGAGATACGCGAAACAGCAGCCCTCGGCGCAGCCCTCACAGCAGCCACCGCCACGGGCCTCTTCAAAAACCTCGCAGAAGCAGCATCAAGCATCAAAATAGCCGAAACCATACACGGCGAAAGCCAACCCATCTATGACGAACTCTACCGCAGATATCTAGCAACCAGAAACAGGCTGGGAACTGAAGGTTGACAGAAAAGTTTTCGCAACCCTTAATATCCTCTGATACGTTTTGGCCCACGGGTTGCAGCCTGAGGATGCGGAGGTTAAGCGGCTCGCCGAGCTCAAGACCTATCTGGAGCAGCGGCTGAGTGATTTGGAGAAGGAGGCCGAAGCTGTCAGGTCTTTGCTCGAGCTAGTTGACCGAGAGCTTGTGGCTAAGAGCTTCAAGAAGGCTCAGCCTCCGCCTGAGCCGGCTGAGAAGGAGCTGGCTTCTCTAAAAATGATTAGAAGCAGGTCCGGCAGCCTGCTCGCCACCATGACACTGAAGGAAAGAGAGGCGCGGATAGTCTTTAACCCAGAAATCCGTGTGACACAGGAAATGCGGCCCTTCTCCTCTTTTCTCCTGAGGAAAGTGCTTGACTCTATGCGGGAGGCCGACCTCCAGAAGGTCGCGGAAGGTAAGCTTGACCAATCCAGTGTGTTGACCTATGAAGTGGTTTATGACGGCGATGTTGCACGGGAGATTGTTGTAAAAAACTACCGGGATGAGGCGAGGTTACGGGAAATAGTGAATTCAGTAAAATGGACTCTTGACACAATAGCCTCCTCATACAAGTAAAGCCCCACACCGGTAAGACCCATGAATACTTGAGAATCTTCGAGAACCATCAAAATATATTCCAGTAAATAAGAGGATGTAACATGGCCAATATCAACCGCCTACAGCCGATTCTGTTGACAGCCGCGTTGCTGGCAGCATGCTTTCTGTTTCTCGGGTCGTTACCAGAGGCCCATGCCGCAACCGGCGTAACCATCAACGTACGCACCAGTGACACCAACCAGCCCGTCGTCGGCGCACTCGTAAGAGTAAACGGCACGTCCACGAATTCCACAAACTCAGTCGGTAACGCAGTTTTCGGAGGTCTCAACAGAAAAGCCAATGCAACTGTAGAGGTTCTGTTCCGAGGTTTTACAGTGTACTACAACCCTGTATTCAACGCTTCCCTTCTTAACCCATCAAACCCCGCTCAGGTAACCGTCAGAGTGAATGTCACAACCATGGTGCTTTTCGCGAGAACGGCGCTGGGTAACCCTGTCCCAAACGTCCGCATCACCCTCACCTACGGCTCATACACAAACACAACGACCACGGGTTCCGACGGCCGCGCATCGATATCCTTCATGCCTAACACAACATACACGATTTCCACGACCTACCGGGGATATGATGTCGGAACATTCACAAGAGCCTACGGCGGCTCAGGGCTGACGCTTGACCTAAACCTTTTCAGCATAAGGGCTATTGTTGAGGACCTGAACGGCAACCCCGTGCCCTCGGCGACCGTCAAAGTGTGGTATGGTGTGAGACAGTCGGGCAACACCACGGGATTCGAGTCGGCCACAACCGACTCTAGCGGCGTCGCCATACTTGATAGGCTGCCTGCAGGAAACTACCCCCTCGACGTGGAATATCGCGGGGAAAACGTTTACCAGACCACGTCAAACATAGCCGTCTCAAGCGGTCAGGTCGTCCACAGGGCCCGAACAGACCTTGTAAACTACCGTGTCCGCATCCTTGACTTCGACGGCGCCGAGCAGATAACGGGGATAACCCTGCAAGCCCAGCTTTATCGCGACACAAGCCCCTACGGCGACCCGGTGACAACATCGACCGGTGAGTTCGGCTTCGGGTTGGTGAAGTCGAGAACCTACAGCCTCGTGGTCAAAATGGGTGACACAGAGGTTTTCAGAGGCGATGTAAGAGCGCCCGATGACACGTCTGTTAATGGAAAGTTTTTCGATGTTTTCTTCAGGGTGGATGCCTCGGGGACGCGTAGCGAGAGGCTTGTCTCCACAGTGGGCCTGAGGATACAGTTGGGCAGTTTCAGCAGCGAGAGGACAACTGTTAACGGGGCGACAGGTTTCCAAAACATTCCAGCGGGAAGATACAGCTACGAGATTACGCGAGGCACCTACGTTATAGGCTCGGGAACAGTCGAGATAAACCAGGATGAACAGAGAATAACTTTGAGACCAACCCTGTGGACAGTCAAGCTCCAGATAAACAACGACATGGGAGAGGGAATAGCGGGCGCGGTGGAGCTCAAATCCTACGACGATGTTTCTCTGGGAGTTTTCCAGGCGGATGAGAATGGAGCGACTACTGTATCTGGTCTTCTGCCTATACTTTACCGTGGAGTGGTGAATTACAAAGGAGTCAAGGTTAACGACGGCTTCGAGTTTACGTTGGACGCTGACCAGAAGGAAGTTGTTGTAGCAACCAAGGTTTTCAACGTTGTTTTCCGTGTTTTCGACGCCGACGGTGAGACAGCTCTTTCCTCAGCACAGGTAACGGTTTCACTCGGAGAAATCTCAGCTGAAAACGTCACCGACTCGGACGGCCGCGCATCTGTGAAAAACCTGCCAATCGGCAGCTACAACATCGCCGTCAACTATCTCAACATCGGAGTGCATGAGGAGACAGTCAGAATAGACTCTAGCAGAGAAATCGTGCTGAAGGCGAAGAATGTGGTGGATGTGATTGTGGAGGTGGTGGACGACGATGGGGCTCCACTCGAGTCGGGTGATGTCGAGATTGTCCTTGGTGTTGTAAAAAAGGCTGGCGAGATTGAAAACGGTAGAGTCATCTTTAAAGACATTCCCGCGTCGACCTACCGTCTCTCAGCTCGCTACAAGGGGGTGACTGTTTACGACCGTCAGACGGTTTTCAGGGCTGACGAAGACCTTGTACGTGTGCAGGCCGCTGTCTACTACCTGAGGCTTACTGTTAAGAGGATGGATGACACGGTGCTTCCCGCTGCCTACGTATCTGTTGCCCAGGGTGGTAGAAAAATCGGCGATGGATTCACCGACCAGTCGGGAAGGCTGGAGCTTAAGCTTCCTAGAGGTGATTTCGCGGTGGAGGTGAGTTACCAGGACACTGTGGTGCTGTCGCAGTCCATTTCTCTTGTACAGACCACGCAGCTTAATTTGCAGGCGAAGGTTTACCGGGTGGATGTGAGAATCATAGACCCGAGCGGTGAACCAGTGGCAGGAGCCGAGGTTTCTCTGAACCGCGGTGACAAGGTCATAGAAAGAAAGGTAACAGATGAGGAGGGGAAAGCTGTTCTCTACGCCGCTGAGGGGGACTACACATGGACTATGAAGATAGGTGAATACACTTATTCATCCGGCTACTCGTCGAAAGCCAATAAATCTCTCTCGATACTGCATGTTGTCGATAACCCGCAGTGGCAGGGAGTTGTTTTAGCTGCGACGGCCGCTGTGTCAACATCTTCTGTCTTCGGCTTGCTGAGATGGGGAAAGCTGCGTCCGTCGGGTAGACAGAGAGGTGGACAGAGGCCTCAGAGAACTATGCAGCCCCGTGGCGAGGGCGAGACTCAAACATTTAAGCGGCTTCGTCGACCTCGTGTCTAGAAAATGAGGAGGATGTTGCGGAACGTCGCCTACGCCGCCGTGCTCGGGGTTGTCGCCACGTTGCTCGCACTATCGTTGCTGCACACAGCTTTGGGAGTAACTTTTCCGCTTCTCGTGGTCAAAAGCGGCAGCATGCGTCCAGTGATAGAGGTGGGCGACATCATAATCGTTTTACCGGTTAGCCCCGACGATGTTAGAGCGGACCCTGTTAACGGGGATGTGATTGTTTTCTACAGGCCGGGTGAGAAAGGTGTGCCTGGTTCGATTATTGTTCACAGGGCTGTGGCAAGGGTTTCGGGTGGCTTCATTACTAAGGGTGATGCAAACGCTGTGGCGGATTACTGGGGGCCTGTGCCTTTTGACCACTTGCTGGGTAGATGGACTGGGCTGAGCATACCGGCGTGGACGGGAATCGGTTACATCAGCCTCTTCCTCCGAGGAGAAATATATTACCCAGCGGGGCCGATACTTGTCCTGCTCCTCATAGCTGTCAACGTGGTTCTCATCGTCAAAGATTTTTCACGGAGTAGAAAGACTGGTGACGGTGGAGGAGAGTCTTCCGCCGACGCCAGCCAATCGTGAAGAACACGGCTGACAGGGCCGCTGCAGGTATTGAGGCTTGCCAGAGCCCTGCTAATAGTGTGAGGGCTGCGGCTGCTGTTAGGGCTGCTACGGGGTAGAAGACTGGGCGGGCTAGTTTCTTTGCTTCGTGTAGGTATTTTGGATGTTTTTGGAGGAGGTGGGCTGGGTGGCGGACGGCGGGTATGCACACGGTTAAACAGGTGTAGAGGCCTGCTTTTTCCTCGGCCCAGGTGACGTCTTCTCCGCATATGGGGCACTTGCCCGCCACACAGCCCTTTTCCGCTAAACCGTATAAGAGTGTTTTCGCGTTACCAACAATTTTTTTTTAACTCTGCTACGGTTATATATGCATGCCTAGGTTTTTGGTGTTGGATGTTTAGGCTTGATCCGGCGACGGGTGTGGGTTGGGTTGGTTTAACCGTTTCCAGTCTAGGTAGGTCTCTAGATTTTTACAAGGGTGTGCTGGGGTTTAGGCAGTTTGGGATGTTGGGGGGAGCTGCTGTGCTTGGTGCGGATGAAAATGTTCCTCTTGTCATCTTGCATGAGCAGAGGGGTGCGGAGCCGCGTCCACCAAATAGACGTGGTCTCTACCATTTCGCTGTTCTTTATCCTTCTCGCCGTGACCTTGCCCGTGCCTTTACACGGGTTGCTCACCGCTGGAGCTTTGAGGGGTTCGCGGATCATTTGGTTAGTGAGGCTCTTTATCTGAGCGACCCCGACCTTCATGGAATTGAGCTCTATGTTGATAGGCCGAGGGAGCGCTGGGGTTTCACCTCGTTGAAGGAGCTTAGGATGGGGACGCTTCCTCTGAACATCGACTCGCTGCTGCAGGAGCTGAGTGGAGAGGGTTCTTCAAAGTCTCTTGACCCAGGGTATCGGCTGCCATCCGGAACACGTATTGGACACATTCATCTTCATGTTTCGAGTCTTGAGAAGGCGGAGCAGTTCTATCATGGGTTACTTGGGTTGGACGTGACTTTGAGGAGTTTTCCGGGTGCTTTGTTTCTGTCGGCGGGTGGATATCATCACCATGTTGGGGCTAATATATGGGCGGGGTTGAACGCGGCTCCTCCGTCGGAAAACCATGTTCAGCTCAAATCCTTCTCGCTGGTTCTGCCATCGCGGAGGTCTCTTGAACTGTTGGTGAAATGGCTTTTGGAGAATGGTGTGGATGTTGTGGATGGGTTGGTGCATGGCTTTGAGGGTTACGAGGGTGTTACGGTGATGGATTTTGACGGTAACCGTGTGGAGTTGGCTGTCAGGGTAAACGTGTCGTAGACGCTGTTTCTGGGTGGATAGTGGGGCTGGGCAGCGATGCCCGGGGAATGATGTTAAACATTTATAAGCTGGAGTTTTCAGGTCGAGTTTCACTCATTTTATATAAGCTTTCACGGGGGACGAGGGGGTATAAACCTAAATACTACCCTTAAACATTTATTGCCTGAAGATACGCGGCGACAAAATGCCGCGAAAATGGAAAAAATTGATGAAAAACGCACACTGATCCCGCGAGAGGGAATTGAAAGGGATGCTTTGAAGAATTTGCCGCCTACTGGTGCAGACTGATCCCGCGAGAGGGAATTGAAAGTCAGGAATGTCAATAACAAAGCCGCCTCTTTAGCTGAGACTAACTGATCCCGCGAGAGGGAATTGAAAGTCAAGCGCGCGAGGGGCTCATCAGCCTCGCAGAGTATGAAACACTGATCCCGCGAGAGGGAATTGAAAGGCGAGGTCAGTGTATTATGAGGCAGGTGCGAAAGGCAAAGGCTCTGATCCCGCGAGAGGGAATTGAAAGTATTATCTTAAGACATATGATTTTGATGAATTGAAAGCTGTGACTGATCCCGCGAGAGGGAATTGAAAGTAAATGGTCTGAGCTGATGGTGCAGGCTGAGCTGCGAAACACTGATCCCGCGAGAGGGAATTGAAAGACAATTCCATATGACCAGCGTAATACCGAAGTATATAACCCCCTGATCCCGCGAGAGGGAATTGAAAGACTTTATGAAAGCAGCAAAGACCTCGTCTATGTTCAAAGAATGCTCTGATCCCGCGAGAGGGAATTGAAAGTTCATGGTGAACCGCATCTTTGCCCCGCTTCTATGCCTACTGATCCCGCGAGAGGGAATTGAAAGTCCAAGGTGAGGATTGGGACGCCTGCGTGAGCGAGTGTTTTGGCTGATCCCGCGAGAGGGAATTGAAAGTCGTATCTATTGTTAGTTTGGCTTTCTTTTTCGCCATTACTCCTCTGATCCCGCGAGAGGGAATTGAAAGAAGTCTGCAGCAGCAGCTCCTTGTTTTGGGTTGAGCAGCCTCTGATCCCGCGAGAGGGAATTGAAAGACTTCGGCCCCCTGCCGAGCGACGAAGCACTAAAAAAGGCGACTGATCCCGCGAGAGGGAATTGAAAGATTTTATCCATAACAACACAAAAAACAAAACGTTTTAATATCTGATCCCGCGAGAGGGAATTGAAAGACATTTGCTATTAATTTGTTTAGACGCTCAACTCTCTTTTGCAACTGATCCCGCGAGAGGGAATTGAAAGGCTAGGGCCCTAGCAGGGGCCTAGGCGGGCTTGACAAGGATTTTTCAAGGCTGATCCCGCGAGAGGGAATTGAAAGTTACCATGGTTTTCGGAACAAAAAAACAAGACCTTGAAAACTGATCCCGCGAGAGGGAATTGAAAGATTGCCGAGTCAAGATCGTAACTCATTTTTTCTTTCACCCCCATCTGATCCCGCGAGAGGGAATTGAAAGTAAATGACTTGAATCGTCGAATCGCCGACTTCGAGATTACACTTCTGATCCCGCGAGAGGGAATTGAAAGCTGCTCAACCTTCTTTCTCCGCCTATGCGAGGGCCCTCGCTTCTGATCCCGCGAGAGGGAATTGAAAGTTGCCTCATCCACCGTCACCCTACGAAACTTCACCGTCGCACTGATCCCGCGAGAGGGAATTGAAAGTTCTGCCGCGCAAGAACTGTATTTTACCTGTGGCGGCGTTAAAGAATGGAATCCATCCACTGATCCCGCGAGAGGGAATTGAAAGTTCTGCCGCGCTGCGTCAACAGCTCTGCCGAATCAAGATCGTACTGATCCCGCGAGAGGGAATTGAAAGTCGCTAACGGAGCCGCTAACATCTATCAAAATTATAGCGGCTGATCCCGCGAGAGGGAATTGAAAGACTTTATCTGCCGAGTGAGCTTGAGGCTGCAGTCAAACGCCTCCTGATCCCGCGAGAGGGAATTGAAAGGATATGAGTGATTTGCCGCAGTAGCCGCACTCCTCAACTACACTGATCCCGCGAGAGGGAATTGAAAGACAATCTTATGCTCTGCGCCGATGTAGTGGAATGTTCTCTTCCACTGATCCCGCGAGAGGGAATTGAAAGCGACCCAAGCCACGTGACAATGGTGCGTCTAGAATTGCCAGACTGATCCCGCGAGAGGGAATTGAAAGTTCTCAGCCACACAACCCCGTTTACAAGCGGAAAAAATGTTCTGATCCCGCGAGAGGGAATTGAAAGCCGGCTCTTCACAACTCTATTGAATGCAGCCGCCGCTGTCCTGATCCCGCGAGAGGGAATTGAAAGTCACCAAATCCTGCTCCTCATCGGTGAGAACATCTCTGAACTGATCCCGCGAGAGGGAATTGAAAGCTCAGAAACAGCAGATAATTTTTACCTACAATTCCACTGATCCCGCGAGAGGGAATTGAAAGCTCAGAAACAGCAGATAATTTTTACCTACAATTCCACTGATCCCGCGAGAGGGAATTGAAAGCCGGCTCTTCACAACTCTATTGAATGCAGCCGCCGCTGTCCTGATCCCGCGAGAGGGAATTGAAAGTCACCAAATCCTGCTCCTCATCGGTGAGAACATCTCTGAACTGATCCCGCGAGAGGGAATTGAAAGCTCAGAAACAGCAGATAATTTTTACCTACAATTCCACTGATCCCGCGAGAGGGAATTGAAAGCTCAGAAACAGCAGATAATTTTTACCTACAATTCCACTGATCCCGCGAGAGGGAATTGAAAGCTCTTAGCAACTCTTCCAACAACTCACGCAACCCGCTGCTAACTGATCCCGCGAGAGGGAATTGAAAGGCATTAAGTTGATACTTTAGAGGCGTGATAATACCTATCTCTGATCCCGCGAGAGGGAATTGAAAGTAACTATTTTTTTGGTGATGTTTTGCCATGCTTAAGTATTATCTGATCCCGCGAGAGGGAATTGAAAGATGAGATATTGTCAAGTTTGCGGTTGATGCGTTCAAACTTTCTGATCCCGCGAGAGGGAATTGAAAGTCCTGGATGTGGATACGTGTTGTTTTGCTGCTGCCTGACTTAGGCACTGATCCCGCGAGAGGGAATTGAAAGCATAGTTCTCCATCATGGTCGAAAAGTGCGTAGCCTCCAGCTGATCCCGCGAGAGGGAATTGAAAGACAACTCGTGGACAATCTGGTTCGTGGTATAGTCTGTGTTTTTCTGCTGATCCCGCGAGAGGGAATTGAAAGCCATGATGTCCTCAATGCGGGCGTAGAGATGATAGTGGACATCTGATCCCGCGAGAGGGAATTGAAAGACATTTAACAGAGACGACAACAACCTCGCTGCCCCCTCATCTGATCCCGCGAGAGGGAATTGAAAGTCTCGAATTCGTCGAACTCTCCGTCCGTCAACAGTTCTCTGATCCCGCGAGAGGGAATTGAAAGTATAAGCCTTGAGGAGAGACGGAAGCAGGAGATACAGCGGCCTGATCCCGCGAGAGGGAATTGAAAGTAGATTGTTGACGATAGTAGCAGGCATGAATTGGCTGTAATACGTCTGATCCCGCGAGAGGGAATTGAAAGCTCCTGAGCATAAGCAGAACCTTGTCCTTGAATACTCTAATCTGATCCCGCGAGAGGGAATTGAAAGCCCGAAGCTCTACTACTTTCATCTCAACCACCTCGCCTTCCTGATCCCGCGAGAGGGAATTGAAAGTATGGCGTTGATGGCTGTTATGGCGGTATGATACGACGGGATGCGGGCTGATCCCGCGAGAGGGAATTGTGGTGAGGATGTGGGGTGGAGTAAATCATTAAAACTCGTCTGAATAATGATAGCTATGCTTCTGGGGGCTCATGTCTCCATCTCAGGCGCCATCCACCTAGCCATAGACAGAGCATCCCAGCTGGGATGCACAACTTTTCAAATATTCACACGCAACCCACGGGGCTGGACCTACACCAAGCTCAAACAATCAGAGGTTGAAGAATTCATCCGAAAGTTCCGCCAGGCAGGCTACACAGTCGCCATGGCCCACATGCCCTACCTACCCAACATCGCATCACCCAAAAAACTCATCTACGAAAAATCAGTCAAATCACTCATCTCAGAGGTCGAGAGATGCGGCCAACTCGGCATAAACCTCCTAGTGGTCCACATCGGAAGCCACCTCGGCGCAGGCATAGAAAAAGGCATCGAAAACGTCGCCAAAGCAGTCAACACAGCCCTCGAAAAAGTGGACAACAACGTCAAAATACTGCTGGAAAACATGGCTGGTCAGCGTAACTCATGCGGCTCACGCTTCGAAGACATCGCACAAATCCTCTCAAAAATCAAGAACAAGTCAAGGGTCGGCGTCTGCCTAGACACCTGCCACCTCTACGCCGCAGGCTACGACATCAAAACCCGTGCAGCAGTCGAAGCCACCCTCTCAAAGTTCGACGAAATAGTCGGCCTCGAGAAACTCCACGCCATACATCTAAACGACTCTAAAGGCGGCCTCGGAAGCGGCCTCGACCGCCACGAACACATCGGAAAAGGATACATCGGCGACGAAGGCTTCAAAGCATTCATCAACCACCCAAGCATAAGAGACAAACCCATGGTCATCGAAACACCCGAAGACGAGGCGGGCGACTACTCAACAGACCTCAAAAAACTACGAAGCCTCTACCAAGCATAAACGGTGAAAAAATGGGAATCCGCGTCGCAGTAATACAGCCCAAAACCACAAACAATTTCACCAAAAACCTCGAAAACATCAAAACACTTCTCAACAAAGTCTCCCCACATGAGCCAGACCTCGTAACCCTACCCGAAGCCTGGCAACACTCAAACACCCTAGCAGCAGCTAACCAATTGGCTGAGCAAGAGAACCTGGTCCTAGATATCCTAGCCAAACAAGCCCAGGAGATGAACGCGGTCATAGTGGGCGGCGGCCTAGTCGTGCATAGAGGCGACGGATTCAGGATGGCCGCTCCAGTCATAGCCCCCGACGGCTCAGTCATGGGCTGGCAGGAGAAAATTCACCTTCACAAGTCCGAGCAACTCCTCTTCAAACGAGGAGAAAGCATCCAGGTCTTCAAGCATAAGGACATATGCTTCGGCGTCCAGATATGCCTCGACATCGCCTTCCCCGAAATCTCCCGCATAATGGCGCTACGAGGCGCCGAGCTAATTATCAACCCCTCGCATATGCCATCCCGCGCCGTTGAGCCATGGCATGACTACATGCGTGCACGATGCCTCGAAAACCGTGTGACAGCCGCCGGCGCAAACGTATGGACTCTCGCAGGAGGCTCGGTCATCATGGACCTCGTCAAAGTCGGAGGCACAATATATCATGTAAAGGAACATGTTGCACAAGACGGTGAAGCAATCATCGTCGGAGAACTGGAGCCTGAGAAACTCCGTGGCCCGAGACTGGAAAGACTGGCATCACGCATCCCCAGCCTATACTCGGAGCTCGTCGACTGGAGGCAAACCATATTTTACGGCACAGAGTGAAACATGGCATGAAAGCTGTCGTTCTCGCGGAGCAGGGCGGACCCGAGGTTCTCCGCGTCAAAGAAGTTGAGGAGAAAAAACCGCGGCGAAACGAGGTTCTGGTGAAGCTTGAAGCCGCTGGAATGAACCGAATAGACATCTGGGTGCGCAGCGGTGTCTACAAGATTCCGCTTCCACGTATACCGGGAGCAGATGGCGCAGGCGTAGTAGAGGAGGTGGGCGAAGATGTCACAGGGTTCTCCAAGGGTGACAGAGTCCTCATCAACCCCGCGCTAACCTGCGGCACCTGCCGCTTCTGCCAACGTGGATGGGACTCGCTATGCGAAAACCATCGACTCCTAGGACATGGAGCAGACGGAACCTATGCCGAGAAAATAACCCTACCCGCAAACAACCTCCACAAAATACCCGAGGAGCTAAGCACCACGCAGGCAGGATGCATCATGGTGACCTATGCAACCGCATGGCATGCTCTAGTAACAAGAGGCGGCATAACACCCGGCTCAACAGTCCTGGTCATAGGAGGAGGCAGCGGCGTCGGAATATCCGCCATACAGCTCGCCAAACTCCTCGGCTGCACAGTCATAACCACCGTGGGCGAAGACTGGAAAGCTGAAAAAGCCTACAAAATAGGCGCCGACTACGTAATCAACCGCCGCAAACAAAGTGTTAGCGAGGCTGTGAACAAGTTTACACATGGCACGGGTGTTGACCTAGTGCTGGAGCACGCCGGCCAAGCCATTTGGGAAGAGGCTGTAAAAAGCCTCGCACCGGGTGGAAAAATGGTCTACCTCGGCGCCACAACAGGCGAAAACGCGTCAATCAACATCCGCTACACCTACCGTCGGCAAACAAGCCTGCTCGGCAGCTACGGATGGAATAAGAGTGAAATACCGCAGGTTCTCCAGCTCTTCGAGAAAGGCAAGCTACGGCCCATCATACACACAACCTTCCCCCTCACCGAGGCAGAGGAAGCCCACAAACTCATGGAGTCGGACAACTTCTTCGGAAAAATAGTCCTCCTCCCTTGAAAGCATTAGAGCTAGTTGAGGCCCTGAAGAAAGAGAGGCGAAAAGGCTCAACCACCCTCGCCGAAACAGTACTCAACATCTACAGGACACTTGCCAGAGAGAGCGACAACCTCTCCAGAGACCTGCCAAAATACGGAGAACTCATCGAGACCGCTAGGCCCTCTATGCCTCTCGTGAAACGATTCAGCAGAGAAGTTCTCCAGCGGATAAGCAGCCCCTCCTCCGAAGAGGTTTTGAAGGCGGTTGAAGATGTTGAGAAAACTTATCGCAGCAAGTTAAACCATCTCGTCGAACACGCGGTGGATAAGCTCTCAGGGATAGGCTCGGTCACCACCATGAGCCACAGCGGAACCATCATCAACATACTATCCAGACTTGAGGGTCTTCGTCGGGTGAATGTGCTAGAGTCGCGGCCTCTCCGAGAAGGCGTTTTGATGGCCGCTGCTCTGAGGAATAGTTGCATGGTTGTGGTTTATGTAGACGCCGCCGTGGCTTACGCCGTTGAACGGTCTGATGCCGTGGTAGTCGGAGCCGACGCCCTTTACCCCGATGGCTCATTCTCCGCCAAGGTCGGTGTAAAACCTCTCGCCGCAACAGCCAAGCTGTTGGGAAAACCTTTCCATGTCGCGGTCGACACATGGAAGCTTGCCGAAGAGTTCGTCAACGAGATGGGGCCATCAACAGATGTTGATGAACAAATGCCCGCCGAAAACCCGGTTTTTGAAAAGGTTCCACCCGACCTCATCGACTTTTATCTAACAGACTTGGGCGCCCTAACCCCAGCCATGCTCGTGAAACGTTTGCCGCATACCCGAAAATCACGGGAAAACCATTAATAGGCCGTCGTAACGGTGGAAAACAAGCATGACCGCTGTTGAGCATGAAGAGCATCATCATGAGGGCAGTGTTTGGCCCGCGGTGATCGGAGTCTCAACAGTAATTCTTGTCGCAGGCTTGATTATTTTGCTGAAGAACGTCAACTTTGCTCTGGGAGCTGGGCTGGTCTTTGTCTTTATCGCTGTTATAACAGCCTTTGTCGCAAAGGAGGTCAAGTCATGGCCCAAAGTGATAGAGAGCTTTTTCGCGAGACTCAAGGGCACGGCAATTCCAGCGGAGCCGGAGAAAGTGGGAGGCGTCGGCTTCCCCACAGCCGTCTTCCTATTCACAGAAGTGGCGCTTTTCGCAGCAGGTTTCAGCAGCTACTTCGTAATCAGATTATCATTCCCGGTTTGGCCACCACCCGGCACACCTCATCTCGATGACTTCATACCACGTCTCCAAACCTTCATGCTGCTCTTCAGCAGCCTCGCCATCGAATACGCGGTCTACTCTGTTAAAAGAGATAGGCTGGGCGCTGTTCTCGGCGGAGTCGTCGCCACGGCGCTCTTCGGCCTAGGATTTCTCGTGCTAAAGCTGGGTGTCGAGTGGCCGCACTTATTGTTTGACGTCGGCTTTACTCCAAGCACCGGGATATATGCATCCATGTTCTACATTCTTCTCGGCGCGCATGGCGCACATGTTTTGGGAGGTGTTCTTGCTCTCGGAGTTGTCGCATGGCGTGCAAAGCTCCGTCAATTCAGCTCCACAAGCTACGGTCTTCTCGAAAGCGTCAGCATCTACTGGCACTTTGTCCACCTTGTCTGGCTTCTACTCTTCGCATTCATATATGAAGGGGCCCTGACATGGGCGGCGCATGTCTGAGGTGAGAATATGAGCAGGTTGACTTCAACACATTTCGGCATCTTTGTCATCTTCGCAGCTATTTACGCGGCTGGGACACTTGCGTTGGGGAACCTCCCCCTAGGAGACCTGCAGGTGAAGACAGGCGAGATTATGACGCCTCTCGTGGCCTTGTTTGGCCTAGCATCCGTTCTCGGCCTCGCATTTGGACAGTTCATCGCCAACATGGCTTCTCCCCTCGGGCCCCTCGACCTAATCACCCCGGCCATATCACTCGGCGCCCTAATCGTACTCCGCGCTCTGGCGAAAAGGTCAATCCTCCTCGGAGTAGCCGCATACTACATAATCTCATCCACGTGGCTGAGCCTACTCACATCTGTTGTCACAGGCAGAAGCGACGCTTTCGTCACCTCTTTCGCCAGACAGGGAATAGCTATGGTAATCGGCCTCGCGGTCTACTTTGTTGTTAAAAGCAGGATGCCGCGGCAGGAGCCTGTGAATGCGGAACAGGCTCGGGCGACAGAGGCCTCTGGATAGCTTCAGCTTTATTATTCCTCATGTTCACATGGCTGCGTGGAGGCAGAGGTTTTTCTGGAGCTTCTCAAGGCTGTGGTGGCTTTGTTCATCATCGTCGACCCAGTTGGTGTTCTCCCGTTTGTCGTCTCGCTGACCGGCGGCCTTTCCTCCCATGAGAGGAGGCGTCTGGTCGACCGCTCGGTTGTCGTGGGAACTGTTCTGCTTCTGGTTTTCTCCATCGGTGGGCAGGGTGTTCTCTGGGTCCTCGGCATCGACTTGTCAAGCTTCACGGTGGCCGGAGGCCTTCTCCTGCTGATTCTCGCTGTGCGTATTCTTGTTCAGGGTGGCGAGGGCTGGGGTACACAGGGCAAGTCATCAGGCATATTCCCGCTAGCTTTCCCGCTTCTCGCGGGGCCCGGCGCCATAACCACGGTCATCTTCTCCATCAACGCCCTCGGCATCCCATACTCGATAATCCCCGTCCTCATCGTAATGGGGTTGACGTGGCTTATTCTCCGCAGCATAGAGCCGATGCTAAAGATAATAGGGGAAAGCGGCGCCGACGCCGTCGCACGGATAATGTCCGTCTTCGTGGCGGCTATCGGTGTTCAGTATATTGTCTCAGGTCTGGCGGAAATGTCTTCACTCCTTTAGCAACACGCATAAAGCGTCTCCGCCTTTCTGAATTCTTTCAACCAGTTTAAACCCATGTGTGGCTAAGAGCTTGTCCAGCTCGGTTTTGGACAAGCCTCTCCGCCGCAAAAATCCTCTAACATGTGTCAGCACAATGAGTTTTCCCCCTTGTTTGAGCAGCCTTCGCGCCTCAGTCATGAAAGCACGCTTGTTTAAAGCCCGTTCGAGGCTGTAGAAAGCGACGACCGTGTCAAAGGTTGTTGAAGGCAGCTCAACCAGCCTCTCGATAACCCTCGTGTAAACAGGTGTGATTTTGACGGTGGAGCTGGTTGTCGAGAGGTTTTGGAGAGACTGGCTGTCATCATCCGCTACGTGTGCTTCGGAGAGACCAAGTTGTTTTACGAGGTCGGCGGCTATATTTGCTCCTCCGATTATCAGCACTTTTCCGCTGACTCCTATTTTTGCGAGGGCCTCGGCGGCGCTCATTCTCCGAGCACCAGCCTGTAGTATGGTCTCATGGAGCCTTGCTGCGTGTCGACGTAGACGCCTTTAGGCTCAAGATAGTGTTCTATGGCGAGAACAGTGTTGTTTCGCCCTATGCCCGACTGTTTGAATCCGCCCCAAGGCATCTCGACGGGAAGTGTGTAGTAGGTGTTTATCCAGACGGCGCCAGCCTTCACCCTCGAGGCAACTCTTAAGGCTCGGCCTGGGTCGCTGCTCCACACACCAGCCGCCAGGCCATAGATTGTAGCGTTAGCCATTTCCACCGCCTCGTCCTCATCCCTGAACTCGGTCACAGTCAGAACTGGGCCAAAAATCTCCTCCTGAAAGAGCCTGCTCTCCGGCGGAGTATCGTCTATCACAGTGGGCTGCATATAGTTTCCCCGAGAATAGAAGCCCTCAGTCATCCTCTCACCGCCGCACGCTATTTTCAACCCCTCTGAAGCAGCTGCGCCAACATATTCGAGAACAGTCTCGAGCTGCCCTTTGCTCACCAGCGGCCCCATGTCGCTCCGCTCATCCAGCTGATAGCCGACACGTATCCGCTTCACACGTTCAACAACCATCTCGACAAACTGTTTCCTAACCCTGCTGTGGACAAGGAGACGTGAGCCCGCTGCACATGATTCACCGTTGTTAGCATAAGCACCGTAAACAACCGCGTTAGCGGCTCTCTCAAGGTCGGCGTCCTCAAAAACTATGTTGGGGTTTTTGCCGCCGAGCTCCAGAACAACCCGTTTAAGATGAGAAGAGGCCTTCTGCATAATGTTCCTCCCCACAGAAGTTGAGCCTGTAAAGTTCACCAAGTCAACCTTCTCGCTCTTCAATAGCTTGTCCCCCACCGTCTCCCCTCCTCCGGTAACAACGTTGAAGACGCCTTTCGGGGCCCCGGCTTTGTCCAGTATCTTCGCCAGCTCTAGGGCTGTTGCGGGTGTGAGGGAGGATGGTTTGGCCACTACTGTGCAGCCCACGGCGAGAGCGGGTGCCACTTGTCTACAGAGTATGACGAGTGGAAAGTTCCACGGCACGATTGCTGCGACAACTCCCACAGGCTGCTTCACGATGGAGATGAGGTCTCCTGTGCGAAGTATCTGGCTTGTTCCGAGGACCTTGTCAGCCAGGCCGGCGTAGTATTCAAGAAGCTCCGCAGCCCTTGGAATGTCGCTCATCCGGCTTGTGCGTATTGTTTTTCCGGCGAAGAGGCTCTCCATCCTTGCTAAGCTGTCGAGGTTTTGGCGGAGAAGCTCAGCCGCCTTCAAGAGGACACGCATCCGCAGCCTGTAGTCAGACACCCATCCACCAGCATCTTTGTCAAAGGCCCTACGCGCCGCATCAACAGCCGCATCAACATCTTCAAACCCGTCTGCGACAAGCCCTATGACGTTGGACTCGTCACCTGGGTCATGTCTCTCCAAATATTTCCCCGAGGAAGGCGGCACCTCCTCACCATCCACAAACAAATTTATCCTCAATCCAAAATGAGGCCATGGCGGCGGGCTTTATGGTTTTTTAAAATGGAAGAAGCATGTTATACGGGATGGAGACCGCTGTCGTAATCCATCACTCTGAAATTGCTTTGAAGGGTAGGAAACGTGGATACTTCGAGACAAAGCTAGTGGACAACATCAAGTATGTGCTGGGGCGTGGGACGCCTGTTTACAGAGACGAGAATAGACTCGCAATCATCGCGGACAACCTTGTTCCAGAAGAGGCGGTGGAAAAACTGCGGAAAATCTTCGGCATACACAGCATCGGAATAGGTGTCCGAGTGGAGCCGACAGTGGATGAGATTGAGAACGCTGTTCATCATGTTGTTGAGAAGGAGAGTTTGACATCGCTATGTCTTGAGGTCAAAAGGTCATACAAAGGTCATCCCTTCACTTCGCAGGAACTGCGTAGAATGCTTGCCACATCACTCGTTCAGCGAGGTCTTCAGATATCTAAGGACTCTGGGCAATTGATGAGGGTTGAGGTCACCGAGAAGAACGCTTATGTCTATGCACGTGTCGTGAGGGGTTTCGGGGGCCTGCCTGTTGACAGCAGCGGCAGAGTTCTTTCCCTTATATCCGGGGGAGTTGACTCAGCGGTTGCGTCGCTTCTGCTCATGAAACGGGGCTGCCGAGTTGATTTCCTTCATCTACACAGCTACAGAACCTCGGATGAGGCGGTGGACGAAAAGATAGGCGAGTTAGTTGAGAAGCTCACCGAATACAACCTCAAATCCACACTCTACACGGCGAGCTTCACCCCATTCTACAAACACATCTGGGATAAGAGAACAAGGTTGGAAATTGTTCTTTTCCGCAGGTATCTTTTACGGGTTGCTGAAGAAATCGCGTTGTCCCGTGGATACCGTGCACTTGTGCTGGGAGATAGCCTCGCTCAAGTGGCCTCCCAAACCCTGCCAAACATATTAGCTGTTGGTCAGCCGCGAATACCAATTTTCAGGCCTCTTATTGGCCTAGATAAATCAGAGATCATAGAGTTGGCTCAGAAATATGGCGTCTTAGAGACCGTTTCCAAGCCATACAAGGATTGCTGCTCATTAATAGCACGGCATCAAGCCACCAAGGCGGACAGCCGCTCTGTTGAAAGAGAGTGGCAGCTTTTTGGATTAGATGCAGCGGTTGAGAAAACCCTTCAAGAGATAGAGGTTTATAGATGCACGTTAAGAGCAGGTCTGCACAAGGTTTCTCCACAGCCCATGAAAGACGTGGTTGCGGAAAAACCATAACCCATATTTTTGGCCCATCGGTTTAGGAGCTTGTGAAGAACAGCGAAATAACAGAGGCCATCAACTACCATGAATCCACCAAGCACAGCTACGTCAGCGTGAGAACCGGTGGTCACGTGCTTGACTGGGCCAACAAACCCCATCCCTTCAAAATCTATGAAAACCTACCGAAAACACCTCTGCCCAGAGACATACCTCCGCCCACTAAACCCGTTTTTGAATCGTTCACACAACAGCCATCGTCGGAGAAAAGCCTCGACCTCAAAACACTCGCCTCAACACTCTATTTCACAGGAGGTATCACAAGAGTTGTAGAATATGGCTGGGAAACTGGTTACTTCCGAGCCGCACCTGCAACAGGCGCCCTCTACCCGATTGAGCTGTACGTGGTTGCGGGAGACGTGGATGGGCTGGAGCCGGGGGTTTATCATTTTGACCCTAAAGCCTTTTGCTTGACTGTTTTGAGGCTGGGTGATTTCAGAGGCTTTCTTTCAAAATATTCTAACTCTGCGGTGGCCGAGTGTTCTGCGGCGGTTGTCTTCACTTCGATTGGTTGGCGAAACGCCTGGAAGTATCGTGAAAGGTCTTACCGGCACTGGTTTTGGGATTCGGGTGTGATGGCGGCTAACATGCTGTTGACATGCAATTCTTTCGACCTCCGGTGCCGGTTGTTGACTGGTTTTGTCGACAATGAAGTGAATATGCTGCTTGGCGTAGACGGTGTGAGAGAAGCTGCTGTGCTTGTGGCAGCTTTGGGCCATAGCGATAAACACGCGGATGATGCTAGGCCTGATGTGATTGAGCCGAAGACGAGGCCGTTGTCTAGACATGAGAAAAGGTATCCATTGATTGAGAGAATGCACATGGCATCCTGTCTGTATAGTGCGGAGGAGCTTCTGAGCTGGTTGGCGGCCGCGGCAGAGCCAACACCTCTTCCCAAACCACGTGAACATGGACAAGCACTCAACCCATCTGCAGAGGACGGGGCACCGCTGTGGGAGGTTATACTCCGAAGAGGGTCAACGAGAAAATTCAGCAGAACACCGATAACTTATGACACCTTCTCAACAATTGTGAGAAAGGCTTTTGCAGAGGTTCCTACTGATTACCATGGCCCGGTGGTCTCGCTTTTTGTGATTGTCAACGATGTTGAGGGGGTGGAGCCGGGTGCCTACATGGTTTGCGACGGAACGCTCGTCACTGTCAAGAAGGGGCAGTTTAGAAGGGTGAGCGGCTACCTTTGTCTCGAACAGAGGCTTGGCGAGGATGCGGCCGCGGTCTTCTTCCCCATGGCCCCTCTCATGAACATTCTAGGCAGAATGGGTAACAGAGGATACCGCGTCGCCCAGCTCGAGGGCGGTATAAGAGCCGGCCTCATGTACCTCGCCGCATATGGGCTCGGAATAGGCGCCACCGGCCTTACCTTCTACGACGACGACGTAAAACAATTCTTTTCACCATTTTCCGACGACCTTGAGAACATGATTGTATTGGCCGTGGGAAACCCTGCCTACCGCGCCAAAAGCGGCAAAATCATCCTCGATGCAGATAAATGTCTATAAATTTTCTGCAGCACCTTATTATATTTTGTCTATATGCAGTTTTTTACAATCCGATGTCAAATATATATGATAGTGTTTAGGAAATAGGTCAGCCATGCCGTACGTAAGAAGAGTTCAGAGAGTAGGGTCTGGAACGTTGACGGTCTCGCTTCCACGCAAGTGGGTTGAGAGGTCGGGGCTGAAGCCAGGAGACCCTGTGTCGATAATCGAGCTGTCAGACGCGGCGCTGAAGCTTGAGACAAAGATAGAGCGCGCGCCTCTGCACACCGTCTTCACCCTCGACGCCTCGAAAATAAGAGATAAAGCGCTTCTCAGCAGGCTTGTGATAGGAGCTTATCTGCAGGGCTTTGAGGAGATAAACATCATCTCAGGTGAAGGGGTTTCTGAAGAGGTTCAAGCCGCGGTCGCCTCGACGATAGACATGCTTCCCGGTGTGGAGATTGTTGAGCAGTCGACGCGGCGGGTTGTCATACAGTCTTTCCTAGACCCCAGCAAGTTCCCGGTGCAGGGCATAATCAAGCGGATGCAGGTGATGCTAACGATGGGGATAAACAACCTGATAGAAGCGCTTAAAGAAGGTAGGAAAGAGGCTTTGAACGACATAGCGAAGATGGAGACCAAGGTGGATGAGCTCTATTTTCTCTGCATCAGGCAGATTTTCTTCAACGTGAAGAGGGAGGTTTGGGGTGAAGAGGCCTCCGACCCATACATAGCCGCTATAGGCGACAGGCTAGTGGTCCGAGCACTAGAGGAGGTTGCCGACTCACTCAAGCTAACAGCCGCTGAGGTCCAGAAGCTTCTCGGCACAAAACTCTCCCCATCACTCGTCAACAAACTCGTCAAACTACTCGAATCTATTCAGGTGCTCTTCGGCAAAACCATGAAAGCTTTTCTCTCCCTCGACATCAACCTCGCCAACGAGGTGATAGAGGTCACGGCCAAGCAGTATGGTGAAGAGATGGCGTTCAACGACATTTTCTCGCACGGCGTCAGCGACTTGGCGACAGCTGTTAGCCTCCGCAACTTTGTATACAACGTCATCAGCATGGCGCGCAACTGCAAAATCATAGCTGAAGTGACGATGAACAGGTTCGTGAGAACCCCGTCTAAACTCGTGACGGTTGAGAGTGTTTAAGACCTTTGGGCGAGAAAAGCTCCAACCAGCATGGATAGGCTGAAGAAAAGCAGAACAGCGGAGAACCCGCACATGTCGGCGAGAAATCCGGCAACAACAGGGCCCACGAGGAAACAACTTCCAATCAACGCCTCGAACATTCCTATCAGAAAAACGGAGCTTGCACTCTCCCCTCCCGAGACGAGGTAGAGGGTGTAAACGTATGCAATCGAGACCGTTGCACCGGCGGGAATCATCAGGGGAATGTAGGCGGCGGTCGATGCCGGAAGATAGACGAGGGCAAGCGCCCAAACCGCTGTTACGATGCTTAGGACTGTGAGGAGAAGCTTAGCCGACGAGGGCTTGAGCCGGGATAACAGGTAAGATGTCAGAACCCGTGCGCCAATCAACGTAAAGAAGAGAAACCCTACATCGAGCTCCGTCAATCCTTCGAGGACCAGGTATCCGGGCAAAACGGCGTATGTAGATGCCAGCACAACGAAATAGGGGGCCGCGTAGATTATTGGCTCGAAGCTTTTAAGGGGATGTTTGTTTCTGGAGATTGTTATTTCGGGGTTTGAGGGGTTTGCTTTAGCCAGAACGGGCGCCGCGGCGGATGATACTGCAGCGGATATGAGGAATTGGTTTTGGAGCCCGAGGATGCTTGCCAAAGTGCCTGAAACGAGGCTGCCTATCAGAAAACCCATGCTAACCGCTGAGAGGAAGAGGCTGAAGGCGCGAAGCCTTTCACCTTTAGGAAAGCTGTTCGCGACGATTGATTCTCCGCATGGAAAAAACAGGAACATCGCGACACCCATGACGAGCTGTGAGAAGAAAACTATGTCAAGGCTGTTGGCGAGCCACATCAATAGGCTTGAAACCGTCATGAAAATTGCTGAGGATGGGAGGAGAAGGCTCCATCTCATACGGAGAAGCACGGCCATCGTAAATACTGAGAGCAACACGTAGGGGAAGTTTCTGATAAACCCCATCAAAAAGCCCACCTGCGTAAAAGATGCCTGAAGCTCCACCGCGCGGATTGGGGCGTTCTGCATCATGGACATCAGGGCGAAACCCATCAGGAGAGAACCTGTCCAAAGGGTTCTCAGGTTCGGCAACTACTGCACCAGCTTACTCTGCTCCATAGACTTGTGTCCAAGCCCCGTGAGAATAATCAGGATTTTCTCTTGGGATGAGACAATCTCGTCAAGCCTCCGCCTCACAGCGGCATAGGCCGTGGCTGAAGAGAATTCGGTGTAGAAACCCGCCCACGCCAGCTGCTTATGCGCCTTGATGATGTCTTCTTCGGAGACAACCTCGACATCGCCGCCGAAAGCCTCGAGCACATCAACCATCTGCCGCAGCCTGGGAGGATTAGTCTGTGTCAAAGCATCCGCAACGCTTCCCCCCAGCAGGAAGGGGGCGGGGTCTAGTTTTTTGTAGGCTGCGTAGAGCGGCGCGTTTAGCTGCGGCTGGACCGCGACTATGCGGGGAATTTTCTCGAGGACACCGGCCTCAACCATGTCTCTGAAGCCTTTGATGAGGCCGAGCAATAGTGTTCCCGCGGACACCGGGAGATAGATGATATCGGGCGGGTTCCAGCCTGTTTGTTCAGCGATTTCATAGGCGACGGTCTTCATGCCCTCTATGAAGTATGGGTTCCATGTATGGCCGACGTAGAGGAGGCCGTTTCTCTCGGCGTAGTTTACTGCTTCTTCCTCCACTTTCTGACGAGAGCCCTCCACGAGTCTCAGCTCGGCGCCATACATCCTCACCTGCAGCACCTTCTCACTCACCATAGACCCGCCTCCGAAGATTACGCAGGGTAGGCCCATGAACGCGCAGTAGGCAGCCACCGAAGCCCCCGCGTTTCCCGAAGAATCTTCACACACTCCCCGTAGGTTTCCCAGAATGTTTCTGAGGCTTGTCATCATGGCGGCTGTTCCACGGTCTTTGAAGGAGCCTGTCGGGTTGAGGTACTCTAGCTTGAAGTAGATGTTGGGGGTTGGTGCGTGGACGAGCGGGGTGTGTCCCTCGCCGAGCGTGACAGGATGTTTACGCATACTTGGTGGAAGGAAGTCTCTGTATCGCCACATGTTTTTCTCATGTTGCCTGATTTTCGAGACCGAGAATTCCCGGCTGTATGCGACGACGCCGGGTCCACCGCATCGGCCGCAGCGCCACTCGTCAAACGGCTTCAAAACCTCTCCACAGCTGTAGCAGACAATCTGCTCCTCCAACTTATCCCGGGAAAAGGATGTAAACCATTATTTTTCCTATTCCATCGCCTTTTTCGGTTTAAATCGCCGATGTAACCCGATACATGCATGAAAAGGCCCTCGGCCACCCAGCTGGCCGTCGCTGCGGCCGTTGTATCATGGCTGATAAGCTTCTACATCCATCACCCCCTGGTCGAGGGCAACGTATACAGCGACGTTGCATCCTTCTGGTGGCGTGAGGAAAACCTGCAGCGTGGAGAGATGCCATGCATACAGTATTTCTTCGAGTATCCGCCCACGGCCTGCCTACTTGTATATGCTTCGCGTCTGCTGGGCGGCGTTTCTCTCACGGGTTACTATGTTGCGTTCTCGCTCCTCAGCTTACCCGCTTTCATCGCCATATCCATATGCTTGTCGAGGCTGGCCGGGCTGCCTGGGTCATTCTTCATACTAGTCCCCAGCATGGTTGTATATGGTGTCTACAACTTTGACCATTTTTTCACAGCGTTTCTAGCCGCGGCTCTTCTCATGCAGACCATGGGGCGGTGGCGTGCGGCTGCGGTGTTGCTTGGCCTGGGTTTCTCGGTCAAGCTTTTCACGGTGCTGCTTCTCCCGCTGCTTATGTTGGAGACCGGTGACAAGAGAAAGGCCGCCGAGACAGGGTTGTTGTTTGCGGCGGGTGCTCTGCCCACATGGGTTCCTATTCTCCTAATCAACCCAGGATGGCTGTTCGAGTTTGTTAGCTTCCATGCCTCATGGGGGCTGGAGAATTCATGGCTTGTCTGGCTCTCCAACGACCCCTTCTCCCAATCAACAAAAATCATCGCCTACCTTGCGGCCCTCGTGCTCATCATACGCGCCTACACATATTCAGCATCTTTCGCTGCAAAAAGCTTCCTAACACTATCGGGATTTCTGATTGGTTCACCGACCTTCACACCTCAGATGACTTTGTGGCTCATCCCGTTCACAGCCTCCTTCACAAGGCTATGGGTTTGGCTTCCATTATTCGAGTCAGCAAACGTAGCAATCCTGTTTACATGGTTTCTGACGGACACCCCCACGTTGCCGTGGACACCTCCCCAGACGATGGCTCTCCTCCGAGCAATCGCGCTCTCCGCCATGTGGGCAACGGTATATAGAGCGCCTACGTCAGCTAATTTTAGGTACGTGAGCAGCAGTTGATCAACAGGGACAAGCCGCTTCTCTGGACAGCCATTTTCAGCTCAATGTTCTCGGCGCAGATGATACTGCCTGTCATCGGACTCTATGCCGCCGTTGAGCTGGGGGCAGACCCTTTCACCGTGGGCACGATATATGGAACATCTGCTTTGACGGCTTTTGTGTCGAGGATACCGGCTGCGATGCTTAGCTCGAGAATTGGCACACGTAGGATTATGGTGTGTGGTATGGCGGCCTCGTCGGCGGGCTCTATACTGTATGGGTTTGCTGCGGAGCCTTTGCACATGATTGTGGGTAGCTTTCTAAGGGGACTCGGGTCGGCTTTCTTCTTCCCAGCCGCGCTGACATCCCTGTATGAGGAGGCGGGTAATGGTGAGGGAGACCCCAAAAGCCTCGGCTACATGTTGACCGGCCCCGCACTCGGTATGGCTTTGGGCCCAGTATTTGGAGCCGCTTCACTCAGCCTCCTCGGATACAGACCAACTTTCTACACCGCCGCAGCAATCTCGCTGGTAGGCCTCGCCACCATATCCGCCACGAAAATCCAAATACCGGATGAGCGGGCCACGTCATTCAAGTCACTGCTTGAGAAAAGATTCACAAGCCTCCTCGCATCAAGGTTTCTCGTCAACTATGTGACCGGCACAATAGCGGCGTTCCTGCCTTTGATGGCTAAGCTACTCCTCGGATACGACGAGCCAGTGGTCCTGCTGTTGTTCACAGCGGCCGCTTTCACAAACCTTTTTTCACGTGTTTTCATGGGCGCAGCCGCCAAAAAACTTGATGCGCAGAATTATGTTGCGTTGGGCTCCTTTACCGTGTCCCTGTCCTCTATCATGTTTGCGCTGGGACATGACATTAGCGTCTGGCTGGGTGTTCTAGTCTATGGCCTTGGCATGGGGATTTTCGTCCTCGGCAGTGTTTACATGACGGGGCTGCTTGTCCCACCTGCTATGCGGACCATGGGCTTCGCTTTGATTACGTTGATGATAGACATGGGTAACTCTGTCGGCAACTTTGTCTCGGGCGTGTTGCTGAGCGTGGGCGGGTTTGCTGAGGTTTTCGCCGTGGCGGCCGCTGTCGGCGCCGCTGGGCTTTTTGTTGACCTCATAAGCCGGCGATGGCCCTTACCCTATGAAAGACAGAGTCAATCATCCGCTGAGTGAGACGGCCAGTGCTCGTGTTTTGTCTCGAGGGATGGTATGAGGCTATGACTGTGGGGAGAGGTTTACCGTTGAATGAGCCGTTTAAACGGTAGACGGCGCCGTGGCGGAATCGTGGAATCCTTCCGCTGTAGGCGTTCATGCGGCGCATCAATCGGAAAAAGGTCTCAAACGCGAACCTGCCCAAAGCTACAACCACGACAACGTTTTCCAGCATCCTCAATTCTTCGATTAGGTATGGTAGACAGTTTTCTACCTCCTGTTTGGCTGGCTTGTTATCCGGTGGTGCGCAGCGGACAACAGCTGTTATGTAGACGTCTTTCAGCACAAGCCCATCGTTTATCGAGATGCTGCGGCCCATGTTGGCGAAACCGGCTCGATGCAGGGCCCTGACCAAGGTGTCGCCGCTCGAATCCCCTGTAAACATTCTGCCCGTCCTGTTTCCGCCATGAGCAGCGGGAGCCAACCCCAGAACAAGCACACGTGCTCCGACATCCCCGAACCCCGGCAAAGGCTTAGCCCAGTATGTCTGACCACGAAAACGCTTAGGAGGATTCTTTGCAACCTCCTCCCGATACTTTACTAGACGTGGACAGAGTTTGCAGGAGATTATGCGGTTGTTCAGGTCCTCGAAGCTCATCTCCTGCGGCGCAAAATACCTTCTTCACCAACGAACGGGTTATGTTTTTTCTCCCAGCCAATCGTCGTCTCGGGCCCGTGGCCGGGATATACTTTGACGTCGTCTGGTAGTTTGAAGACTTTCTCGAGAATGGATTGAGTTAGCTGCTGCGCGCTTCCGCCGGGGGCGTCTGTGCGGCCTACACTTCCCATGAACAGGAGGTCGCCGCTAAACAGCACACCGTCACCGTAGAAGCAGACGCTTCCAGGCGAGTGGCCCGGTGTGTGGATGACCTTAAGTGATTTGCCGCCGACTTGTATGGTTTGCCCGTCTTCGAGGAAGCCGTCGGGTGAGGGCGGGTCACCCACATCGATGCCGAGAAAACGTCTGGTCATCTCCCGGGCCATGGAGAGTATCTCGAGGTCAAGCCGGTGGATGTAGAAAGGGATTTTCAAAGCCTGTTTCAGGTCGTCGACAGCCATCACGTGGTCAAAGTGGCCGTGTGTCGCGTAGACGGCGTTGACCCTTAGCCTCCTCTCCTGCAACGTCTCGAGCAAAAGCCATGCATCATCTCCCGCGTCGATTATCACCGCCTCACGCGTCTCCTCATCGTAGACTATGTAAGAGTTGCTGCTCAGTGGCCCTACTTGGTGGGAAACGATTTTCAGCGTCAACCGAGATACTGCTTCTGTCTTCGTTTTATATATGTTGAGATGGCTGTGAACTGCTTATATACAGGCGATGAAAAGATTTTGTGAGGAAGTATGCCTTCTGCGTTTGTGTTGATAAACACAGAGATTGGCGCCGAGGAGGAGGTTGTTAATGAGCTGAAGAAGATTTCCTACATCAAGGAGGCTTATGTGGTCTACGGTGTTTATGACATCGTGGCTAAGGTTGAGGCTGACACGATGGAGAAGCTTAAGGAAGTTGTTTCATGGAGCATCCGCAGGCTAGAAAAGGTGAGGTCCACGCTCACCATGCTCGTGGTCGGCTCATAAAAAAATTAGGTAGATTTTGTTTCTGCCGTTCAGGGTCTCCCTTCTGAAGACAGGGTTGTCCAGAGAGATGTAGCCGACCTGAATAGTCGGCTCGGGGTTTCCGGTCCTCTCCACAACCGAGGTAATCAGGTTCAGGGCTTCGTCGAGCGACATGTCGGGCCTGTATTCGTTCTCCAAAATGTCGATGGCTTTGTCGGAATTGACTCCGAGGGCGAAGGCGTCGCCGTTGAAAGCCGTTCCGCTCGGGTCCACCTGGTAAAGCTGCACACCGAGCTTATCAACACCCCCTATAATGACCGCTACACCCTGCGGCCTCACCGGGTAGAGCGTGTAGCCGTGGAAGTAGCCGCTCACAGAGTCCACCAAGGTCCCCACATCAACGGCGGCGTCAAAAAGCAGCCTATGCCGCTGCGCCTCGATACGCATGTGGTCGACTATTCGGTAGAGGTCGCTGATGTATCCCGACCCTGTGACGCCGACGTGGTCGTCGACTATGAAGACTTTGTCGCTTGGCTTCATCAGTTTACGGGTTGGCTTCACCATGCTCGCCAACACAGCGTAGCGGGGGAACCGTAGCCCGATGCTGATGGCACCTCTCATCACAGCCTCGAGAGCCCTGTCAACCAGCGTCATACGGCCCTCCGGGCCGTAGAACATCTGGAAACGCGAGGGGTCCATCGTCATCGCTTATCCACCTCTCACCTGAATCGCCAAAACATCGACGCCGTTACCCGAGCCGGGGTCACGCTGCATAGCCGCCTCAACAGCCTTCACGGCTATGGCCCGAGCCTCCTCAAGCTTCAGGCCTGGCGTATAGAGGCTTTCCAAGACGCCGTAGGCTACGGGTGAGCCGGAGCCTGAGGAGACAAACTCCTCCGCAACCATGGAGCCGCTCATGTCGCTGCTGAAGACGTGGGGGCCTTCGTCGTCGACTCCTGCGACTATTAGCTCGGCGTAGTAGGGTATGTAGTTGCGTAGGCCGCTGTAGAAGAGGTTTGATATCAGTTTGCTTGACTCGGCGACCGATAGCGGGTAGCCGCGTCTGAGTGCTATGAGTTTGCGCTCGGCTCTTACGACGTTGACTAGGTACACGGCGTCGGAGAGAAGGCCCGCGACCGCAATCGCTAAGCTGTCATCTACCTTCATGATTTTCTGCGTGGTCTTCGATGCGATGAAGAAGCCTTTGCTGGCTCTTCTATCGGATGCGAGGACAACTCCGTCAACAGCTTTCAAACCTACTATTGTTGTCACGTTTCCTCGCTGGATAATGTGTTTGAGAGAGGTTTAGCGACTATGTTGCCTTGCAGTTGGTCACGGTTAGGCCGCGGTGTTGAGGAGGCCTGTTGGAAGGGTTTTGAGGGTTGATGTGTCGTCTATGAGGGCGAGTTCGTAGGCTTTGCGGAGTATGGCAAGAGCGGCTCGAACGGCGCGGCGCTCGTTTAGGTTGCTCATGATGGTTAGGCGGCCTTCTTTTAGGCGGAGGGTTATCTGCAGTTCGCCGTCCTGCGATATCCAGCGGAGAACATGTGCATCGTTTTCGACGCTGTAGCCGAGCCATCTCATCTCATCCACCCATCTCCCATGCAGGGCTGTGACACCGGCCAAAACCAGCCCCACATCCTCAACCCGTGTGTCAACTATCACGAAGACCCTTTCTTGGCCTCTGGCGTTGACCAGCTTCCGAGCCTTGCCGCTCAACCGATACCCCTTATCACCTCTATCAACTAATCCATGTTTCTCGAGTCTCCGAAGAATGCGTGAAAGCTTTTCCTGATGCATGCCAAGGGCTCTCCGCATGCCTGTGAAGCTGACCTCTCCATCAGAGGCCGTTGACAAAGTCTTCAAGACTGCCTCTTCATCCTCTCTAAAGTCGATGGCTCCGTCATGGACCATAGCCTATCTGGGTTCTAGACAGGTGTCCAAGTTTTAAGGGTGCGCATTATACGCGTTGTATACGTGTTCTTAAATTTAGGTGGTCTCTAAATTTCGTCAGCATGGAGAGTGTCAGAGTTCTACGGTTACTGGAGCTTGTGTTCGGGATACCGTTCATAGTGTTGGCCGGTTCATTTCTGCACTTCACCTATGAGTTATCAGGAGGCAACATGGCTGTGGCACTCATTTCCGCCGTCAACGAAAGCGTTTGGGAACATCTCAAATTGGCGTTTTTCCCCGCCCTTTTCTTAGCTGTTCCCGCTTTCATCAGGCTTCGCCGGGATTATCCCAATTTCTTCCTCGGGAAAACCGTTGGAATGCTCGTAACACCTTTCACAATAGTCGTGGGCTTTTACGGATATGAGACAATTTTCCACAGCTCCAACACAGTCTACGACATCGGCCTTTTCATCGCCGCCGTGATACTCGGACAATTTGTAAGCTATAGGCTGATTCAGAGACATGGGAGGAGGCGGTTCAACGCGCTGCCCCTCGCCGTGCTCATACTGATGACAGCGTTGTTCTTCCTCTTCACTTTTCAGCCGCCTGCGCTCGAGGTGTTCAGAGACCCGTTGACCGATGGATACGGCGTAGGCTCACACATGCACTGAGTGGAAGATGTAGCTGCTCAGGTCACCCAGCAAAACTTTCCTAACACTCAAAGGAATGTAGCCTGATTTTTCAAGTGCTTTTAGAACTATGACAGGTTTGTTAACTATGACTGTTAGCGATGCATGGGGGCATGCTTGGGCGATTGCTGTGAAGGCTTCGGTGTAGAATTTTTCCGGCTCTCTTAGCCTGAGTCTCACGCCGAAGGGCGGGTTGCAAACAACCTTGTCAACTTCTCGGTCAACATACTCCACGAGTCTAAAGACATCGCCTTGGACAAACCTCACACCAGTTTCTCTGCCAAATGTCTCGAGGCTGTCTAAAGCGAGATTGAGGGATTTGGGTGACACGTCTATGCCGATAGCCTCAACGGTGCCTGGGTCCTCTCTCTTCAGCAATTCCTCACGTATCTTAGCCGAGTCTATGCTTTTGAAAACCGGTATTTTTTCGAAGCTGGGATTTTCTCTCCGTGCGCCGGGGCTGATTGCTAGTCCATAAAGCGCCGTCTCGAGTGGGATGGTGCCGCTTCCCGTGAAGGGGTCGAGTAGAACCATGTGTCTTCTCCATCCCGATAAGCGGACTAGGGTGTTTGCAACTGTAGGGGACAAAGCGGCTCTGTGGAAACCTCTACGGTAAAACCTTCTATGCAGCGACTCGCCCGTGGTGTTGACGCCGAGCAAGAGCTCCGTGTTTCTCAAAATGGCGTAGACCTCTATGTCGGGGTTGTTGAGGTCAACCCTCAGCCTAACACCAGTGCTGGCTCTGTAGGAGTCTATCACCGCCTTCCCAACGGCCGCCGCTATGTCGAGGCTTGTGAAAACATGCAATCCCACTCGCTCAGCCCTCACCGCAAAACTCTGCTCCCTGTCGATGAACTCCCCAAAATCTACCGAGGCGGCCAAACGCTCAATCTCATCCAACGTCTCTGCATGTTCCCTCAGAAGAAGAAGGAATATTCTGTTGACTGTTTGTGCGGCATAGTTGACTTTTACGCATTCCTCGAGAGAGGCTGTGAAGAAGACTTTACCTACATCGGCTTCAGCCTCGCCGCTTAGGAGGTTTGACAGCTCGGCGGCCGCTATGTCCTCGAGCCCTGAGAAAGTTGTGGCGAAAAACCTCATCCAACGATGATGTGTAAAACTTTACTGGAGATGTTCGTAGGCTATTGGTGGTGTGAACTCGATGAACTCGTTTGATAGAACTGTTTTGCGGAGTATTTCGGCTGCCTGCTCAAACTTTGTCCCTTGATAGGCGGGCCCCATTTCTCCACGGAGCTTCTGCAACACCTTTCCAAGCTCCTCCTCGAAGACCTGTGGTGTTACTGTTCGGCCGTCAGCCAGCCTCGCTCCATGACGAATCCACTGCCATATCAGGGCCCGTGCTATCTCGAAGGTCGCCGCATCCTCCATCAGAAAGTTTATCGCAACACATCCGTTTCCGCGAAGCCATGACTCGAGATACCGTAGCCCCACCTCCATGTTCGCCCTCATCCCCTCCGCCGTCCTTTCCCCTTCCGGTACTTTTAGCAGGTCATCGGCGGTGATGACAAGGTTTTCATGCTTTACATGGAGCTGGTTAGGCGCCTTTAGGTTTTCCGCGAAAAGGCTTTTCACCAGCGGAACAAGGTCTGGATGCGCAACCCATGCACCGTCAAATCCTTGTGAAATCTCCCGCAGCTTATCTTCTCTGACCTTGGCGAAAGCCCGTTCCTGAGCCTCTGGATTCCCTCTTATCGGCACCTGGGCAGCCATACCTCCGATGGCGTATGCTCCGCGGCGGTGACAGGTTTTCACCATCAAAAGCGCCGCCGACTTGAGGAAATGCTTATCCATGGTTAAGTGGCTTCTGTCAGGCATGAGATAACGCGGGTCGTGTCCAAGTCTTTTGATGAAGCTGAAGATGTAGTCCCATCGGCCGAGGTTCAGCGCCGTCACATAGTCACGCAGCTCATAGAGGATCTCATCCATCTGGAAAGCCGCGGTGACTGTCTCTATCAAGACGCTGCATTTGATTGTGCCTCGTGGAAGGTTGAGGGTTTTCTCCGCGTCTGCGAAAACGTTCGCCCACCACCTTGCCTCGAGATAGTGCTCCAGCTTGGGGATGTAGAAGTAGGGGCCTGTGCCTCTCCGCCTCAACTCGGCGGCGTTGTGGAAAAGGTATAGCCCGAAGTCGAAAAGCGGCGCTGGAACAGGTGAGCCGTTTATCCGCATGTTTTTCTCAACCAGATGGAGGCCCCGGGGCCGCACCAAGAGCGTCGCGGTCTTGTCGGCGAGAGTGTAGAGTTTTCCGTCGGGGCTTCTGTATTCGATGGTTTTTCTAACGGCGTCCATGAGGTTGATTTGGCCGTCAAGGGTCTGTGACCACACCGGCGAAAAAGAGTCCTCGAAATCAGCCATGTAGGCATCAGCGCCCGAGTTCAAAGCGTTAATCATCATCTTCCTGTCCACCGGGCCCGTAATCTCAACATGCCGCACAGAAAGGTCGGCCGGAATATCTGAAACCTTCCAGCCAGAGGCCCTGATTTCAGCGGTCTCCGCAGGGAAATCCAGCCTGGCGCCTCTCCTCAGAGCCTCGGCTGTCTCCTCACGTTTAGCTAGCAGCCGCCGTAGCTCGGGGCCATGCTTCTCGACGAGGTGCCGTACAAAGTCCACGGCGTCTTTGCTCAGCACCGTGAGATACTTTTTTGTCAACTTCCTTGAACTGGATTGATGACAAATCACCGGTCACTTGAACTGCTGGTTCTCGGTTGATTCGGCGAGCGCGGACACCGCTTCTTTTCCCTCTATCGCCATCAAGACCTCGTCATAGTAGTGGACGCCGATGAAGCGTTGATGCTTGAAGGCTCTGTAACCCATCTTCTCCAGCTCCACTTCGTGGGCCTGGAAGTTGGCGTAGGCCATCATGCCCTCCTCGGCGAGTTTCTTCGCCAGCTCAAACATCGATGCGTTAAGTGTGTGGAACCCTGCCAAGGTTATGAACTGGAACTTGTAGCCCATCTGTCCAAGCTTTTGGTTAAACTCTCTCAGCGTGTCGCCGTCCACCACCTTGAGCCAGTTAAAGGAGGGGGACATGTTGTAGGCGAGGAGTTTGCCGGGATATTTCCGGTGAATCGCGTCTGCGAACCTCTTAGCCTCCTCGAGCGAGGGCTTGGACGTCTCGAACCATAACAGGTCGGCGTAGGGTGCGTAGGAGAGGCCACGCTGTATAGCTATGTCGAGGGCCGTGCCTGGCTTGAGCTCGAAGTATCCCTCGCTGGTGCGGCTGCCGGTTAGAAACTCTCTGTCAACTGGGTCTGCGTCGCTTGTGAGAAACTGGGCGCCTATTGCATCTGTTCTCGCTATGATGACTGATGGAACGCCTAACACGTCGGCTGCCAGCCTCGCGGCCGAGAGAATGCTTGTGAAACGTTTGGTGGGGACAAGGACTTTTCCACCGAGGTGGCCGCATCTTCTCTCACTGGGCGACTGGTCCTCGAAATGCACGCCAGCGGCGCCTGCTTCTATCATGGCTTTCATCAGCTCATATGCGTGCAGTGGGCCTCCGAAGCCTGCTTCGCCGTCCGCGACTATCGGCGCCATGTAGTCGATTTTGCTGGGCCTGTTTTCGAGATGCTGTATCTGGTCTGCGCGCTGGAGTGCTTTAACGATTTTTCTGACGAGGTCGGGGCCGCTGCTGGATGGGTAGAGGCCGAGGTCTGGATACATGTTGCCGCTCTGGTTATTGTCAGCCGCCACCTGCCAGCCGCTGACATAAATGGCTTTGATGCCCGCTTCAACCAATTGTATGGCTTGGTTGCCTGTCAGAGCTCCTGCAGTGAAGATGTAGTCATCGGTGTGCAGCATTTTCCAAAACTTTTCCGACGTGACACGGGCATAGGTATAGTCTAGTTTCCACGAGCCACGTAGCTTCAGCACATCCTCAGCTGTGTACTTTCGGCTCACACCGTTCCACCTCGGGGTTCTCCAGACCCTCTCCAGGTCCTCAGGAGTATCCGCCATCAATAACGGGTTCATGTCTGGAGTTGCTTTATGGTGGCTGGTGTTATTTATACGTATCTCATGCATAACATGGTTAGACAACTATACAAAATGCATAAATTATGAATGGTATGTTTATTTTTCATGCTTGTGCGTACGATACAGAAAACGACTGGCGGAACTTACATCGTGTCTCTTCCGAAGCAGATGGTGAAGTCTCTTGGGCTGGATAAGAGGCAGGTGGTGAGGGTTACTGTTGAGGATGATAGAATTGTTCTGACGCCTGCCACGGTTAGGCAGAGTGTTCAGAGCAAGAGAATTGACACATCTGAGCTGCGGGACCCGAAGCTGCTTGGCCTCGCCATAGTCAACAGCTACATCATGGGCCATGATGTTGCGGAGGTTGTGTCAGAGGGGAAGATGAACCCTCTGTTGAAGAAAGCTGTCCGCGAGGCCGTCGAGAACATGATTGGGGTAGAGATTGTGGAGGATTACGCTGACCGTGTGGTGCTTCAGACGTTCATAGACCCCACCAAGTTCGAGCTGGACAAGCTGCTGGAAAAGTTTACACAGTTTTCGCGGGCTGTTATGCGTGATTCAGCCAAAGCTCTCCGCGTAGGCGACAAAACACTGGCCCATGACGCTTATGAACGTGGTTTTGAGCTGACGAAGCATTATCGACTGTTGATGCGGGTCTGTTTTCAGGCGCTTCATAGCACTGTTGTCCGTGAGGCTGTTAAGGTCCGTGATACGTCGAGCCTCGTGGTCAGGATTGTCGCTGTGAGGGAGCTGGGGCGTGTGGCTTACTATTGTATGCGGATGGCTGAGAGGGTTGAGGAGATTGGCAGGGTTGAGGATGAGCTGGCGGCTACGGTTGAGGAGATGGTTGCGCTGGTGGATAAGATGCTCGAAGATGCGTTGACAGCCCTGTTAAAACATGACCTATCACTCGCAAGCGAGGTTATCGACAGAATGGAGAACGTCCGAACACTATACACCAAAGCCTTCAAACACATCATCAGAAAACCAGAGAAAGAGGCCAACATACTCGGCCTTATTATAAGAGCGGTTAGAGCGATAGCGGGATACGGCGTAGCTTTGGCGGATGACGCCATCCTGGAAATCTTCTCCCGATAACCAGGCCGCTGGGTATAATGAGAAAGCTTATTTGCGAGAAAACCCATAAATAAGCAAACCTTGACACAGGCAGTTGTTCGTAGCCCAATAGATTCGCCGCGTGCAATTTACTGCGGCGACCGTGAGCTCTACCTTTTCTCGGTTGAGCTGGTGGATAGGCCTGGCTCCTTGGCCGAAGTCTTGGCGGTTTTCGCCACATATGGTGTAAACATCGTCAACATTTACACCACACAAAGCATCTACACAGACACCAGCTCAACCGTCGAAGCGAATATTGCGGCCGACCTTACGGGGAAAAACGTTTCCTCGGAGCAGCTTGCCAAAAGCATTAACCTACTCAACTCCGTTAAACGGGTAACCGTTGTCTCTAAACAGCTGCCCAACATCTTGGTGGATGAGCTACATTTTCCTCTACGCGTGGTGGGAGACCGAGCAGTCATCTACAGAGACGGTGCCTATGGTGAGATGATTCACGCCATCCGCCGCCAGTTGGGTACGGCGGGGGAAGCACTGCTATACCACATAGGGTTTAGCATCGGCAAAGGCGCCTGGAAGAAAATTAAGGAAATCTGTGGAGAAAAGATGCATCTTCTCCCAAAATACATTCAGTATTGGAATCTCGTTCATAGCGCAGCCCGGATAATACACATCGAAATCGACTTCGAAAAGAAGGATTTCCTCATAAGGGCTGAGTCTGTTTACGAATGTGAAGTTGGACGCGGGCATGGTAAACCCTTTAGCAACATCTTCCGCGGCAGCCTCGCAGGCATTCTAAACGAAGCCTTGGGCGTTGAGACGGTTGTGGAGACCAAGTGTATCGCCGCCGGAGACCCCTACTGCGAGTTTGTGCCGGCGAAAAGACCTTAGCGGCAGAGACTGAGCGGCCTGGTCAAGTGTCGCCGAGCCGAGACAGCGGCCTCATAGACACCTACGCTTAGCTGGCGGGGGACAACAGTTTTTACACGGGCCTCTGGAGGAAGTTTCTCACCACATCTCTCACATCTGAAGCCCTTGTTCACCCCCAGCGACTCCATTCTCCCGCCACATCTAGGGCAGAAGGGAGGCCTGGTGACCACGTGCTCGGCCAGTCTCATCACCTCTATTTTCTCGACGTTTAGCGTCAGCCCCTCCGGCTTCTCCTTAACCGCCCCCATCACCTTCACAACATCCCCTTCGATAAGCTGCTGAACAACACGTCTAAGACCACCCGTCGGCCGATAAGCCGCGCACACAACCTCACCATCATCGTCACCAACTCTGAAGAAAACATGCCCACCTTTTTTCACAAACGGTCTGCCAACAACCCGTCCCGTGACAACAACGTTTTGATAAGGTCTGAGCAACGGTATCCGTGAAGGAATGTAATGCATGTCAGTGGCCTGGTTTGTCGCGAAGACAGTGACATACTCGACTTCCTCATGGAACCTCACCATCGAGAGGCCTTTCAAAGCGTTTTCAGGAGAGGTGGCCCTGACTCCTGCGAGGACGGGACACGGCGTATGCGGGGTTATCCTGATTTCTCCTGTCTCAGGGTCGTAGCTGTCGAAGGATAATCCGCTTCGGTGAAGCTCGAGAACGGATGAGGGGTCGACCTGTCGCATGGTTCCCCAGTTGCTTCTGACGCGGTAGGCGATTGCTTCGTAGGTCGGGTTCTCAAGGGGGAGGGCGACTGCGGCCAGTGCGCCGATAACTCCCCTCCCACCGTTGAACCTGTAAACCTCCGCCCCATGTTTCTCAGCCAGTTCAACCGCTTCATCCAGCGCGACAATCTCCCTCACCGTCTTCAGAGCGAACATTTTCCACTCATCCGGCACATCTTCTCCTCTGTAAACCACCACACCGGGCTGCGTCTCCGCAAACCCCTTCTCATAAAACTCCTCAACAGTCTGGAGAACGGTTTCCACGGCCTTGTCCACCATGGCTTCGAAGACTTTGAAATGGAGGGATAGGGCGGCGTTTCCACGTGTTTTGAACGGGCAGTTGGGGTTAAGCCGTATGAGGCGGCTCAGCTCATGTTTCTCACATCCAAGAGCCAACAGCCTCCGCTCAGCAACCGCAGCCACATAGGTTGTGCACATCCCTTTGACCGAGTCCGTGTCATCGACGCCTATCCGAAGCAGCACCACAACCAATGCAACAGTGTTCCCAGAAATAGATGTTTCCCCCGTTTAGCTATGGCGTGTAAAGTATACACCCCTTCCCTGTCTTCCCTCACTCGTATCTTATGGCTTTGATTGGGTCCATTCTGCTAGCCCGCCATGCAGGATAGATTCCAGCCGCGACGCTTATGATGACGGCGATGGAGAACGCTGTCAGAATGATTTCAGGTGTGAAGGCAGGTGTTATAGTCAGTTGGAGAGCCTGCTGTCCGCCGAATGGTCCGCCAGGCCCTCCAGCGGGTGGCCTGAAGCCGCCGCCGAATGGCAGGAATCCTCCGAAAAACATGGGAAGAAATAGGGTGGATGCAACGCCCAGCACGACTCCTACCACTCCTCCCAGCAACCCGATGAAGAGAGCCTCCATGATAAATATCTGCAGAATATCGCCCTCGCTGTACCCGACAGCTTTCATAACCCCTATCTCCTTAGTTCTCTCTATAACCGTGACAAGCATGATGTTCATTATGCCTAGCCCCGCCACCGCCAGCGAAATTCCTGCAACGGAGCCGAGCAATACGCCAAACTGCCCTATCACACTGGATACCGTGGAGGCAAGGCTCTGAAGCGCCACTATCCTAGCCCTCTCACCGTAGATAGTTGTCAGCTGGTCCACAACTAGCTGAACGTTTTCCGCCGTGTCAGCCCTAACAAGTATGAGGTTGTAATCGCGTCTGTTAAGGATTGTTTTAAGCATATCAATCGGCATGAATATCGAGCCATCGATGGATACGAAGGCTGATGCACCGTACCTATCCAAGATACCGCTTATCATTAGAGGTATGCGTCTAGTAAAGCTCTGGGCCCTCTGCTCTACAAACAGCGCCTGCGATACTGATATCTCCTGAACCCCTCCCAGAGTCGGTGGATAAGCGACTTCATAGCCCGCGACGCCGATGGGTACTTGCGCCGGTGGATACAGCTGGCCTTCGATTAGCCTTACATCTCCCAGCAGAGCCTCGAGCTTCAAAGGATCAACCCCGACTAGGGTTAGCTCAACATCCTGTCCCGCTCTCGAGATGTATACACGAGTGCTAAGCATAGGTATTACATCCTGGATATTCGGTATTGATGACAGCAGAGCAATATCTGCGTCGGTTAGCTGTGTCCTCCCAATGGGTGTTATGACGATGGCCGTTGGGCCGAGTGTCTGTAGTTGTCTGACAACCGCTTGTTGGACGCCTGCTGTCTGTGAAACAAGCGCTATGACGCTGGCAACCCCTATCGCGACCGCGACAACCAGAAGAGCTGCTCTAACCCTTCTCTCGCTCCATGGTTTCAGGCTGAGCATCAGGAGGTCAGCGAACCTCATCTCCTACCACGTCTACCTATGGCGACACCGGCAACGAGCCCAATAACCAGAGGAACCACAATTGTGATGACATTTGATGTGTTGAGAAAACCAGTGTTCGCGACAGTGGTCTGTGTTCTCGCCGTCCCTGGTCTACCAAATCCGGCGGGTCTGACGTTCACGTTTACAGATAACGTGTCAGTGTGCACTTCACCAACGTTATCTCTGTATGATACAACCAGCGGCAGCTGATATCTTCCGGGCGATGTAGAGTTCATGGCTGTGAATGAGAATGTCACCGATGTCGGGGTGTTTGTGGGAACGTTGCCGAGAAAAACTCTTGACTGTCCGAACAGCCTAAATCCCTGGATATTTTCCGAAGGGCGGAGAGAGACAGCTGATGCTTGAACCGTCCCTGTATTTACAAGTACAATGGTTACCGAGAAAGTCTGTCCAGGTGATATTGCCTCGGGTAAGATGGTGAAGTCGGCGACTTCAAAGTGAACCACCCCCTTCACCAAAACACCGATTTGTCTCTCCTCCTGTCTTTGCATATTGTCCCTGCCGTAATAGCTCACAGTCATCGCAAGCGTTATCGAGGTAGGCGAATCGGATGGTATGAAAATGCCTGCTTGATACTTGTACTCCTCTCCAGGCTCCAGAGAAGGTATGTTTACCATGTTTTCTTGGAGCCATGTAGCTTGAGTGGAGGCGGAAGGCGTTATTGTCAAATCTCTTATCGTTGTAGAACCAACGTTGGACACGCTGACTGTTATATTGTTGATTGTCCCCGAGTATAGAAGGTTGGGAGTTATCCTGAGGTTTACCGGTGAAAGAAATTCAGCTGATCGGGCTGATAGGAAGATATTTAGAACCCTCGACTCTGTCCTCATCTGGTTCGAATCATCCAGATAGCTTAGGCTAATGGTGACCGGGGAAGAAGAAGCGGTTGTCTCAGAAACATAAATTGAGACAGGGATTTCAGCTGTTTCACCTGCCCGAATCTCAGGTATGTTAAACTTGCCGTCAGTTCCTACTGGAACCAGTGGAAGGTTTACCGATAGCGTCAAAGCAACGTCCCTGACAACTGTTAAACCTGCGTTTGTGACCTTGAGTCTGACATCATTCAGGTTGTAAATGGTCAGCTGGTTGGGGATGATTTCAAGCAGCAAGTTGGGGGGCTTGGAGTAGGCCACTTCATAACCCAACGAACTTTCAACAGTTCGAGGGTTACCATAAGAATCCAGATAGTTCATCGTTACGGTAATCGTGACCGGCGAGCCTGCTAGTGAAGGCGCGACGTAAATTTCCACAGGAATTTCTACATTTTCACCGGCGTCTATTTTATCAAAGCGGGTTGGATAAGATAGTATGCTAACCTGCTGAGATGTCGCCATGACGACTCTGACCATGTAGGCGGGACCGGTTCCGTTGTTGGATAAAATTAGGTTGAGGATGTTTCTACGTCCAGCTATAACTGTTTTCTCCACGTTTGAAACATGTAGGTCGACCTCGCCGTTGATTCTTAATTGAATGGCGGTTGTGTATGAAAAAGATGTGTCATCCTCATTTATTCCTTCTATGTAGAGGGTGGCTTGGTGTACGCCGGTTTTCAGGTTTCTGTCTATGTTGAGGTAGAAGACGGCTTCCGAGATGGTGCCCGGGTTCATGGTTGATAGATATACTACATCCGATCTGCTGCCGGTGGTTGAGGTTATCCCTTCGGGTAGACTCAGGGTTAACTTGGCGTATCTAATTGCTAGGTTGTTCCTGTTAAGTATTTGAATACTGAGTGGGGCGTTTACGGAGCCTGGTCCTACTTCAACAGGTTGAGAGGAAGTACCCCATTTTATGGAGACTATAGCTAAGTTGGACCCGACCTCCTGGGAGTAGGCGGGTAAAGCCAGTACGAGTAGGGCCAAGAGTAGTGCATAGGCTTTCATTCTCTCACAACCTCCACTTTTTCAATAACTCCGTCTCTCATGTATGCGATTCGGTCTGCATACCTAGCCACCTCAAGGTTATGAGTAACTAGGAGAACCGCTTTCTCGCTACTTTCGTTTACCTCACGGAGAAGCTCACCTACTTTTGTCGCGTTTTTTGAGTCAAGGTTTCCAGTCGGCTCGTCAGCCAGGATTAGTGCCGGGTCGTTTATCAAAGCCCTAGCTATGGCTACTCTCTGTTGCTCGCCTCCGCTCAGCTCGGTTGGTTTCTTGTTTGCCTTGTCTGCAACCCCTAGCTTCTCCAACAAATCCAATGCTTTCTTACGCCTTGTCCTCGGGTCTGTTTTGTTCGGTATTGCAGCCATCTCAACATTCTCTAGAGCAGTCAGAGCGGATAAGAGGTTGTAGGTCTGGAAGATGAATCCTATTTTTTCTCTCCGCAATTTGTTGAATCCTTTTCTATCTAGGTTGGAATAGCTCACACCGTCCAAGATTATGTCGCCTTGAGTTGGTTTGTCAAGAGCTCCAACGAGGTTTAGTAACGTGGTTTTCCCCGAGCCTGAAGGCCCCACCACAGCTACGAAATCATTTCGCTCAAGTTCCAGATTTACACCTCTTAAAGCGGGATATTCTCCAGCCCTACTCCTATAAACCTTCCAAAGCTCTCTTATTTTAAGCATCATGGCTACGCGCATCTTTGTGGACACTTTTATTTACGTGATGTATGAATCATCTATCACGCTAGGCGTTTGTTAGGTTCTTTCACTGATGTGTTTTCTGGTCTTTTTTTCGCCTTTAAATAACGGCGTTTTGATGGTGTTGGTTGAAGGTGAGAGCCCTAACCACGGAAACCGTCTCCTTATCCTTTGAGGAGATTAAGAGGTATGGCAGGCACCTCATTATTCCCGAGGTGGGTATGGCGGGTCAGAAGAAGCTGAAGGCAGCCAAGGTGTTGGTTGTGGGCGCGGGAGGGCTTGGCTCACCGATATCGCTCTACCTCGCAGCGGCCGGCGTAGGCAAAATCGGTCTTGTTGACTTTGACCTCGTCGACGAAAGCAACCTCCAGAGACAGGTTCTCTACACCACCAGGGACGTAAAGAGGCCGAAGCTCGAGGTCGCTAAAGAGAGGCTGACCGCGCTGAACCCGCACATCGAGGTGGAGACATACGAGACAAGATTGACCTCGGAAAACGCGTTGGACATCATCAAAGACTATGACATAGTCGTCGACGGCACAGACAATTTCCCGACACGGTATCTAGTGAATGATGCCTGCGTCCTCCTCGGCAAACCCAACGTCTACGGCAGCATTTTCAGGTTTGATGGACAGGTCTCAGTCTTCGATGCACGCAGAGGCCCATGCTACCGATGCCTCTACCCCGAGCCCCCACCCCCAGGCCTTGTCCCAAGCTGTGCTGAGGGGGGTGTGCTGGGTGTTTTGCCCGGCGTCATCGGCGCTCTTCAGGCCATGGAGACCATCAAGCTGATAATCGGCATAGGCGAGCCTCTGGTGGGAAGACTGCTTCTCTTCGACGGCCTTCACATGTCCTTCACAGAGCTTAAACTGCGCAAAGACCCTAACTGTGTTATCTGCGGCCCCAACCCCCGGATACGTGAGCTGATAGACTATGAGGCTTTCTGCGGGGTAACACCTTCAGCCGACACAAGCATGCACATAACACCCGAGGAGCTTCATGAAAAATTGCAGAAAGGTGAGAAGGTGTTTCTCCTCGATGTCCGCGAGCCCGTCGAATACGAGATATGCCATCTCGAGAACGCCTTGCTCATACCCTTGTCCAAGCTACCCGAGCACGTCAACAAGCTCAGCTTAACGGATGAAATCGTCGCCTACTGCCACACAGGCGTAAGAAGCAGCATGGCCGTGAAGCTTCTCCGCGACCTCGGGTTCAGACGTGTCCGCAACCTCGCAGGCGGAATAGACGCATGGGCGGAGCGCATAGACCCCAGCATGCCTAGGTATTAGGCGGCGGGGGCGGAGGAAGAGCAGGTGGACTCCGCCAAATTCTTCTCCTCGACAAGCCATATGAAACTGCTGCGACAACGACTGCTAAAATGATGAAGGCCTCGGCGTAGGCGATGTTTCGGTGGAGAAGGTTTTCGTCGCTGAGGAGGCTGTAGCGGAGACGGAGGTCGCCGAGTTCTCTCCTGTTTTCATCGAGCTGGGACTGTAGGTAGCCTATCTGCTGTTTCGCCGACTCGTGACGCGTGACCAACCCCTCATAGAGTTCATGTAGCTGGTTGAAAGTCGCCTGCAGCATGCTATACTCCTTGGTGAGGTTCCGATAGTCGTGGAGAAGCTGCTGATAGCTGGTTGAGAGCGCCTCGTTTTCCCTGCTAAGCATCTCATAACTGGCCTGTAGTGCTTTCAGCTCACCTACCGTGGAGACATACCTATCGTTCAGCTGCCTGTATTCCTCGGACATGGTTTGGATACGCTGCTCAAGCCGCTTTATCTCTTCCCTTGAGCTGTTGAGGCGTGCCGTGAGCATCGCCGCGGTGTTGAGGGCTTCCTCGAGACGTGTCCGGAGCGTGTTTATCTCTGTTTCGAGGATTTGGATGGTTGTGCGGAGTTGGTTTATCTGTTCCTGTGCCCTGTTGAGGTCGTTCAACAGGTCTTGGTATGTTCTCTGCCTGACTGCTGCGATGTGCCACGTGTGTGTGAGCGGTTGGTATGTTGTTTCACGTGTGTAGTTGGCGAAGAAAGTGGCTGTCACTAAGGGGTCACGCCGCTGCACATTGGGTATGCAGAGGCTGTAGGTTTTGATGATGTTGATGCCCGTGGAATAAAACGTCGGCGTGGAGACAAGGTTGTCATTCAGGAGCGTGGTGGTTCCGGCTTCGGATGTGTAGCTCACCTTCAACCACATCCTTTCCACGTCAACATCCCCCAGAAAAGTAACCTGAAGAACAAGGGTGAAGCAATCTCCGAGACGCGCCTCGACAGGATAACTCAAAACAACCTTAAGCCTAGCATCGTCAACAAGCGAGGAAAACCCATCCGCCGCGACCAGCGGCAACAAAACCAGCATCAAAAGCGACAGAACAAAAACCCTCATACAAAAATGGTTGAACACGGCGGCCTATAAGCTCTGTCCAAACATTATTTAAAAACAGGGGATGGACATGGTTTTCGTGCAGACAAGTGTTCTCGACGAGCTGCTGGACATAGACTATGATGCGACGGCCTCCGCCATCCAGAATTTTATCGCCGAGAGACTTCGTCTCAGCGGCGCTTCTGGGCTTGTTCTGGGTCTTAGCGGCGGGGTGGATTCGAGCGTTGTGGCTGCGTTGTGTGCACGGGCCGTGCCGGGGGAGAAGATTCTGGGCCTCATCATGCCGACCGGTTTCACACCTGCTCAGGATGTCGCCGACGCACAAGCCCTCGCCGAAAAACTCGGCATATCAACACGACACATACCCATCGACCCGATTGTCCAGAGATATGCTGAGCAGCTTGGAGTTGGCATGGATGAGACGGGGGCGAGGATGGCTTACGCAAACCTGCGAGCCAGAATACGGATGACGCTTCTCTATTTCCACGCCAACCTCCAGAACATGCTCGTGGTTGGCACGGGCGACAGAAGCGAAATCCTCCTCGGATACTACACCAAATACGGAGACGGCGGCGTCGACATTCTCCCAATAGGAGGCCTATACAAATCACAGGTCAGGAGACTCGGCCTCGCTCTAGGCTTGCCCGAGCAATTGGCGAATAAACCCAGCAGCCCACAGCTCTATCCCGGACACAGAGCGGTGGACGAGCTGCCAGCAGACTACAGCATCCTCGACCCCATACTCTACCTCCTGTTCGACAAAAAACTTTCACCACAGCAAGTGGTTGACAAAGGTTTTGATAAGAGGGTTGTTGATGCGGTTTTGGCGAGGTATGTGGGAAGTGTTCATAAGCGGGAGATGCCGCCCACCGGGCCCACACCTGTTCCCTTTACTCGATGAAATCGCGGCCTATGACTTCGCGGGCCACTATCAGCTTCAAGATGTTCTCGGCGCCCTCGGCTCCGACGACGTAGCTGAATGCAGCTAGCCAGGCCCTGAAAATCGGCGTCTCCTTGAAGTAGGATGCGCCCCCGTAGATTTTCATCACCTCTTCTCCTATGTCGACGGCGAGTGATGCGCAGCGGAGCTTGGCCATGGCCCCGAGTTTGGCGACGTCTCCGAGTGTGCCGACTCCGTCTCTGTAGTATCGGTCGGCTATCCACGCTGCCTTGTAGCTGAGCAATTTCGCTGCCTCGAGGGCTGAGGCGAACTCGGCTATCTTGAAGCTGACGCCTTGATAGGCTGCGATGGGTTTTCCAAACACCTTCCTCGTCCTCACCCACTCCACCGCCCTCTCCATCAGCCACTCGGCGCATCCAACACACACGGCTCCAATCATGGTTCTCGCAAGGTTAAAGCCCTCCATGGCAATCTTGAAGCCGCCGTTCACCTCACCGACTCTGTAAACATCATCCACCTCCACGTTCTGAAAAGTTAGCACAGATGTGTCAAGCCCTCTTCGCGCAAACTCTGTCCACGGCTTATAGCTGATACCCTTTGTCAACACACCGTTACGCTTCATCAGCAAAAGGAAGTCTGTTATCGTGCGGTGCTTGAGGCCAGGGTCGCCGCTTCTCGCTATCAGAAACCAGCCGCCGCCCCATGGCATCCTCTCGATAACCGAGGGAAGCGAGACCATAGATTTCTCACCTGATATCAGCCATTTTCCATCACCTTTTCTCTCGGCCCTGACCTGCACAGAGGAGACGTCGCTACCACCGTGCGCCTCCGTGCTCGCTATGCCGATGGCTGCGTCTCCTGCTGCAACCCTTGGAAGAACCTCTTGCTTAGCCTCCTCCGAGCCATATCTCTGAATGATGTAGGGCCAAGAGCACTGGAGAAGATACATCACCGCTATCGATAGTGCGGGGCCGTGGTAAGCCAACTGTTCAGCCGCGAGAGCTGCCTCAAGAAAAGAACCATCCTGTCCACCATACTCGGATGAGATGGTCATCCCCATCAACCCGACCTCAGCCATCTTCTCAATAATCTCACGGTCAATCTCCCCCTTGTCATCAACCTCTATCCACTTCGGCTCGATAACTCTTTTGCAAAACTCTGAGACCTTGTCGCGGAGAAGCTGCTGCTCACTATTCAGTCGAAAATCCATGTGTATGAATATGTTTGGCGCTATTTTTGTTTCATGGCCTCTCAACGACTATTTTCATGTAGCTGATGCGGCGAGTTTTGCCGTTGACCACGAACTCCTCGCTCCACGTTGAAATGTCCTTTATCCGAAGGTCTTGATGGAATGATTTGCGCAAAAGCTCGACGGTGTCCACGCAGAGTGGAATGTTTTTCCCCCGTGCAACAAGCTCAACCTCCTTACTGCCCCTGTTGAAAAGAACAATCGACGCGGTAACATACCTGAACACAGGCTTTTTCCCCACTATGACGAGACGCGGACGCTGGCCTGCGGACGCCATTACATCTTTTCACCGAACTACCCTATTTAAGCTCTCGGCATGATTGGCTGTCTCTGTTTTTCTAGGCGTTTCCCATTAAAACTTATATCGGGGTCAGCCAGCCGTCAGTGAATCAAATGGATGAAGAAAAGCGGTTTTCGAAAAAGGGTTGGCTGAGCCAGACGCCTGAGGGTGATTTGCTTCTTGTCAACGAGAACGGAGACGCCTACAAGGTGAACGAGGCTGTGGTAGCGGTGTGGAACATGTTTGAGGATAAGACCGTATCCGATGTGGTGGGCGAGGTTGCGGAGCAGGTGAACCGCGACCCAGCCGAGTTGAAGGAAGCTATAGAGCAGCTTGCCGCAAAGCTTGTCGAAGCAGGGCTTATAGGCTGAGGTTATAGGAGAAGCGTCGCCAAACCCATCGCCAGTAACGGCGCGACAAGGGCCGCCACCCTATAGGCTCTAACCCCGAATGAGACAGCTTGAGAAACCACGTCGAGGAAATCGCTGAAAACTTTCACGTTTTCAAGCGTGACGGATTTGTGGGCGGCGTCGGCGTCCGCGAGGTCTGAGGCCGCTCGTTTATGCAGTTCGTCGAACAGTGTCTTCAGTCTCTCTGTTGATATGGCTTCTCCTAGTGGATGATATCCTCTGCCGCCGAGGGAGACCGCGTTGACCATGTGTGTGTCGGTTGTGCACAGCTCTGTGTCCACGCATCCGTTTTCTCTGGCAACCTGCTGCAGAACACCCCTCACCCACGGCATCGCGTTGTTGGCGTCAGCCACAACCAGCGAGGACTTCACACCATTCACCTCAAACAATATGCAGGACACTCCACCGGCTCCTATTCCATCGCTCGGCCCAACATCGGATGGAACGGTTCGAGCGTAACCCACGCGCATCCTTGACAGAGGCAGTGGCTTGTGTTCAGAGGAATTGGTGAGAAACGTTCTTATTTTCTCTATTGTTGCGTTGTCGAGGTTTTTCAGGTTGTCGCTGAAGCTGTTATGCGAGTCGACGACTATTTTTCTGCCTGTGTGGTTTGGTGGAAGCACTTCGGGGGGCAGGTCCTCCATCGGCTGTGGGTTAAGTGTGAGAACCACCACCTCTCTGTCGGCTATGTTTAGGCTTAGGCTGCTGACGCCGTTGAAGATTGTGCGCCATGGGCTTCTGGCCTCGGAGAAGTAGGCGCCGTTTTTCTCGAGCCACTCGGCCTCTTCCGCGATTTTCTCAGCCACCTTCTCGGAGAGCTCTATGTTTGCGAGGTTTTTCTCATGACTTGACAACCCCTTCAACACAAGTGGCTGAAACCCTTTCTCGGCAAGCTTGTTCGCAAGAATTGCGGGAAACATACTTGAGCCAACCGCTCGAAACGGCCCCGGATGGATGTCTGAAACCACGAGAGCGACAGACGGTTTACCCACACGCCTCAACACAAACAGCTCGCATCCAACACGGTCTTCGTTCCCCAGCCTCATCATCAACTCCTCAAGCTCCCTAGAATACCCCGAGAGAAGGCTCGCGAGAAAGGCTTGCAGAAGCCTGAAGGGTCTGATGCCCTGAATAGGCTTGGACAAATCAATCAGGTGACGGACTATTTCGAGAGATACCACGCCCACCAAAAAGCTTGTGAAAGATATCTGGAGAGCTTTGGCCCAGTTGCCGAGAAATGCTTGAAGCGTTAACGTGTTGAGCAGCATAGGCGGCGTCGAGAGGAGAGCGGCTAGGAGCGGATGTATTCTATAGCCGATGGCTCTTCTGACGGAGTAGCTGAGGAAGACAGAGGTGGCCGCTGATGCTGCGAGAACCACGACGGCTGCCGCGAGGCTGAACCATCTCAGAAGAGCGGACAACATTATGCCGGCGAAGACAACCCCTGTCTCGACGACTGATAGGGAGTCGAGGCGGCGGCTGGTGTAGCTTGGACATTTTATGCCGAGAAAAAACGCGACAACCCTGTTGAGTAGAGCAGTTGAGCCGAGAAAAGCGGCGAAGACTGCTGCGGCGACGAGGACATCAGCCGAGTAGAGGTAGATGATGACTGTTGATAGGCTGGCCATGACCAGCAGAGCTTCCAGTGAGACTGCGCCGCCGTAAAACCCTCTGATGAGGCGGTATCTCTCAGCTATGTTGCCCGCGGCGTTGCTGACCATCTTGAACCGTGAGCTGAAAACCAGTTAAAAGACTTAGTGCGCAGGCTTATATGCGGGTTTTGGGTTTTCTGAGTTGTTGCTTCGACGGGGAAGAGACGGCGGGGTTGTGCTGTCTGTCAAAGGTTTTTCAGCAGCCTTTGACACCAGGCCTCAGAAAGGACTCGGCTTTGTTTCGCACGCGCATTCAGACCATGTGGCCGCCGGTCGAAACATCCTCGCAACCCGTGAAACAATTTCTCTGATAAGGAGGGTTTGGCAGTTATCTGGAGGTTACAAACCGATACCCTATCGCCAAGATATCGGATTGAGCGACTCTGTCTCTGTTCGGGCCCTCAACTCGGGACACGTGCTCGGCTCCGCCATGTTCAGGCTGGACATCGGCGGCGAAAGCCTTGTCTACACAGGGGATATCAACACCGTCCAGACCCTCACCACCAACCCCGCCGAACCCGTTGATGCCGACGTATTCATCATCGAGACGACCTACGGCCATCCCGACTATGTTTTCCCGCCGAGGCATGAGACTGAGGCATGGATTCTGAAATGGGTCTCCAAAACAATAGCGGAAGGCGCTTTACCTGCTTTCAAGTCCTACTCTATAGGCAAGTCGCAGGAGCTTATCAAGCTCTTCAACACCTACACCAGCCTGCCCGTAGTGGTTGGGAAAACCGTGGCAAACGCTTCGAAAACATATGTTGAAAACGGTGTAGCGCTTGATTTCATTCGCTTGGGTACAAAGGATGCCGCGGAGGTGCTCGGCGGCGGAGAAGCGGTTTACATAGATAGTCAGGTGAGGAGTGTGCCTGTGCATAGGCGGGTTAAGTGGGCGACTGTCACGGGCTGGGCTGTCAGGGGATGCCCCGAAGGGTTTGACGCAGCTTTTCCGCTCAGCAGCCACGCCGACTACCGCGGCCTCCTAAACTATGTCGAGGAAAACAGGCCGAGAAAAGTTTACACCATCCACGGCTTCTCCCAACTCTTTGCGAAGACACTTCGGCTGCGAGGCTTCGACGCATCACCCTTTACATGACGAAAACTTAAAACCAGCCAAGCATCTCTTCTCGACGGCTTGAGTGCAAAGAAACGTAGGGAGGCTCCGATGCCGGCGACCGCGGCTGGGCTGCTGAGGTTTTTCGAGGACGAGTCGACAGGTGTCAAAGTTAGGCCCGAGATAGTTTTAGGCGCCTCGGCCGCTTTGATAGTTGCCGTTCTGATTCTCAGGGCCCTGTTCCCACTTTAGCCCACAGCCTCTTCTATAGAAGCCTGACCAGCCCCTGTAAGCCTCCACCGCACACCTCGGCCTCTTCCCCTTTTCTCCACAATCTTGTCATGCGTCAGCCTCTTGAGATGGTGACGGACAACATGAAGCGGAAGACCTGTTTTTCTGCTGATCTCGATAGCTGAGCATTCTCCCTCCTCGAGAACGGTTATGATTTTGGACCGTGTCTCCAGCCCTTTCCTCACGTTCTTAACCGATGTTAGATAGGCTCTGGGGTTTATCATCTCTACTCAGCTGCGAAGGCCTCGAGCCTTGTCTGAACAGTTTTCTCAACGGGTTTCTTCGAGGCGGTGAAGAGGTCGACAACGTTCTCGACAGCGGCGAGCGTCCTCTCGATGAGATAGGTGTTTCGTATGTTTTTCTCAGCCATCTGTTTCGCGAGCTCGATGTATTTCTCCACGTTTCCCCGGAAAACTGTTAGCGACAAATCGGTCTGACAGCTCGGACACTTCCCCGTCAAAGGTAGCCTCCGGAATTTTTTGTTGCATTTCTTGCAGCGGAAGCTCTGCACCATGAAGGCTTTCACGTTTCCCAAGATGTCGGGTAGAATGTGTGAGGAGACGATGCTGTCGACGAGGCCCGCGTCACGCACCGCGTCGAGGCTGTCCATTAAAGCAAGCTGCCCTGAAATCTTCTCAAGCATGGATTCCAGTGATTTATAGGCTGAGACGATGTCAGGAACGTTCAACGCGGCCTGTGGATGTGTGTACATGATGCCTGTTCCCCCATAGCCTGCGGCGAGGTCATCGCCGAGGATATGGACAAGCGGCCTGTATTCGCTTCCCTTGGCTCTACGTAGAGACATTTGGTAGAACTCGGCTGGTATGCTGCTCCACACATCGACGTTATGGGCCTGCTCGTCAACATCCTCTGGATACACAATCCGTGTAACGAGAAGGGGGGTATCCATTTTTCCGCCTATGCGGTCGGGGATGTAGAGACGTGAAAAGTTCATCAAAACATCTGCGAGAAGCATGACGCTGTCCTCATCGCCGTCGCAGTCGCGTCGTTTGGCTGCGTGGAAAACGGGGTGAGCGAAGTTGAGGTCTGCGTCCAGCATCCCTATCACCCGTGCCACGACGCCGACGTATGTGTGTGGAGAAAGGCCTACGACAAGCTGTCCGACGAGGTCGCCGATGTCCCGAAGGTTGTAGAGTTTCTCGAGACCCGCGTGTTTGAGCAAGTCGTCGATGTAGCGTGAAACTTTGACAAGATGCTCCGCCGCTTTCCTGCTGAGGATAATGTCCTGTGGCTTAAGCTCGAGAACCTGTTCATCGGATACAAGCGGGTTTCCGAAGACGTCATGCAGGTATCCGAGGCTGCGCAGCCTCTCGACAGAGACACCTATCTGCCGCGGCGTGAAATGGGTCAACGGAGCGTTGGTCGCGTCAAACCTTACGGTTCCATCCTTGTAAACATAGAGGCCGTAGCGCGCCCTCAGCAAACCCTTCAGAAAGCTTTCAGGAGCCTTCACACGGCTCGTCAACCCCTTAACACCGCTCAGCCGAGGAGGCGCAGACTCCCCTATTTTCTGCAAAGCCGCGGAAAGCTCAGCACGTAGGTCCACCACCTGCTTAGCCGAGAAAACTACGTCTTCGCCGCATTTGTCACATTTCTCCACAAATTCGGTGAACTGTTTTTTGCAGTTTCTGCAGACTCCGTATAACGTGGTGTAGGAGCCGCATTCGCTGCATGTTTCTCTCCAGCCTATTTTGCCGCAGTTGATGCAGAGACGTGTCACAAGCTCTACTGTGACGATGCTGGTTTTCGCGGACACTATATCACGTGTGGCTCCGCCCGCGAGACCGATGGGGAAGAGGAAGTGGACGGCGGGGCTTGTTTTACGTGGGCCAGCTTTCTCAGGTCGCCCCATCCTCGCCGTCAAGCTCGACCCCCGTTTATCACGCACCTCCACACCAGATATCCTATGGATAAACTGGAGCGGGCCCTCATCTGTAAATGGCTCAAACTCTTCACCAGGCCTGAGCAACGTGGACAACACAATTTGGTCTTGTTCTGAGAGGATGATTTTTCCATCGATTATCCGGTGTTCGAGCAGGATGGCTTCGAGTATTTGTTTGATGTCTGGGTCGAGTCTGTAGACATGTTTTTCTCCATGATGCATGAGTCCTGTTTTGAGCCATGTTCTCAACTGGTTGATTTGATGTGTTGTGATGTTTGTCCAGAAGTGTAGGTGGCTTGGATGCAGGGGGATGCCTGTATGGATGCTTAGCGTGAGCGCTTCTTCGGCTGTGGGCTTGGCGGTGAACGGGTTTGCGGCAAACAGTTTGAGACGCTTCAGCGGAATGCCCGTCTTCTCGGCTACGTTCTCCAATCCATGCGAAGCAACCATGTTGAGATAATCCTTCAGCCACCATTCTTCACAGTAGCCCGCGGGCCTCAGCTCAACGTTGTTCTCCACACAGTCACCGACCGAGACAAGGATGTCGCCGAGGAAAAGCACCCTATCTATCGAGTCGGCTATTTTTCTGAAGGTTTCTTCGGAGGTGAGCTTGACCACGTCTCCGCTACGTGTTTTGACGACGGGTGGCTCGATGACGTCGACTGGTGTGACTATTCCGCCTTTTCCAGGGAAATCGGTCTTCAACTGTGTTCCCGTCACGATGTATCCTTTCAGAACACGCATAGTCAAGGGATGTATGCCGTATGCGGCCATTCCTGTGGAGAAGGCTCGGCCATACCTTATCCGGAAGCCGCCGAACCTATCGGCTAGTGAGAGAACAGGTCTTCCTCCTATGACTTCGAGAGAACCCTCTTCCCCGTTTTCCTCTTTCTTGATGGATGCTTTGGCCAGTTCCTCGACCCAGTCCCAGCCAGACATCTTCATCGAGCGGACGGTGTTCAAAACCTTCTTGGCTCGGCCGACTATGCCGTCGTTGACAACTCTTAATGCGCCGCCGCGTAGATAGTTTGTCTCGATGCGTTCGAGGTCGCGGAAGGAGGGGACAGGTATCTCATCCGTGGCTACACCGCTTATCTCGACAGGCGTCATCCGGTAAGCATAGGCAATCAATTTGTCGGGAACGCTGTACTGAAACCTGCCCACATGCCTTATGTAGGTGCGGAGCTCTTCGACAAATCGTTTAACCTCTTCCTCGCGTGCCTTGAACCTGTCAAGCCCCAGAAGCCTACGCACATAGTCTGCGAGGACGACGACGCTGGCGAGCTCTGTGCCGCCCGCCGCCCTAATCGGGCCCGCGAAGTAGACTGCGAGATACCGTGTTCCGTCGTCGTTTTCCTTTATGCGGACATGTGAAATTCCCTCGGAGGGCGCTGCTGTGATGCATGGAGGTGTTAGGACGGCGAGGGCTGTGCATACGGCTTGGTGGATGACTTTTTCCTCGGACTCTGCTCCGAGGCTTGAGTAAACTATTTCTTCGCAGAGCTTGAACGCGAGCTCTATTCCCGAGAGCCGTTCCCGCAGCCTTCTAATTTTCTCGGCGACGCCATGCGGCCCCACCAACAGCTCAACTCTTTCCTCCATCCGGTCCGCGAAAACCGTCTCAACAAAAGGCAACGGCTCACGTGTCCTCTCCCTATATGCCGAGGCCACCGCGTAAACACGGTCAACCTCTCTGAGAATATTGCTCCGATACTCCTCCAGACCCGGGTCCAACCCTGTGAAGGGTATGGGCCCACGCGGCTTAAAAAGAGTTTAGACATCGGCCAAGGTTTTTCCAAAGCTTGGCTGTGGCTGGAGAGATTTGATGTATTCGTCGAAGGGCTGCCGAATCACGATGCCTTTCTCAGGCTCTATGGTGAAGACATACATCGTGGAGTCCATGCTGCTCCACCTCATTTTCCTTACGTAGATTGTGCGGACGAGGCTGCCGCCGATCTGCTTCACACCGAGAACTATGACGCCTGATGCGAGAAACTCCTCCAGCATGAACCTGCTCATCTTCTTGGAGCCTGTGGGGATGTCTGTGGTCATCAGCGTGGTGACGCCGAACCTTTCCTCAATCATGGTGATGATTTCGCGGAGGTATTCGCGGACGTAGAACTCGTCCTTGGCTCCCTGAGCAAGAGCTGAGACGGGGTCGAGAACAAGTCTCGTGAATCTCCGTCCTCTTGTCGCGTTGTATATGGCGTCGACGAATGCTCTGCTCTCCTTGCCGTATTTACGTGCCTCGGCTGCGTATAGCCTCAGCTCAAGCGGTATGAAGCGTCCAGCCTCCATGAAGGCCCAGAAATTCCATCCCAACGACTCAGCCCCACGCAAAACACCTTCAACCCTCTCATCGATGGTGACATAGACACATGTCTCGTTCTGCGTAAGCCCGTTGAGGAGATACTGCAGCGAGAGAATGGTTTTTCCTACCCCTGTCTCACCTGTCACCAAGTAGGTTCTTCCCCTTATGAGTCCTCCGCCGAGCATTTTGTCGAGCCGCGGGTTGCCAGTCGAAAGCCTCTCATCCAGTTCAGCCATGTAAACCATCCAGTAACACCCTGATATATATCTGCAAAGCATCAAAACACTTTACTTTTCTCGAACACCGATTCTCGCTAAAATCGCTGCAACAGCCTCAACAGCGTCCAACCCCATCCCGTCTACACCGGGGTTGTGGGGTCCGCGGAAGGCGTCCACGCAGCCAGCTGTGAATAGGGCTTTGGCGGCTTGTCGAATGTTTTTGAATACTTTCTGGAATGCTTGGTTGTCTGCGAGGGCCATTGCGCCGTAGAGTCCGAGGTCAGATATGGATGCGACGACAAGGTGTGTGGCCGCTGTGGCTGAGGCGATGCCGCCGGAGCAAGGGCATCTACACATCCCCCCATATGGGACATGTTTCTCAACGGCTTCTTTTATCAACCCCATTCCCGCCTCGTTTCCGCCGTCGCCGACAGCGATGAAGGGCCTGCCAGAGCCGCTGAGCTTCTCGAAAACCTTGTCAAGCGGCGCTATGTATGCTGTGATGTTTTCACCGACGCTGTTATGGTATTGACCATGTTTGTTTGCACCTGGCCTTTCAACTGCAACCAGAAGGTCGGCCCCAGCTTCCTCGACAATCCGTGTTAATGTTTTTTCTCCGGCTCCATGTGGCGCAGTTTCTGCTGTAGACGACCTGGCCCCAGCGGCCTTCAGACCCGCCTCCACAATCTTCTCAAACCCCTTGTCCACGAAGAGCACCGACCATCCGCCTCTCTCCTCAAGCCATCGCGCAAAAAGCACCGAAGACAAGAGACCATCAGACTCGGGGGCCCCACCAAACCTGATGATGGGAAACCCCGTCGCCACGGCAACACCCCTCGCCCTCGACAACAGCTCAGCAGCTCTACCACACAGCGGCTCATCCACAAGCCCTCTCGCAGCAGCGTAAAGACTCTTCACAACACCTCTCCCAACATAGTCAACCGTCACAACCCTGTCAACAAACTCAGCCGCATCCAACCCATACTCACTGCATATGGTTAATTTAAACACTATAAATTAACCATGATTCCACTGTGAATCATTGAACGCTCTGACCTCGGTGCTCAAAACATGTATAACCGGAGATAGCCTAAAATAATTTTAATATGAGTTCATAAAAAAGGAGAATTCAGCCTCACAGCATTCTTACTAACAACAATCAAAGTTCGGCCCCTTAAACATCGCTACTTCACTCATCTACAGCCGCTTTAACATGAACCAGAATTAAAGAAGGGAAAAAATAGGGGAGTGGTTGGCTGGCAGGCAACCACCAAACAACATCTAGGAAACCCAAAAGAGGCCGGACGTCTTATGGGTTGTCGTATCCAGCAAAATGCCGGATACGTCAAATCAAGCGTCATACCGGCTTTTGGGTTTTATCCCTGTTGTTAGGCCGGTATGCCTGCCAGCCTCTCTTGGGTTTCCTGTCGGATTGTCAGCCAGATTTGCCGGAGTAATGTCTTCTGCAACTTCGCTGTCAAGTCATCCGTTTTTATCTTGTAGACTGCGATAGTTAGTCTTTCTAATGCTTTTCTTGCTTGGCCGTTGTATCTCTTCTTTTTCTTCTTGTTGGTGTTTTTGAATAGGCCGAAGAAGTTTGCGGTTTTCCTCCAGCCCCATCGTGGGTTAACATACATCATAATTTCTGCCAAGGCCTCCTGTGAGAGTAGGTGGTTATCGCCATATATGCGTAGTTCGTCGACGAGTATACTGTAGACTGGGTATCTCCTCTCAGCCTCTTCTACTATCCTTTTTGCCTGTCTATGGAGTTTCTTCTCAGTGATTTTGACCATGTCGAGGAGGTCTTCTCTCTCGTCCTCAGAAGCAGCCTCTAAACGATTCTTATACTGTTGAAGAGTCCTCTGGAGGCTTCTGAAGGTCGAGGCCTTCTCCCGCATTATCAGATAGGTTTCATCAACCGCTTTGAAACACCTCTCCTCAACCATCATCAGGATTTTTATGTCTGTCTTCGCAGACTTGGATGTAATCCCCAGCCTCTGTCTAGTGGCCTTAATCAGCGTAAGCCGCCTGAGATAATAGACCTCAGCTCCTCTCCTAAGAAGCTCTATGAAGCCATCTGTATGCATTATCGGTAAGACATCTACGTAAACCTTGTCGCCAGCTTCCGCCGGAATCTTCGTCGGAGAATCAACATGTCTAAAAGCCTCACCATCGGTGGTGAATGTAATTCTGTAGTTCGTCTCGTCTTTTTTCCGATGTACGTCGGCATAGAACCTTGTCATCTACACCACCTTTCTGAACACCAACACATACTCATGCCACAGGTCGTGTCGAGTATCCCCTGAAGTGGCTTAAGAATTTTGACGACAGGGTTGCTGTCTATGATTTCTCGGAGAGGCTTGGAAGGATTAGGGTTGGTGATGTTGTATATAAGGAGGAAGAGGAGGTCTCTGTTAGCGAGATTGGTTCTCTGTTGAATGGTTTTGAGCCTGTTATAGCTGATGTAAGGCTATCTACCGAGACGCTTTTATCCACTCTCAGACTGTTTGAGAAGGATTTTGACTATGTTATGTTCTCGTTTAGAGATGGCGTTTTATCTATTAGCTCTAAGCTTGAGTATGGGAATAAGTCTCTGGAGAGGTCTTTGAAGGTGTCTGGACGGGGAAAGGTGGATAAACAGTATTTCGGCCTCCACTATCTTATCAGGTATTTAAAGGGTATAAATAGGATGGGTATAAAGGGGATTAGGCTATTATTCAGCGAAGGGCCTCAAGAGTTTGGTAAAGACACTCAAAAGAATAGCCCAAAACCCATCATTATTGAGGGTAGGATAAAGGATATGGAGATAACACTATACCAAGCACCAAGAATAGAATAGTCATAAATCAAGCCAACATCCACCTCATATGAATGTTCCAGCTGTATGCGGGAGTGGACCTTTTAGACGGCAGGGTGGCCCGGCTTGTGAGGGGCCGTGTGGAGGATGCCGTGTTTTATCATGGTTCTCCGGCCGAGTTTGCGGGGAGGTGGCTGGATGAAGGGGCTGACTGGGTTCATGTGGTTGACCTTGACGCAGCCCTCGAGAGAGGAGACAACACAGCGCTTCTGCGACAGGTTGCTGCCGTTGCACATGGCCGTGTCCAAGCAGGAGGCGGAGTAAGAAACATCGCCAAGGCCCTCGACCTCGTCGACGCCGGGGTCTCGAGAGTCGTAATATCCAGCCTCTACTTTAGCAGGCGTGAAGATGCTTTGACGCTTCTAGGCAGTCTCGGGGCTGATAAGCTGTGTGTGGCTCTTGATTTCGACGAAGCGGGCATGGTTGTTACACGTGGGTGGAGGGAGCGGACGCGGCTTCGTCTAAAAGAGGCTGTGGAGCAGGTTTTGTCGGACGGGTTTAGACATGTCCTGGCCACGGACGTCGCGGCCGATGGAACACTCGCGGGCGCAAACCCCACAACCCTGTTAACCGTCGACGAGGAGCTGAGACAATACATGGTTGTCGGCGGCGGCATATCATCGGTCAGGGACCTTCTCCTCCTCCGGGACACAGGCTTCGCGGGCGCTGTTGTGGGCAAAGCACTTTACGAAGGCCGCCTCAGCATGAGGGAGGCCGTGCATGCTTTAAAGCATCGTTAGACAGGTTGGTGAGCTGGAGTTGGTGGCTAAACGGATAATTCCATGCCTCGACGTCGACAACGGCAAAGTTGTGAAGGGCCGGAGGTTTGTGGACCTCCGCGTAGCAGGAGACCCCGCGCAGCTGGCGGCAAACTACTCGGACCAGGGGGCTGACGAGCTTGTCTTCCTCGACATCTCAGCCTCGCGGCAGAACCGCGACATATTAGTCAACGTGGTGAGAAGCGTGGCCGAGGTGATAAACATCCCCTTCACCGTGGGCGGCGGCATCAGAACCATGTCAGACGCAGACACCGTCCTCCAAAACGGGGCCGACAAAGTCTCCATAAACACCGCAGCCGTCAAAGACAACACCCTCGTCAAAAGACTATCCGAGACTTACGGCGCCCAGTGCGTGGTCGTCGCCATCGACGCGAAACGCAGCGACAAGATGCCTAGCGGATACGAGGTCTACATCTACGGCGGCACATCTCCCACAGGGTTGGACGCTGTCTTGTGGGCGAGGAGGGCGGCGGAGCTTGGCGCTGGCGAGATACTTTTGACGAGCATCGACATGGATGGGACGGAGAGCGGCTACGACATAGAGTTGACGAGAAAGGTTGTCGAAGCAGTTGATGTTCCGGTGATAGCGAGCGGGGGCGCAGGTTCTCCCGAGCACATTTACAGGGTTTTCGCTGAGGCTGGCGCGGACGCGGCCCTCGCTGCCTCGATTTTCCACTTCGGTGTTTACACGGTTTCTGATGTTAAGAGGTTTCTGCGGGACCGTGGTGTGGAGGTGAGGCTGTGAACATAGGGGATGTGAAGTTTGACGCCGGCGGTCTTGTGCCGGTTGTTGTGCAGGATGTGGATACTCGGGAGGTTTTGATGGTGGCTTACGCCAACGCCGAGGCCCTTCGCCTAACTTTTGAGACAGGGTTTGCGCATTTCTGGAGCAGGAGCAGGCAGCGGCTGTGGAAGAAGGGTGAGGAGAGCGGTAACATAATGCATGTGGTCGAGGTGCGTGTTGACTGCGACGGCGACACAGTTCTCTACATCGTCAAGCCAACAGGCCCCGCTTGCCACACAGGCAACAAAACATGCTTCTACCGAAAACTCAGCCCCTAACAATTTTGACGAAGTTTCGCAGTATTTTCTCGCCCGCCACGGAGCTTTTCTCGGGATGAAACTGTGTTCCATAAACCGTTCCGAACCCCACTACCGCGGGGAAGTCTATGCCGTGGTTTGCTTCTGCGAGAACCAGCTGGGGGTTGGATGGCTTTGGGTGGTAGCTGTGGTTGAAGTAGACCCACGGGTGGCCCACGTTATCGAGCAACGGTGATTCGCGCTTCACGTGAAGCATGCTCCATCCCATGTGAGGTCTTTTCACAGATGGTGGAAGCATGACAACCCTGCCTCCGAAGACGCCGAGCCCCCTTCCCGGCCCCTCCTCACTCTCCTCAAAAAACAACTGCATGCCGAGGCAGATTCCGAGAGTGGGGACGCCTTCCCTAACCATATCCACAATCTCATCCCTCATGGGCGCAATTCTTTCAGCCGCGGCCGAGAAGCTTCCCACACCGGGCAAAACCATGCAGTCAATCTCTTTGACAAGTTTCTCGGAGACAACAGCTTCAAGCCCCAGCCGTTTAAGGGCATGGGAGACGCTGAAAACGTTGCCGACACCGTAGTGGAGAACCAGCGCCCTCAACCCCACCACAGCACATGCACCGGATAAAAAACATTCTGACGCAAACCTAAAAACAGGCATAGGAGACGGTAAGACGCTTGCCAATCATAAAGTTCGCAGTCCCAAAAGGTTCTCTCGAAACGGCTACGCAGGAGTTTCTCGCCAAGGCCATGCTGAGACTACGGGGAGCGGAGCGCACATACAGGCCCGTCGTCGACGACAGGGACATCGAGGTCAAGATACTCCGGCCACAGGAGATACCGGTCTTTGTCGCAGGCGGCGCATATGACATCGGGATAACGGGTGTTGACTGGGTGCGGGAGACTGGTGCAGACGTGCTTCAGCTTCTCGACCTCGAATACGGGTACGTCAAACTCGTCATCGCGGCGCCGAAAAACTCACCCCACAAAACCCTCGACCAATACATCGAGGAATACGCAAGGGCCAAGAAACCGCTCAAAATATCAACCGAATACCTCAACACAGCCGCATCATACATCGCCTCAAAACCTGTCTACAGAAAAATCTACGGCGACCAGCAGCCCATGATAATCACGCCATGGTGGAGAAAGGGTGAGAACAACATGGTGAGAGTTTATCTCAGCTTCGGAGCCACAGAGGCAAAGCCGCCCGAGGAGGCGGACATCATAGTCGACGCATCGGCAACAGGCATAACCCTCGAGCAGAACAATCTCACACCCATAGAGACCATAACCGAGTCAACAGCAATCCTAGTAGCCAACAAACAATCCTTCAACGACCCAGTCAAACGCGAGAAAATACTCGACATCTTGACGTTGTTGAAGGGCGTGGTTGAAAGCGGTAAGAAGCTGCACATCTTCGTCAACGTTCATGAGGAGAATTTGGAGAAGCTTCTCACTTCTCTTCCTGCTCTTAAAAGCCCCACCATCAGCCAGCTCTCCAACAAAGGCTGGTACGCCATCAACACCGTCATCCCCAAAAACGAGTTCCTCAAAATCCTTCCAACCCTCCGCAAACTCGCCCAAGGACTCGTCGTCCACGAGCCCAACCTCATACTCCCCCTCGAAGAAATCATGACCACACAGGGAGCCCAGAAAGAAAATGACCAGAACAGGCAAAGCATTTAGAGAAACAAGGGAAACACGTATATCCGCTGAGATAACTCTCGACGGCACAGGAGTCTGCAGAGCATCCACGGGCTACAGGTTCCTCGACCACATGATAACAACCCTGGCCAAGCACAGCCTCATAGACATCACGCTTCACGCAGAAGGTGACATGAGGCACCATGTTGTCGAGGACACGGCCATCGTGCTTGGACAGGCTTTTGACAAAGCTTTGGGCGACCGAGTCGGCATCAAACGCTTCGGCTACGCCATAGTTCCCATGGATGAGGCCCTCGCCCTCGCAGCCGTCGACCTCGTCAAAAGACCCAAACCAGTCATAAAGCTCAAAACCGTGCTAGACACGGTCGAGGACATCCCCGTCTCCGAGATAACACACTTCCTCGAAAGCTTCACAACCTCGCTAAACGCAACAATCCACATCCGTGTCCTATCAGGTATGGACGACCACCACAAAGTGGAAGCGGCCTTCAAAGCACTCGCCCAAGCCATTAAACAAGCAATCGAGCATGAACCACGGACAAACGAACCTCCGTCAACAAAAGGAACAATGTAAGTTTGTATATTGATTGGTAGTAGACTGAGAAATTATTTACATTCTGTGTATGTTATGCGCTTTGATTTGGGATAAATCTTATCTATTGTGGTTACATTCTGTTGGTCATGAATTTACGTGCCGTTTTGCTGGCTTTTTTGGGGGTCTCGATTATTCTTCGTGGGCTTATTCTGGCTTCTGACGGTCTTCTCTGGTACGACAACCCAGTGAACGGACATGGTTATGCCTTGGTTGTTTTTACGTTGGTGGATGTTATACTTCTGGGTTTGGTGGCTATAGGTAGGGGTGTTGGAGCTGTATTGGTTTGGGCCGTTCTACAAACACTAGCTCTTCTCCTAAACCCACTCACAGCATTCACCATAAACATATCACCGATGGAATTCGCACTATATCTCTACGGAATAACGCCGATCGGGTCCACCAGCAGCTTTTCATGCCCACTCCTCTGCCCGCCCTTCAGATACTCCTACATCATTCTGCTCATAGTCCAGATAGCTATGGCTGTCACGGCGTTTCAGCTGAGAAAGATGATGGGAAAGTAGTTGCTCCAGAATGTGCAAAGTTACATTCAAGCCATAGGACCGAAAAAATTCGCGCTATCTCTCGCTATACAGCTTGGGTTAGCAACGTTCCTAGCCCATGGATATGACTTTAGAGTAGGCTATGTGGCGGGTAGGAATGTTGTGCAGGGGTCGTCTCCTTACTTGGGTGGTGTGCTGGAGGGGGTTCTCTCCATGGGTTATGGACAGACTGTCCAAGGCATCGGCGAAACACCTCTATGGGCCCTTTACAACGGTTTCGCCTACGCCATATCCAACGGCCACATATTCCTCTTCAACCTAGTAACCAAGATTCCAATAATCCTCGCAAACATAGCCCTCAGCTATCTCGCATATCTACGCGGATGCGATGCCAAATTCTTCCTGTTTAATCCCTTCATCCTCCTAGTGACATCATCTTGGGGAAAACCCGACAACATAGCCACACTGCTAGCAGTCTTGCCTTTTCTTTATCCAACGACATGGGGAACAGCACCGCTCATGCTCGCCCTCTCCTTTATGATTAAGCCTCTGGCTCTCCCACTTCTACCCAGCTACGTCGGAAAGTTTAGTCACTTTCGCCCAAAAAATGCCCTTACCTTCGTAATTGTGCTGTCGCTGGTAACACTTCTGATGTTTCTCATACCGTTCACGATGTTGCGGTGGCCATTGGACACGGTTATCAACGGGCTTGGCAACTGGCTCAAACCGGCTGGGGGACTCTCACTGTTCAACGTAGTTGAAATCTTTACAGGCTCGTATTTCCTCCCTGATCAACTAACCTTTCTGGGCCTCCTTGCCCCGACGTCAGTCCTTCTGCTTATGGCCGTAGGATTTCTGTATCCGCCTGCCGACGATGCCAAGACCCTTAGGCTTGCGCTGTTTAGTTGTCTGGTTTTCTTCAGTCTCCGTCCATGGGTTTCTGAGCAGAATCTTTTCATCATCCTGACTCTAGTAATTTTCCTTGACAAGCGGTTGTCCTCAAAACTGCTCTGGATAATACCTCTCCTGTTCTCGGTTGCCAACCTTTCTCTACCCCAGCAACTCTATCTCCTCAGGCCCTCGATTATCGAGGAGATACATGCCGTGGACAACGTGGCGCGTCTTTGGTTCAAGTTTATTCTTTCGATAGCATGGCTTGCTGTGATTTGGAGGACAGCTTTCTTGAGAGGGCTAGTCAAATGGAGAGAATGTGGTGGCTTCTGCTAAGCGGCCTCTCTACCACACATCTTCTCTGGGCGGTTGCCCTTTTTGCTGAGCCCGCCCGGTTTGTGCACAAAATCCCCTTGCCCCAGATAGCCGCGGTAGCCCACCTAGCAGCCGCCGTGCTTATTGTCGCAGGTCCGAGAGCTGCAGGCCTATCCATCTCGGCGGCCCTGCTGACCTACTACTGGGCTTTCGTGAAACCGCTTGAACCAATAGCCGAGCCGCAGAGCGTCGGCATTCTGGCTATATCGGTTGCCCTGCTTGTGAGTATGCTGCATTCCGAGAATTTTTTCACACGCTTACTGCTGAGGGGTGGACTGGCTTATCCCTTCTTTGAATGGGGACTGGATGCGTTGAGAAACCCTTACCACTTCGCCGCCTACCTCACAGCTAATACAGTGACAAAGCCGTTATTCACCTATCTTCCGCTCTATCCATCTATCTTTGCTCTTGGCGCGTTTGAGGTAGTGTTATCAGTCTGGGCTGTTTCGGGGCCGGGGTTTAAGATTGCATGCATGACCTCGGCGTTGACGCTCCTTGTTTTCTCTGCTGTGGCCGGTTATCCACTTGCACTCCCACAGAACATAGCGCTTATAGCCACTGCTGTTGACATCTCAAGGCGGCCTAACTCATTTTCTTGAATCTGTAGTCGGTGTACCATTCCCAAGGCTTGACGGCGAAGTAGAATGGCCCGAGCTTTTTTCTGAGCTTGGCCTGAAGCACAGCCTTGCGCATTCCATACTTGAGCTTCTCAACAGTGAAGTCGTGTTTGAAGAGGAGCTTGTGGTCGTAGCCGTGGGCGGGCTTCTCCCACTCCTCTGAAATCATTCTATCCTTCACCTGCTCGTAGAGCTTTGTTCCCGGCAGAGGGTAGGGTATGGTCATGGAGAAATAGTCAAGCGGCAGCCTAGAGGCGAACTTTATCGTCTTGAGCATGGTCTCGGTGGTTTCGCCTGGATATCCAAGTATGAAGAATCCTCCCGCCTTTATCCCGTGTCTGACAACTGTTTTCACAGCTTTTTCGGACTGCTTGACTGTCAGCTGCTTGTTCATGAGTTTGAGGGTTCTGTCGTCACCTGCTTCGAGTCCGAAGATTATCTTGTGGCATCCAGCTTTCCTCATGTATTTGGCTACATCGTCGTCGATAAGGTCCGCCCGCGCCAAACACTCCCACAACACATCCAGCTTCCTCGAGATGATTTCTTCACAGATTTTGATGACGTGTTTCTTGTTGGCTATGAAGAGCTCATCCGCGAACCATATTCTCTCATAACCGAACCGGTACCTAATCTCCTCCATCTCATCCACTATCCGCTCCGGTCTCCTAACTCTGTAAACCCTCCCGTAGTCGGGGCGCCAGCAAAAAGAACAGCTGAAAGGACAACCCCGCGAAGCGATCATAGAGGTCATGGTGTAGCCATAGTTTCTCAGATAGTATCGTTTATATGTCTCGTTGTCATACAGCGACCTATCCGGAAAACCGAGGATATCCAAATCTTTCACAAGAGGACGTGGGCCCGTGTAGTACATGCCTCCCCCGTTCGCAACTTCAGCTACTGCTGATGATTTAACAACACGTTTTGCCAGATATAGTCCGCGGACATTATCTAGTCTCCCACTCCTGTCAAGCGTCTCCATCAGCTCGAGCATGGTTATCTCCCCTTCTCCTTGCACTACGATGTCGAAGTCGTCGAGGAACTTGGCTGGGTATGCTGATGGCATTGGTCCCCCAGCGACTAGGACCTCGCACCTGTCTCTGATTCTTCTCGCAATCTGTATAGCGTTGTTCACCATTGAAAGCATGCTGTATATTCCCACAACACGTGCACCAGATGCCTGCCTAACTGCGTCATCCATATTTTTGAAGGTGCAGTCAACGATTTTGACGCTGTACCCATGTTCTCTTAGGTATGATGATATGTAACCTATACCAAGCGGTGGGAATTTGAAGGCTTTTGAGCGGCCGTCGTCGAAATAGGGAAAAACGAGAGCTACGTCGACCAATCAAAAGACACCCTATAACTAATCTTCTCGACACCATCTGATAACTGATAGCTGGCTCCAGCCCAGTCAAGCCTCTTTCCGAGAACCTCTCTGCCTATAAACATCTTGCAGCCGTCAACGGGCGACAAATGCATGGAGAGACGAAGCGACGGCGAATGGAATCTTACAGGTTCGTCCACCTCGAGCCAGGGTGGTATATTGTTGATAATACGTCCGTCTATCTCCATGGTTGTGAAGAGCCTGCCTGAAAGCTCGTTGGCGACGAGGATTGATATCTTCTTAAATGGGTTGACAGATATTTCTACGTCAACTGTCTTGTCACCGAGCCTATATCTTGCCTCCACTGTTCCAAGCGTGCCTATTACTGTGTAGCGGCTTCTCAACATTGCTAAGCTCCTGCCAGCCATCAATAGTTTGTAGAAGGGTCTAAACCATCGGCTCTTTATGTAAAGAGGTGAAAGAGTCTCTCGCATTATCTTGTATGGTCTCTCAACTTCGACTCCACGCCAATACTTTATAGATAGTCCGTTGAGATGAAATTTTTTACGCAATTGATTGTGTGGAAGCATGTATGTTTCCTCCTTTAGTGGGAAAACAGCTTTCCGCCCCACCAGCCCTATAACTCCCCCTATGCCCATCCCCTCGCCCACGAGATTAAGTCCCCTAAACCGTAGCCCAATGCCGCGACAAACTCCGAAAATCTCGTGGTCTCTATCTTGAGAAGGCTCGGCTAAAACGAGGGGCGGATGCAGTTCCACGTTGCCGCTTCCCAAGCCTTATATTATTTAACATTTTTTCCAAAAGCTGAATTTTGGGAAAAACCTTAATGCATATTTTCAAACTCATCGGCCGTGTCACTTCTCCACTTCCTCCTTCTCGTCTTCTTCATATTTGTTTCAGCTGCTTTACCGGTGTACACCCTTGCTTACATGCACCTATTAGCTTTGGCGAGAGGGTATAGGAGAGAATCGGTGCCTCGGCTAGATGGTCTGCCAAACGTTACTGTGCAGCTCCCTATTTACAACGAGCGTTATGTCGTAGAGCGTTTAATCCATTCGGTCTGCAGCCTCGACTATCCTAGGGAGAAGCTGCAGATAATCGTGGCCGACGACTCTGATGACGACACCTCCGAGATATGCGCACGGCTTGTAGAAGAATATAGCAGAAAAGGTTTCAACATCATTCATCTCAAGAGAGCCGGTAGACAGGATTTCAAAGCTGGAGCCCTCCAGAACGCTCTAAGCAAGTCGACAGGAGAGTTTATAGCAATTTTCGACGCTGACTTCGTGCCGCCGAGAAATTTCCTCAGAAAAACACTGCCATACTTCTCCGACCCCAGTGTAGGGCTTGTGCAGGTGCGCTGGGGCCACCTAAACCGAGAATACTCCTTACTCACGAGAGCTCAGGCGCTTGCTCTTGACCTGCATTTTTCGGTGGAGCAGCGGGGTAGAGACGCCGCAGGCCTGTTCCTCAACTTCAACGGCACAGCAGGTGTTTGGAGACGTAGCTGCATAGAGGATGCCGGTGGCTGGTTCCCATCATTGGCGGAGGACATCGACCTGAGCTACAGGGCCCAGCTGAGGGGATGGAGACTGGTTTACATTGATGAACTTGAGGCCCCCGCCGAGATTCCTGTCCAGATAAACGCTGCTCGACGACAGCAATATAGATGGGCCTTCGGCGCTATACAGACCACGGTAAGGTATCTAAAACATGTGCTACAGGCAAAGATACCTCCCTTAGCCAGGTTCCATGCATTCATCCACTTGACAAGGCATCTGGCCCAGCTCCTGCTCACAGTCCAAGTCATGATGGTCCCGCTGGTTATCAGGTCAGGCATCCTACAGCAAAGCCACAGCATATTAGTCTTCATGTCACTCTACCCGGTGACTGTCACCCTCTCCCTACTCCTTTTGGCCCCAGTCTTTCTCAGAAAAACTTTTGGAGGCATGTCAGATTTTCTCAAGGATGTTTTCATGCTGATAATATGGGGCACCGGTACCTCTGTGAACAACTCTATAGCGGTTGTTCATGCATTCTTTAGAGGCGATATATCCTTTGAAAGAACACCAAAATACGGTATCGTCGGTAGAGGAGGTGACTGGAAGGGGCTTATGTATGTGCCGCCTTTTCATTGGCTCGCCCTCGCCGACATACTCATCGGCCTCTACTCCCTGTATGGATCGCTCTATGCATTCTACAGCCGTGCCTACTACTTCCTCCCCTTGACAACACTGTTTTCAGCATCCCATCTATGCGTAGGATTCGCCACCATAGCACATAGAAAACCAGCTAAATCACCCATGGCAAAACCCCACCCATTTCTCGGAAAACTCATCATCATAACACTTGCGGTAGTCACAGTACCAGCGGCTGTGACATCATATGCTAGCAAAGCCTATCCTATGGAGCTTGCTGTAGGCCTCCTCGTCAATGCGTCAACGGCGGCAGAGATGGATGACTCGCTAACCTACGTGGACAGGGCTCTCAAGCTCATTCCAGATCAAGGTAACCCTGTGTGGATTTTGCCAACACCTCTGACGGAACTGCGCCATATCAGGAACGACTTGGAGCATATCAAAAACAGACTCGAGTCTGCCATCAAGCTGGAGGGGGATGTCGAGCTCTATCATGCAACATATGAAGATTCTAGACGGGCCCTGTTGAACATCGCTGGACAGCTGAGATACTCTATGCCCTACGCCTGGCTGGGGCCTGTAGAGCTTGCAGTAATACTCCTCACGCTGTACGCTATAACGATGGTGCTGGTGAGAAGTTGAAGTCATACATAGTTGTCTTGTCTTGGATTGCGCTGGGTCTCGCTCTTTTCACCACGCTCTACATACAAAATGTTTACCCGCTCGACATAGCTGTGGGATACATCAGCAGGGCCCAGTCAGCAGGATATGCCGAGGACATGGTTAGCTATGTGAAGCAGGCGCTCCAATACATGCCTCAAGAAGGCAACCCAGTCTGGATTTTCCCCACCACAAGAACAGACTTCAACCTAATCAACAAAGACCTGAACACCATTGTTGGGAGACTTTCAACGGTAGCCACTCTGCCAAGAGAGTCTTCAGCCTACTCCCAAGCACTCAACGACATCAGAGAAAGGCTTTCAGTTATTGTGGAAAACGTTGGAGAGGCAATGCCATACATCATGTTCTCACCAACCAACCTCACAATAATTTTACTATGGCTCTTTTCTCTTCTAGCAGTTATCAGGCTTTCAAGAAAATTCAGGACGGAGAAACAGACAGCCTTACGATGATGAGCGTAACATGATGCGGGGGGTGGGATTCGAACCCACGAACCCCTTCGGGAGCGGGTTTCCACTCACGTGATCTTAAGCCCGCCGCTTTCACGGCCCTCGTGGATGTTTGTGGGCCTCTTTGACCAGACTTGGCTACCCCCGCCTGTCTAATTGGTGTCTTTGGATGTTTTTATGGCTGTTGTCAGCGTTTCTTGGGGCTGAGCCAGTTGTAGCTTCTCCACTTTGGTGAGGGGTATCCGCAGTAGGCGCATCTCTTTTTCGACTTGTGGAAGCTGCGGTGTCCGCATCTTCTGCAGCGTATGTGCTGGGGCTTGTTGTATTTGCCCATCGAAGGAGTTCCCTTAACCATTCGCTATCCCACCACCATTCGCAAAGCTAGGATTAATGCCTTTTTATCAACGGACCCATGTCAAAACCCTTAACCCTGGCTCATCATCAGAACCCTCCAATCCTCTCTTAGGATGTATACGTCTCGTCCAGTGATTGTTAATGACTAGCGGTAGACTGTTTCCCGATGGTCTATTTTTATGATTAGGATTGTAGTCTGTTTGTTGTCTATTTTATATTATACAATACTCTGTAGTCGCCCACTCTTATCCTATAGATATCATTCTTTTCGTGTATCTTTATACAGCCCCGTGGGTAAGGGTTATCTCCCAGCTCGTCAAGCTTCTCCACAATCCGTTTTCTCACAGTCTTATCTAATGTCTCAAGCGTCCTGTATGCCCTTCTTGAAAGAACGACTCTATACTTCATCTAGGAGACGTTTCCTAGCTTCCTCTAGGCTGAAGGTCTTTCCCTCTTCATACCCCATTTCAGCCTCCTCGATTGCCTCTAGGTCATCCTCCGTAAGTATAGCGTCCTCGAGCCTCTCAATCCTCTTCTTGAGTTCGCTAATCTCCTCCATTATCTTCTTTAGCTCCGACATCGTGCAGAAAAACTACTACATAATAGAATATAAACCTCCTAACTAGGCAAGTGTCTTTCTCAAACTCTTTCCATCTACATCATCTGTTTTTTGACGGGTTTACGGCGGGGATATCATTACGATCGAGTCTCCTCTGACGACTATTGTTCCGAGCTTGTTTTGGGTGTTTTCGTCGATGAGTTCGTCGGTGTCTTCGAGGACGATGTTCATGTGCTGGTCGTAGCCTTTGAGCAATCCGCGTAGCACTTTGCCGTTGCGTAGCCTCACCAAGACTGTGGAGCCGACGCTTTTGGAGAGAATTTTTAGGGAGACATCTGACGACAAGGTCGCTTCATCATGTATGCTGAGTCGCTTATATGGATTATGTGACGGGGACTATTGTCTCGAGGTTGTGAGGGGTGAAGATGCTGGCCGGGGTTATTCGTGTGAGGGCCGTGGCAAGGCTTTCGACGGCGTTTTCCTCGCCGTGGACGAGGATGATGTTACGTGGCTTGGGCATGACTCTTTTCACGTAGTTTATCAGCTGCTGTCTGCTGCTGTGGCCCGAGAAGCCGTCAACCTTCTCCACCTGCATCTTCACGTTCAACACCTCGGGCTTCCCCTCACCGTTCCTCAGCAAAACCTCCCGCACACCCTTCAACAACGTCCTGCCCAGCGTCCCCTCAACCTGATAGCTCACAAACAACAGCAGATTGTTCTCATCTCCTCCGAATGCTTTCAAGTATTTGAGCACAGGCCCTCCCTCAAGCATGCCCGAGGTCGAGATAACAACCATCGGTTCACGCATCTCTAGAATCTCCTGCCTCTGAGACTCTCCTTTGACGGGTGTAAAGTATTCTGAGAGGAAGATGTTTTCGCCTTCGCGGAGTCTTTGCTGCAGCTCTGCGGTGAAGTAGTCGGGGAACCCTGTGTGAATAGCCGTCGCCTCTATCACGAGGCCGTCGAGGAAAACAGGGGTTTCGACTAGTTTTTTCTCCGTGAAGAGCTTGTTGAGGACGAGCATGATTTCCTGCGCCCTTCCAATAGCTGGCACGGGTATGATGACTTTGCCTCCGCGGTTGATGGTAGCGGTTATCTTCTCGGCGAGAAGTGCCTCGCTCTGTTCAAGGGTGTAGGGGACGGGTGTGGCTCCGTAGGTGCTTTCCATTATCAGGGTCTCGACGCGTGGAAACTTTGAGACACATGGGTCGAGGGCTGTCGACCTTTCATACTTGAAGTCGCCTGTGTAGACGATGTTGTGAAGACCTTCGCCTATGTGTAGGTGGACGGCTGAGCTTCCGAGGATGTGGCCTGCGTTGTAGAAGATTAGGCGGATGTCTGGTGTGATGTTTGTTACTACGCCGTATTTGAGGGGGAAGCTGTGCTGGAGAGCGAGTCTTATGTCGGATTCGCCATAGGGTGCGAATGTGCCTTCTTTTCCCGCGACCGAGACGTAGTCGGTTACCTCGAGGGCCATGAGTGGGAGAGTTGGCTCAACGGCGTAGACTGGGCCTCTGTAGCCGTATTTGAAGAGGTAGGGGACGAGGCCGACGTGGTCGAGGTGGGCGTGGGAGAGCACTACTGCGTCAAGCTCTTCGACTAGGTTGGGGATGGCGTCGAATCGTGGATAGAAGCTGAGGCTTGATGTGGCGCCCGCGGAGAGGCCGCAGTCAAGCATCACGGTGGACTCGCTTGTCTGGATGAGTATACATGACCTTCCAACCTGCCGCCCCGCACCCAGCACAGTTATCCTCACATCTCTTGACTCGAAGGTCATGGTTCTGAAAACACGTTCACCCACTCTCCTGAGTATGTCTAGCTTCTCCTCGGTATCCCAGTATAGGTAGCGTTTGACGCGTTCGATGGTTTTCGACGGCATGAGAGGGTCACGGTTTATCCGGATGACCCAGCCGGTCTCCTCGATTAGCTGATTCAGCACCTCTGTGCGGTCGATGTTTGTTATGCGTGGGTCGCTTGACTCGACAACTATTTCGCCGAGCGGTTCGTCGAAGATGAGGCGGAAACCGTTTCCCAGCACCTGCTTGATTATCTCCTCAGCCTCCTCCCGCGGCCTCCTCAGCCCAACATCGGGCCTTATCACCACCCTTTTCTTGATGAGTGTCACAAGCTCCCTCGCAATTTTGTCCCTCTCCCTGAAAACCTCTCGGCTGCTGGTGTAGACAGCTATCCGCGGGCCCTCGTACTCAATCCTCGATACCGGCTGCTCCCGGGTCTCAAGAGACGAGAAGTACCGTAGCAGCTCCGTCCGAACCCTCTCAACCGAAGCCAATTCCCTCACACTATGTTATTGGAAGATAGTTGAAGTATTTCCTGTAGAGGGGTGCTTTCTCGTCGAGTGAAAGCTCCCCATAACCCTTATCCTTCAAAACATAGGCAACATCAACGCTGTCCCCGCTTCCCGCATCACGTCTTATCGCCGCCGAAACAGCCTGAAACGCCAGCTCAACAGCTGAGTTGAAGTCCATGTCTTCGCGGTAGTTTGGCTCGAGGACGCCGTAGGCTACGGGGCTGCCTGAGCCCGTGGCGATGAGCTTTTCCTCGGTGACTGAGCCGAAGGGGTCGAGGTTGTAGAGATGCGGCCCCTCGTTGTCGACGCCTGCGAGGATGAGCTGTGCATAGAAGGGGAAGTAGCGTGAGCTGAACATGAGGCTTGAGGTTAGACGCGCGACAGCGGGAAGCGACATGACCTGCCCCCGCATAATCTGGTAGTAGTTAATGTTTGCTTTGATCAGGTCGATGAGGGTTTGGGCGTCGGCCACGCGGCCAGCGATGGTGATGGCCACATGCGGGGCGAGGGGAAGAACTTTCTTGCCTCTTCTATGGGCTACGAAGAAACCCGATGTTACACGGGTGTCTGTGGCCACCACTACAGCATCCTTCACCACCATGCCGACGGTGGTTGTTCCAGTCGTCAAGGCCTTAGGCTTATCAACCGGATACAAAATCAGCACCTTGATATTTTACAGACGTTGATGAAAAGCTGGAAGCACCTTAAAAACCTTCCCACATCGAAAAACCCTCACACGTCATCAACGAGATGATGTGATGTGCTGCTTGTGTTTAAATAAAACGGTTGAGGTGTTGAATGGGATGGCGGAGGAAAAGGCTTCAGAGGCTCAGCAGCTGGTCGTCGAACCCAGCTCCTATGTCTTGGTTGATTACACCATCAGGGTTAAGGAGACGGGCGAGCTTGTGGACACGACTGTCGAGGAGGAGGCGGTGAAAGCAGGTGTCCGAGACGCTTCGAAGGTCTATGAGCCAAGGCTGGTGATTGTGGGGAAGGGATTTCTGCTCAAAGCCATCGAAGACGAGATGGTTGGCTTGAAGCCCTCGGAGAAGAAGTCGTTCGAGATTGCGCCCGAGAAAGCCTTTGGACAAAGAGACCCCGCGAACGTGAAGACTATTCCTTTGAAGAGGTTTAAGGATTCTGACACGCCGCCGAGAGTCGGTGCGGTGGTTAACGTGGATGGTAGGCAGGGCGTAATCAGGGCTGTTGGCTCAGGCCGTGTCCAAGTGGACTTTAACCACTATCTCGCGGGAAAAACACTTGTCTGCGACCTCGAGATAAAGTCGATTCTAACCGACGACCTCGAAAAGGTCAAAAACCTGATACATATGCATTTTCCCGACGTTTCCGTGGAGAAGTTTGAGGTGAGCCTCTCGCCACCTCTCCTGCGCGTCAAAATCCCTGAAGAGGCTTTCCTCGCACCCGGTATTCAGCTGGCTAAACGGGCGTTGGCCAAGGAGTTTAAGGAGGCTGTGAAAGGCCTCGAGAAAGTCGTCTTCGAAGAAGAATATAGCGGATAAAGGCCGCTACATAGATGATTTGGAGTAGGTTGCCGACGAGGAAAATGCCTGACTCGAGCACTCGGCCCGATGTTAGGAAAAATATGTGGGCTGGGGCTGGGAGAGAAATAGCCAGAACGGTGACGGCCAGAGCCATTCCAAGCCAGTAGCCCGCCCGCTTTCCGAGAAAAGCCAGCGCTGTCGCGGCGACAAACCCGCTGAGCCCTATGAGAAGCATGGTTAGAAGCCATGGAGGAACAATCCGCCACGCTGTCGCGACAAAAACTAAGCCGAGTACGGTGGTGGCCGCGAGGAGGTTGCGGAGAAGCTTCACAATGTTTTTCTATGCGTTGCAGGATTTATAGGCATCCGGTTTACTGGATTGTTACGTGTTCTATGTTGAAGTGTCGTTTGACGAGGAGGCGGGCGAGGTTGATGTTTTTTCCGTCTTTTCCGATGGCCACTCCTTTGTCTCGTGGGTTGACGTTCACCACCATGATTTTTTTGCCGTCGGGTTTCTCAGCCACTCTAACAGGTTCGATGACCTCCGCCGGGTAGAGCAGGTTCTTTATGAAAACCGAGGCATCTGTGGAATATTCGACGACTTTGATGCGTTTCCTGAAAATGCGGACTAGCTCCTTTATCTTGGCGCCGTGCCCCATCAACGCTTTTTTCAAATCCCCCTGCCTAACCACAAAAGTTATGATGTCTTCGTCGTCGACGCAGTCGACAACGGCCGCGCCGGTTACGGCTTCAAACATTTGAATGTATTTGATTTCTTTCTCTGTGAGTTTTACTCCTTCGCCCAAGCGGTTTCACTCCGCACGTGGTCGAGGATGTCTGAGCTGCCGGCGTCGACGACTGCTATGAAAGAGGTTGAGAAAGGTTTCCGCAGGGCGAGGCCCAGCTCCGAGGGCGTCAGCTCTGTAACAACAACCGGCACATCAAAGGCCTTTGCGACGACCCGTAGTTTTGCGAGGAGCTGGGGGTTTGAGTGCGCTGATGCCACTACCGCGACCGCCTTTCTCTCCATTACTTTGCGCATCGTTTCGCGGAAGCCGACGGCGAGAGAACCCGTCCGCGCGATTACCTGCAGCGACTGTCGCAAATCCATCTCTACTCACCTTTCTCGTGGCTCATCAACAGCGTCACCATGCCTGTTCCAACCTGTATCTCGCGTCCAATAAGAATTCTCTCAACGTTTCCCTTCAGGCTGTCGACCTCTCCCCGCGCAGCCGCTTCCAACAGGGTCTGGACACTAATCTCATAGGCTGCCCTCGCCAACACGCTGCTCTTCAGCTTCACAACACCGTGTCTACCTATCTGCTTGACGCTCCCGCTGACGGTCATCATGTCGGCCAAGAGAAGAAGATGTCTGATGTCGACGTCGAGGCCCTGGTCCTCGAGAACGGCCTTTGCCTCCTCTACTATGGCGTTGCGGGCGGCTTCGATGCCGAAGACTTCAGCTATTTCGTAGATGTCGTTGGTCTTTATTCTTCTCCAGTCCACGCCAGGCACCTCCATGACCTCTCTTAGGTTGGAGCCCTCTGTTCTGATGACGTATTCATCCTTTTCCTTGAAGACTGTTGCCTTCTTGATGCGTCGTATTCCCTTCACCTTGATGGATGAAATTCTCTCCCTAACTCTTGCTATGTCCATCAAACCTTCTTCATCAAGCTTAACCGATATAACACGCTTCTCCTCATCATACTCCGCTCCAACGCCTTTCAACGCTTTCTCGATGTCTCTCTTTGTCACACCATGTTCTTCGAGGCTTTTGGCGTCGAGCTGAACCTCCAGCGTCCCCCGCTTATAGTTGACAAGAACCTCGGAAATCAAGTCGCCGAGGGTTGTGTGCTGTATCTGCTTGGCGAGCTTTCTCGCCTTGGCGAGGTTAGACGCGTACTCGGGTGTCAAAGGTATGTACATGATTGGTGTAGTCGGTGTCCGACGTGCGTCAACAATCTCGATGAGACGAGGCAGCCCCTTGAGAATGCTCTGCTCACCGACTCCAGCGAAGTGGAAGGTTCGCAGCGTCAACTGAGTTCCAGGCTCCCCTATAGACTGTGCAGTAACCACGCCGACAGCATCCCCAGGCTCTGCAAGCGAGGCGTTATACTTTGAGACGACTTCCTCCACTATTTTGTCAACCGCTTCTGCGGGCGGATTTGTTTTCCTTAGCTCGGCGCGAAGCTCTTCTATGATTTTCTTGTTGAGCTTGTCGCTGGCCTGTTGCAGCTTTTGCTCGATGTATTCTTGGGAGGCGGGTTTTCCGGAGTATGCCGAGGCGAGAACGGAGTTGACTATGTTGGAGACGGTCACGGCTTTTCCATGGTCTGACTTAGCTGGGTCGACACCATCCTCCCCGTAGGCGAACTGTATAATTCTTCCCTCGTCCGCTGTCCTCACCGTGCCGTCGTAGTCTATGTAGAGTGCCTCCAAGGCGTTTATGAGTCGGCGCTGCATGTATCCGCTCTGCTGCGTCCTAACAGCGGTGTCGACAAGCCCGTCTCGTCCACCTACGGCGTGGAAAAAGAACTCAAGCGGGTCAAGGCCTGAGACGAATGAGTTGTAGACAAATCCCCGCGCCCTTGGAGAAAGGTCATCCTGCTTGAAGAAGCTGAGCACACGTTTGCGGTAGCCTCTGTGGACACGTTCTCTTCTGACAGACTGCTGACCCACGACAGCTATCATCTGGTCAAGGTTAAGCATAGTGCCTCTCGCACCCGTCTTAGCCATGATGAAGGCCGAGCTATTCTGCGACACCCTGGCCCTGATGAGTTTCCCAGCCGAATCCCTCGCCTCGCTCAGAATCTTGAGGACATCCGCCTCAAAGGCCTGTTCAGCCGTCATTCCCGGCGGAATCTCCACTTCGCCCGTCTGATACTGTGCAAGGAGCTTGGAGAACTCTGTTTCAGATTTCTTGAATATCTGCTGTATGTCGCTGTGAATCTGGTCAGGCACGTAGAGGTCGTCGACGGCGAAGGAGAAGCCTTTCAACTCGATGAAAGTGTTTGCCAGCCTCACCACGTTGTCGAGAAACTGGCGGGCCACATCGGAGCCGTAGTCGCGGGCGAGCCTGTGAAGTATGCTGTTTGCTTTCTCGACGCCTACAGAGCCCTTGTCAATTACACCGGAGATGAGTTGCCCGTTTTTGACCACAACCTCTGTGTTTGTGAAGGAGGATTTTGTGACGTGGTTGAAGTCTTTGGGTAACAGTAGGCTGAAGACCTGTTTGCCTGTCCACATAGGCTCGGGGTCTTTGACAGCGGGCGGCGGAATTGGGCCCCTGTATTTTATAGCCGCCAGCAACATGGCTAACTCTGATTTTGTCAGCTTGGTTTCGTCGCGTGTTAAAAGGTAGAGTGAGGTGAGGAAGTCTCTGATTACGCCGATGATCGGCGCCCCGTATCTTGGTGAGATTATGTTGTTTTCGACGACAAGTAGTTCACGGGCTTCTGTCTGTGCCTCTTCGCTCTGCGGCACGTGGAGGTTCATCTCGTCGCCGTCGAAGTCAGCGTTGTATGGGGTGCAGACAGCGGGGTTGAGGCGGAGCGTCTTGTATGGGAGAACGCGGACATAATGTGCCATGATGGACATCCTGTGCAGAGATGGTTGTCGGTTGAACAGAACTATGTCACCATCCTGCAGATGTCTTTCCACGACATAGCCGGGCTCGAGGGCTGTAGCCAGCTCTTCAAGGTTTGCGACAAACTTGAGCCTAACCCGTTTACCGTCAGGCCTTATGATGTATCTTGCCCCGGGATATTTGTCGGAGCCGTTGCGGACAAGCGTCCTCATCTTCTCAAGGTTCCAGGGGGTCACTCTCTCGGCGACCGTGAGCTGCATGGCAATCTCCAGAGGAACACCCACCTCGTTGATGCGGATGTTGGGGTCGGGCGAGATAACTGTGCGCGCCGAAAAGTCTACACGTTTACCGGAGAGGTTGAGCCTGAACCTTCCCTCCTTCCCCTTGAGACGCTGCGCCAACGTCTTCAGAATTCTGCCAGACCTATGCTTGGCGGGAACCACTCCAACAGCCTCGTTGTTGAAATAGGTTGTAACATGGTATTGAAGAAGGTCTGAAAGCTCCTCTATGACTGGTGAAGGCGAGCCGGCGCGGATGTTTTCCCGCAGCCGTTGCGTAACTCTGAGGATGTCTACAAGCTTGTGTGTGAGGTCGTCCTCGGACCGATAGCCTGATTCGAGGGTTATGCTTGGCCTCACATAGACAGGTGGAACCGGCAGCACCGTTAACACCATCCACTCAGGCCTCGAGGTCTGCGGGTTGATGTCGAGAAGGACAAGGTCAGCATCAGGTATTCTTTCGAGCCTTGCTCTAACCGTGCTCGGGTTCAGCTTCGTCGACCCGCTTTCAGACATCTCGGAGAAAGACGTGGGCTTCTCAAGCTCCAGCTTGAGCTGTTTCTCGCCGCAGTGAGGACATACCTGTGTGTTCATAGCCTTCTGCTTTATTTTGTAAATAAGGTTCTTGAATGGCAGGTTGTTGGCACGCAGCCTCTCCAACTCCGCATGATATTTCTTGCAGTCATCCTCGGGAAGCAGTATCCGTCCGCAGGAGCGGCATGTGGATTTGAGCAGCTCGTAGATGGTTTTTGCGAAGCCGACGTGTATAACTGGCACGGGAAGCTCTATGCGTCCAAAATGGCCTGGGCAGCCGAGATAGGTGTTTCCACAGGTTTTGCATCTTTGCCCTGGCTCGAGGGTTCCAAGCCTCGGGTCCATGACGCTTGTGGGGATGGGTAAGCCGTCTTCGTCGTAGGTGTCGGGGCTGATAATCTCGGCCACGCTCATCTTTCTTATCAGGTCGGGCGACAGAATGCCGAACCTTATCCCTGCTACAGACGCTGCGGTGCTCATACCTCCGGCTCCTCCAACAAAATTCTCGGATGTATACACATGCTCATCATCTCGTTGAGGAGAAGATAGAAAGCGTAAGACATGGAGACAGCTTTCACACGCACGTCTTTCCCGTCAACAGGGCAGACAAACCTCTCCTGCTTCAGGTCATAGTAACAAGGCATGCCGCATTTCTCGCAGAAATAGGCGGTGTATTTGTCGCTTTGCTCGAGAAGCCTGTCGAGCAGTAGGTAGGATGCGCCGTAGGCTATTAAGCAGTCTCTCTCCATTTCGCCGAACTTGAGTCCTCCGCCTCTTGACCTTCCCTCGGTAGGCTGACGGGTGAGCATCTGGACCTGTCCACGGGCGCGGGCGTGGATTTTGTCTCTGACAAGGTGATGTAGCCGCTGGTAGTAGACCACGCCTATGAATACCTCGGCCTCGAGGATCTTTCCAGTTGCTCCGTTGTAGAGAAGCTCCCGTCCACTACTCTTGAACCCGAGGGCCTCCAGTTCCGCCCTAAGCTCCTCCAGTGATTTGCCGAGGAAAGGTGTGCCATCCACTATCTCTGCTTTGATGCTTCCCAGCTTGCCCGCCAAACTCTCAATCAACTGGCCGATTGTCATACGTGATGGAAAGGCGTGGGGGTTGATGAGAAGGTCGGGAACAATTCCATCCTTGGTGTATGGCATGTCCTCCTGAGGAATCAGCATGCCGACCACTCCTTTCTGCCCATGTCTCGAGGAAAACTTGTCGCCTATCTCTGTGAAGCAGGTGGAGCGAACTTTGGCTTTGACGAGAAGGTTTCCCTCCGCATTTATTGTGATGAAGATGTTTTCGACGTTGCCTGTTTCGCTTGGCTGAACAGTCTCCGAGGAGTCTCTCCAAACCATTTCACGGGTGGGAACACGTTGATACTCCTCGAGGAAACGCGGCGGACTCATCATACCAACTATAACTGTGCCGCCCGAGACGTCTGACTCGATGTGTGCGAAACCGTCTTTGTCAAGCACTCTGTAAAACTGTTCTCCTCTGTATCCGCGCACAGATGGCTCAGGTATGCCGAACTTGTCCCTCTGCCCACCCGGTGTCTGCCGCGCCTCAACCTCGTAAATTCTCCAGCTGAGTGAAAGCCCGAGACCTCTCTCGACAGATGACCTGTTAAGCACCACGGCGTCCTCCATGTTGTATCCTTTCCCCGTCAAAATCGCAACCACCATGTTCTGACCCAACGGCCGCTTATCTATTCCAATCAAGTCAGCGGTCCTTGTAGTGACAATAGGCCTCTGCGGATAAACTAGGAGATGGCTGCGGGAATCTGTTCGGAGAGCATAGTTGGAGGCGAAGACGCCCAGCGCCTGTTTAGCCATGGCTGCTTCGTAGACGTTGCGCGGTGACTGGTTATGCTCGGCGTAGGGTATCAGCGAAGCAGTTACACCCAGCATGGCGAAGGAGGATATCTCGAGATGGGTATGCTCGTTGGTGACTTTGTCAGGTGATATGGCGACGTACGCGTTCTCCTCCTCTTCGGCGTCGAGATACTCTATGATGCCGAGGCTCACCAAATCCCTGAACTTTGAGGTCTTTCTCTTTATGAGCTCGACATGCTGTCTCTGGAGAAGAGGCTGACCGTTTTGAACAACTATCAAAGGCCTCCTTATTCTGCCTTCATCCGTGTTTATCACAACTTCCTGAACATGGCCGTAGGTGTAGAGCGCCACGTTGATGTTCTGGCTGATTATCCCCTCTCTACGCAGCCTCCGAAGCTCGTTGACAAGCATCACGCCGTTGCTGTGATAACCCTCGAGCACACCGTCAACAAAGACCTTGACGTTCGGCGGAGGTCTGCGCTTGGCTATGATTTCGTTTAGAGGTATGACGTTTAGCTGGAAAAGCCTGTCAAGCAATTCTTTCTTGTTGGCCTGGAAAGATACCTCTGCGGAGAGGGCGAGGTTCTTCACCAAACCTGCGTTGCTGCCCTCAGGTGTCTCGCATGGACATAGACGGCCCCAGTGCGTGCCGTGAAGATCTCGGGCCTCGAAGTGAGGCTGGCCCCTGCTCAGCGGCGACTGCACCCTACGTAAGTGGCTGAGAGTCGCTAGGTAATTTGTCCTGTTTAGTAGCTGGGTTACGCCGACACGTCCACCGGGCCAGTTGCCCGTGGCCATGGCGTGTTTAACAAACTCTGAAACTATTCCGTGGCGGACGTATGTTGAGATTGATATGGGCTGGCGTGTCGGTATTATCCTCTCCAGCTGGTAGCGCAGGTCCCGCAGGAGCTTGACGAAGGCCATTCGGTAGAGTTCGGTCAACAACGCTGACTCGAGCTTGAGCCGTTTGTTGGCATAGTGGTCTCTGTCATCTGGCTCCCTCAAGCCGAGGCTTGTCTCAAGAACGCGGCCAATCATCTCACAGAGATGCACCGCCTTCTTCATGCGTGCCGCCTTTGTTGTCCCGAGATGAAGCATAAACATCGTGTCAACAATCTGCTCAGCCTTCTCAAGCCTATACTCCTCCGCGTAGCCAAACGCTATCCTGCTACCGATGTAGTCAAGAGCTTGCTCAACGGTCTCCACACCCTCGGCCTCGCGGAAACTCGGCTCAAGAAGCTCCTGCACCTCCTTAAGCGGCGAAATCAGGTTCGCAATCTCCTGATCCTTGGTTAGCCCAAGAGCTCTAAGCATGATTATCGCTGGCACTCCTTTGTAGATTCGTGAGAAATACACCTTGACCGGTGAGTCTTTTCGGTAGCTGACTTCAACCCTTACTTGGCGCCCATGTGCGGCTGATAGAATCACCGCGGAGTATTGTGGTTTGCTGTCTCCCTCTTTCTTGGTGACAATAATGCGGTTAGGTGCCAAGTCCTCTATGCCGACTATGACTCTCTCGGAGCCGTTTATGATGAAGTAGCCGCCGGGGTCCTGTGGGTCTTCGCCGTGTGCGAGGAGCTCGTCATGCGTCATCTTGGAGAGTGGGCAGATGTCGCTCTTCACCATCACGGGGATGTTTCCGACCCAGACGTTCTCGGGAGGGGCGATAGGTTTGCCGTCAAAGTAGATGCTCATCTTGATATAGATGGGAGCCTCGTAGGTGAGGTTACGCAGTCTCGCTTCCCATGGATAGAGAGGCTGAGGGTTCGGCGCATCAATCTCCCTCTTCGTAGGTATGTCTATCGTAACTTGCCCAAACTTGACGACAACTGTTCCATGCTTGGTTTTGATTTCGTAGTCGCTCATCGAGTTGACGAGCTGCTGAAGCCCTGTCTTGACAAAGTAGTTGAAGGACCTGAGATGATGCTGAACAAGCCCCTCGTCTTCGAGGTTTGACCGGAAAACATCCCAAAGCTCATCCTTAGTAAGCTGCGTCGCCAAACCTACTCACCCCACACCACGCGATAGTAAACAGCTTCACCCGCTGTCTCGGAGCGTCTGATAATCTTTATGATGTCTCCGCTCTTCGCCTTCAGCCGCTTCACCATCGGGTCCGATGGATGGATATAGGGGAGCTTGTCACGCGAAACACCATATCTACGTAACAACTCCTCCGCCTCTTCGGGAGAGAGGACCTCATGCTTGGGAACAAGCACATGCTCAGTTATGTCCACAACCTCTTTCTCAGAAGTTTTCTCTTTCTTAACCATGCCAGACACCCAAAACTTCTAAGCTGAATACATCCTCGAACCGCTCACTATTAAGGGTTCCATGGAAAAAAGCTCAACAGCCCAAAACAGCCGCGGACAACCTTTATATTTTAACAGGCCGCAGCACAACCTGGGCCCATAGCTCAGTCAGGTAGAGAGAACCATCTAACGGTTCCTATAGCGGCCGGCTCTTAACCGGCAGGTCGCGGGATCAAAGCCCGCTGGGCCCGCTTTTCACCGCATTTATTATTTCGGCGAGTTTTTCGCGGTTTTTCTCGGCAGCTGTTCCAGTGACTATGATGTCTGCTCCGGCAGCTGCGACGGTTTCCGCGTCTTTTCCTGTTCTTATTCCTCCTCCGACGATGACTGGGATTTCGACGGCGTGCTTGACGGCTTTGATTGTCTGTGGCGGAATGTGCGCCGCCGCTCCGGAGCCCGCCTCAAGATAGAGATACCTCATTCCCAGATACTGTGCGGCGAGGCCGTAGCAGACAGCAATCTCAACATTATGCGGTGAAAGGGGGAGAACTCTACCCATCGCGGCCACCGTGCTCTCATGCCCGAAGACAACATAGCCCATCGGAAGAGCCTCGAGGTTGAAATGCTTAACCGTCAAAGCCCCTTGAAGATGAGCGCCGACGATGTAGTACCAGTCGACGCTGTTGAGGAGGCTCATGAACCATATCGCGTCGGCGAAGCGGGAGATTGACTGGACGTTGTTGGGGAAGATTATGACCGGGAGCCTTGTCTTGGACTTGATTGTTTTGATGTAGTTGTCAAGCTGTTCCTGTGTGTGGACCGTGGAGCCTCCGACCATGATTGCGTCGGAGCCCATTTCCTCGACACTCGCCGCCAGCGCCGCCGCGTCGTCCTGCGAGATGCTGATTGGGTCTATAAGGGTCATGTGAAGCTTTTCTCCAGCTTCTAGTTTTGCGTGAATGTAGCTATCAACCCTGCCCTGCTTCAACAGGTTTTTCGCCCCTCGTCACGATATCATACCATTTTGTGTAGACATCCACCTCGCTGTAGGCTGGGTACCACGGTATCTCAGCTGAGGCGTTGCAGTTGCCGCATGTCACCGTTGCGGTCTCGCTTTTTTTCTCATGCACTACTCTAACAGCCGTCGCGCCACATAGGGGGCAGCTGAATACTTTGGGGAAGGGCCTCGGTGTCCGCTTGATAATCTTCCGCCTTTTTCTGCCCATGAGTAAAATTTAGATATGCGGTGGATTTAAACCCGATTGGGATGCCGCGCCATGCAGCAGCCATGCATAGAGGGGTTCTGCTGGCTGTGCTGAGTCATGACCATAGGTTTGCTAAGAGGATTGTTGAGGAGGCGCGAAGGAGAAGGCTTGAGGTGGTGCATGTCAACAGCCGCGAAGACATACCGTTGACCGCGAAAGCAGTAATAATGAAAAGAGGCGAGTTCCCCGGCATAACGGCGGATAAGGTGGTTGAAGCCGAGGCAACGCAGTCACCTGCCTCGGTGGTTGACAAAGCCATCGAGAAAGCCTTCATGATTGAAAAAGTTGCAAAAGCGCTGGTCGCGGTGGACCCGGGGAAGAAAACAGGCCTTGCCTATTACGCAGACAACGTGTTGCTGCGGACAGAGACGCTGTATGATTACGATGTTCTCGCCGAACATGTGGCGGACTTTTTCCGAAACCATCCCGAATCCGTTCACCATGTCGTGATGGGGGCGGGCGCACCCATCTACAGAGAACACCTGACAAAGTCTCTGTTGAGCAAGATGCCTGACCTCCGTGAGGAGAACATCTTCACCGTGCCTGAGGGAAACTCCACCCGCCTCGCCCGTGGAAGAGACGAGCTCGCCGCAGCAGTTATCCACAGGATGTGGAGCAGAGGAATCAAGAGGAGCTAAACTTGGACATACCTTCTGGAAAAACGCTCTTGATTGATGGGCCAGCGTCTGTAAAGCTTGTCGAGGGAAAAGGCTACATCTACGGCTGTCCGCTGAAGCTGCGTAAAAACTATGTGCTTAGGCCTTGGAAACGTTATCCCCTCTACGCCGAAGAAGATGTCAAAATCGAGCTTAACCTCGGCGCCGAAGCCGAAGCAACCCTTGTAGAAACAGGAGAAGAACATGCGGCGTGGAGGGAAATCTTCGAAAAAATTGGTGACAGCGGAGCTTTAGCTGTCTGCGGAGGAGTCGACACAGGTAAAACATCTTTCGCAACATTCGCCGCCAACATGTTTGCACAGAAATTGGGGCGATGTGTTGTGGTGGGCCTTGACCCTGGGCAGACAAGCTTCACACCACCCTGTGTAGTGGGCTGCGCCTTGATGCGTGAGCCTGTCCACGACCTCACGGTTCTGACTGCTTTTCTCCAGAGGCCTGTCGGCTCCCCCTCAGCAGCCCTATGCGCCGCAGAGATAGCTGAGGCATCTAGGGAAATCGCTCAAGCCCTGTCTGGTGAAGTCTATGTCGTTGATGTGGATGGCTGGGTTGAGGGCCCCGCAGCGACTGCTCATAAGGTTGCTTTGGTGAAGGCGCTGAACTGCAGCCATGTGGTTGTGATGGGTGAGAACAAGCCGCTCGCCGAAGCCCTCTCACAAGCAGGTGTAGAAGTGTTCACAGCCCCTCTTTCCCGCTACATCAAACAACGCGAAACAGCAACACGGCGGAAAACACGTGAATGGCTATACAGAAAGCATCTCGGAAAAACCAGGACACGGCTCATACCTTATTCATGGGTAAAGCTTTTCACGTTCTGCGGACAAACACCGCCACTAGAGTTAGTGAAACAAGTTAATGAGGCGCTGGCGCAGACGACACAGGAAAACAGCGAAAACAAGAGGAGGGGGTTGATTGCTTTTCTCTACGACGGCTTAGACCGCTACAAGGGAATGGGTGTGCTTACGGGCTTAAACGATGAGAAACGGGTCTACATGGTGTTGACAGCCGTCGAAGACGAAGTGAGGAAAATAGGAATAGGCCGCGTCGTTCTCACAGAGGAAGGGGACGAGGTTCTCCAGCTAGACTAGCTTCATCAGCCTAACCACTTTCTTCTGCGCCAAAGCCACAGCATTCGCGTGATAAATGGTGGCGACATCACCCTCCTTGAAGGGCCCGTAGCTAACAAGGTCTTCTCCGACAAACCTGGGGAAATCCCGGAGAAAAACAACAACCTCAAGCTTCTCATCCTCCTCAGCGTAGAGCGTCTTAGGGTTGTGTATCCCGTTGCGGACCTTGGCCTCATGAAACGACAAAGCACGCATTATATGCTCCATGGTCTTCTTCTCAAAAGGCAGCAGGTTTTCCAACTGCTCCTGCCTCAAAGCAGCCTCAGATATTTTCCGGAAACGAATCCTCAGAACGGATTCAAGAAGCTTCCCCATCATTTGGAGCTCAGCCGATTTTAGAGACGCGTTGAGGGAATCTCTTTCGCTAAGCCTCACTTGGCGCCGAAGTATCCCCATATAGGTCGCCAAAGTGTCGAGAAAATCCTCCTCTATTTTCTGAAGCCCGGGTTCGCTGCGCTCCCTTCCCCACAGCTCAAGCAGCTTCTCGTAAACCTCCTCCATCCAGCCAGACCACGGTAGACATCCTTTTAATGCTTGTGGGGAACTTTTCAGTCGTACATAGGCTTCTTGGTTTCCTCATCGGTTTTTACCACGCGTAGAAGATGCTGGAAAAGCTCTTCGACGGTTTTCTGCATGGATGCTAGTGCTCGAGCCGCCTCTGTGATGGTTACAACGCCCTCGAGCCTTCCCTCTTTCGAGACTACCGGAAGCCGTCTGAACCCGTGCATCGCCATCAACACGACCGCGTCCTCAACAGATGTGTCGGGGGAGACACCTATGACTGGAAAAGACATTACATCCGCGACCTTTGTCCGGGTGTGGTCTAGGCCTGTGGCCAAAACACGGCGGACCGCATCTCTCTCGGTGAAAATTCCTACAAGCTTATCCTCAGACTTTACCAGAAGATAACCGGTGTCAAGCCTATCCATCAAAATCGCGGCCTCGCGGACCGTTATTCCCGCGTCAACAACGTTGTTAACCCGTAGCATGATTTCTCCGACACGCATCTTTGGAACGCCGCCACCAGCCTCTGCTTCACCACTCACAACGATAAGCCGCTCAACAGCTTGATAACCTTTGCCCACTATGCCAAGGTCGCAAGGCCTTTGCATAGTAGGTAAACAGCGGCGTAGGCAGGCAGCCTTTGGGCCTGGTTTTCCCACGGGCCATAAACATTTTCCCTGAGCTGGAACCTAGGTGAGTGAAACACCCTTACTGTGAGGGTCGGCTCCTCTGGCAGAGCGACGGCGTCACGTAGCGGGTTGAATTCCTCAAGCATGTCACGTGAAACAACCATGGCTCTGAGGCCTGTTTTGCCGTTGAGCGTGTCAGCTAACCTCAGCAACCTGTGGACATCGGTTGTAACAACCGTGTCGATGTGCGAAGCCGCCTCATCCACGGACAGGGACACAAGCTTCTCGAATTGCTGGCTCCGCCTATCCTGTCTGAGCAGCTCCCAACGAGGCCTCTCCCTCCAAAGAGAAGACATAGACCGCAGCTCCTCCACTTGCCGATGCCCAAGCAAACGAGCCAGCCTCTCATCTTCGCCAGCCGCCGCCTCCAAAACAATCCGCCTCATCCCACGAGCTACTCTACCCCGCCAACCAGGGTCGCCGTAATCAGGAGCATAGGCTGAAGATGGAGGAAGACCGTGAAACTCGATGCCGATATGCGAGCCAGTCACGTAATCCACTATTTCCTGACGAGCGTCGCGGCCGAGCTCGAGCACCTCCTTGGCTTCAACCGCAAGATGATAGCCACGGTTGCCTGAAAAGCTTACGGTAAACGAGCCGAGGCCGAAGTCATTCTCCATGAAGTCGATGAGCTTAAGCAGCTCCTGCTTCGTCTTCTCAAGACAAGTGTCACAAACCATTTTCACCTCAGCCATTTCGCCGCCGCAAACCCCGCATCGCTGCGTCTTCTCAGCCCCCCTCTGCCCACATGAGAGACAGACATAGTAGTCGTGGGCGGGTTTACAGCTTGTTTCGAGATGGTCGGCGTCTATGTCGAAGATAAGCTCGGCACCCAGCCAACCCTTCTCCTCCATCGGCGCCTGCGGATACTGGTAAAGAGCGGCCGAGCGGTAAACATGTAGAGGCGCCTCGCGGACAAGCATTTTCCGCAGCTCATCAAAACTCCTGAAAGAAAGATGCCGCACCATCACACGCTGGCCAAAGGGCATGTAGCCGAACTCACGCCTCTCGACACTAAAAGGCTGAAAAACATCTACGTAACCCTTCTCATAGAAAATTCTGAAAAGCTGCTGAACAAGCTGCGCATCCGTCACCGTTCGAAAACTCATTCGCCGCCTCTCAACCTACTGTAGACAACGTATGCCGCGACCAAAACAAACCCCGCCACCACAAGCCAGTAGCTGGCGCCAAACAGAAAGTCAACAAACTGCTCGAGAGACATCCCAACGCCATCACCACACAAGGCGGTATTAAAGATATGGGGTCAATGGATGGAACGGGCACCTTTTTCGTTCAGCTGCTGTACGTAAGAGGTGTCTCTGAGCATCTCATGGGCCGGGGCGGACTTGAACCGCCGACCTCTGCTTCGTAAGAGCAGCGTCCTACCAGGCTAGACCACCGGCCCACTGTGGAGGTTTAGCGCTTTATCTCCCGCCGTTTCCATCGGAGGTTGTAGCTTCTGCATTTTCTGCATTTGACGGCTGTTTTGGCGTTTCGGGCGCCGCAGTCTCTGCAGATTTTGATGAGTAGGCGTCGGCTCTGGGCCAGCTGGAGCAGCGCAGGGTCTCTTATTGGCATGGCTGTGTCTGAATCTTTTCGGACATATTTATATCCTGTCTCTTGATAACTATTTATTTCACATGGTTTTCAATATGGGCTGTAGAGGATGGTGGATATGGCTGAGAAACAGATTGCTCCAACGGTTTTGGTTGGGAAGAAGCCTGCGATGAGCTATGTGCTGGCGTGTCTGACGGGTTTCCAGAGCGGTTCGAAGGAGATTGTCGTCAAGGCCCGTGGCAGAGCTATTAGCAGAGCCGTCGACGTCGTGCAGATTGTGAAGAACCGTTTCCTGCAGGGGGTTAACATCAAGGACATACGCATCGGCACCGAGCAGATAACCGATGAGCAAAACCGGACTCTCAACGTAAGCACCATAGAGATTGTGCTGAGCTCCTCCTGAGGGGCTTTCTGATGCCCCACGGTGCCTGCGTTGGAGTTTCCGGTATGCGTCTTCGACCTAAAAACCGGTGTCCTGTGCAGCAAGTGTGAGCAGAAAATCCGCCGAGGAGAGCTGACGTCAAACGACCTCGAGATTATGCGTTTTTTTCTCGACCTTGAGAGAAAATTTCCCAATATTTCTTCTCTAAAATATGGTAGGAGTCTCACGGCTGATGGGTATTTGTTTGTGTTTTTTGAGCGTGGTTTTTCCTCGCTTCCCGCCGATGTTCAAACGGCTTTGAGAAATGAGCTGAGTCTCAAGACAGGGATGCGTGTCAAGCTGATGGACACCAGCAGAGACTTGAACACGTTTCTGCAGAGTCTTGTTGCGCCGGCGCGTCTTTTGGCGATTAACAAGGTTTGGCTGCCTGACCAGACAACGGAGGTGAAGGCGGTTGTTGATGATGAAAGGGCTGTCGGCGCTCCCCCGCATGTGCTTTCAGAAATTGTTCAGAAAGTTCTCAACATTTCTGTGAGTTTTGAGTTTCAGCGGAGGCCAAGGCCGCCGCCGGGTAGGTTTGGACGGTGATGGTGTTGATGGATGAAAATGTGCGTATGGCTTTGCGTGGCCGTGTTATGGCAGGGGATGTGAAGCCCGAGCTGGATGGCAGAGTTGTCAACCTTTTTGGATGGGTTCATGAGATACGTGACCTCGGCAAGCTTGTCTTCATACTTCTCCGAGATGTGTCGGGAATCTGTCAAGTGGTTTTCAGGATGGAGGAGGTTGAGCAGAGTGTTAGGGATGCTGTGAAAGGGTTGACCAACGAATCCGCGGTGTTTGTTGAGGGTGTTGTGGTGAAGCAGCCGCGGTCGAAGCTTGGTGTGGAGGTTGTTGGAAAAAGGCTGACTGTTTTGGGCCGTGCCGTGCCTAAGCTCGAGCTGGACCCCACGGGAAAGGTTCCGGCGGGGCTTGATGCGAGGCTTCGTCACAGAATTCTCGACCTGCGGCGGCCAGAGGTTAGAGCTGTCTTTCTCGTGGGCAGCGAAGTTCTCAAAGCTATGCGAGACTTTTTCCACATGAAAGGGTTTGTGGAGGTGCGGACACCCAAGTTAATCGGCTCCGCGACCGAGGGCGGGGCAGAGCTTTTCGAGGTAAAGTATTTTGACAGAGTAGCTTACCTAGCTCAGAGCCCGCAGCTCTACAAGGAGCAGCTTACAACAGTTTTCGAGAAAGTCTGCGAAATAGGGCCCTACTTCCGAGCAGAAGCCTCACACACGGGCAGACACATCAGCGAATTTACCTCGGTCGACATAGAGCAATCCTTCGCCGACATGTATGAGGTGATGGATGTTCTCGAGGAGCTGGTCGTGCATGTCCACAAGCATCTTGTCGAAAATCATCAGCATCTATTGCAGATGCTTGGGGTGAACCTGCGTGTTCCCAAGAGGCACTTCAAAAGATTCACCTATGATGAGGCTTTGGAAATTCTGCGGAGCGAGGGAGTGGAGATGCGGTGGGGTGAGGACTTCGGCACACCTCATCTAAGGCTGCTCGGCAAAAAATATCCAACCTACTACTTTATCACACATTTCCCAACCGAGTCCAAGCCCTTCTACATACAGGAGACGGAGAAAGACCCGAGGATTTCCGAGTCGTTTGACCTGATGTATCAGTGGCTTGAACTGGCCTCGGGTGGGACACGTGTATCCGACCATGATGTGCTTGAGCGGAAGCTTCGGGAGAAGGGCCTTAACCCCGCCATGTTCGAGGACCATTTGAAAGTGTTTAGTTATGGGATGCCTGTTCACGCGGGCTGGGGACTCGGGTTTGAAAGATTCTTGATGGTGTTGACGAGACGGACCAACATCAGAGAAACCGTTCTGTTCCCACGTGACAGGTTCAGGCTTACACCGTAGGCGAAGCGGGCCTGCCATAGCGCCTCATGTGATAGATGAGCGGCAACTCCTCCGAGAACATTCTCACGCGCTTCACCTGCCCCAAGATTATCAGATGTGTTGAACAGTCTACGTGTCCGCTGACCTCGCAAAAGAGCACGCCCAACACATCCTTCAGCACAGGAAAACCATCCTCAAGCTCATACTTCACCCTCGAAAACCTCTCCTCATGCGGGGAGTAAGCAAATACATCTGATACCCAGCCCTGTTTCTCTGAGAGAAGGTTGACGCAGAACCGTCCCGACTTCAGGACGTTTACACATGTTTTGGTGGTTTTTTCAAGCGCTATCAGAACGGTCGGCGGCTCGAGAGAGACGGAAGTGAAGGAGCTGACAGTCATGCCATGCGGCTGACCGTCGTGGAATGTGGTGACAACCGTGACAGGCTGTGGAACATGTCTCATAAACTCCCTTAAATCAGTCATCTCCGCCAACCGTCTGAATGTTCTGGTTTTAACTATGTTGGTTTTACTCTTTGACGGTGAACATGGTGTGTGTTGAGGTCATGTTTACCTCGGTTAGGAGCCAGAGCCGTTTGAATACACGGTTGAAGAAATCTTCACGCGCGTCTTCGTCAACGCTCACCACCACGTCCCACATGCCGAACAACTCATGGCCCTCGAGAATCTCGTCGATAGACATGAGATATTTTTCCCAGAGCTTAGGAGCCGAAGGCCGTCTCATCTTGATGAAAATGTATGCGCATTTTCGTTTGGTGCTGGCTCCCTCCTTCTCGAAAGAGAGGCCGCCTTCGTTCACTATGAGAGAATTGGTGTCGACGACACCGTATCCCCGCATGGTGTCCAAAACACTGTTGAGGTGTTTGAGCGACTCGACGTTGACCTTGCTCAGCACATCGTAGGGGCCCCAGATAAGATATGATTCCTCCACGTTTTTATCGGACCTTATGGCTTGGATGGTTTCGATTAAGCCGCTTCGGCTGCCGACTGTTCCGAGAACAAACGCTTTCACATTTCTTTACATGGTGTCTGGGTATATTAGCTTTGTTAAACGTTTTTCAACACGTATGCAGCAGCGCCAAGCAGAGCCGCATCCTGTCCAAGTGAGGAGAGCTGAATCTGTGTCCTCAGCAGCTGATATTTTTTCATGATATGTTTTGGTTTTTCCAGGGTTTCTCTGGGATGACTTAGGGCGAGGCCTCCTCCGACCACGAGAATCTCGGGGTCAAACGTGTTGATGACCGATGCATAGCCCGCCGCGTTGTATTCCGCCATCTTAGCCACCACTTTCCTCGCCCGTCCATCTCTCGGCAAACTCTCAAAAATCTCCCATGATGTTTTCCACAGCCTCTTGCCCAGAATCTGGGCGGCGAGCTTGGGCAACCCTGTTCCCGAGCAAAATGCCTCCCAGTGTCCTATCCCGCCGCAGCCACATCTAACACGTGAGTTCGTGTCCACAACTATGTGGCCTATTTCGACAGCGTTTCCATCTTTGCCGAGCAGCAGGTTGCCGTCGACAACGGCGCCTCCTCCGAGCCCCGTGCCGAAAGCTATGTAGACAAGGTTCTCCAACCTCGTCTTAACGCCGAAAACCTTTTCACCCCATGCGGCGGCGTTGCAGTCATTCAGAAGAGCAAACGGGCCCCTGTGAAAGCTTTCCACTATTTCTTTCAGGTTGATGCTGAGGCCTCCAAGGTTGGGAGTGTTCAGGACAAGCCCTCTTTTGCTCGAGAGAGGCCCTATGGAGGCTATCCCCAAGGGCGTTTTGGCAGACACGCCAGTCTGCCGCAGTATGCTGAAGCCTCGCTTAAACATCGCCCTGATGGCTGGAATTGTTTTGGGCGTGGCTGTCACTATTTTGCGGCGGATTTTTCCCGAGGACGATACGACTGCGAAGCGTGTGTAGGTGGCGCCGAAATCTACTGCGATTGCATCCATGACACGTCGATGTATTTCCCCGGGTTAAGTATGTTGTCCGGGTCGAAGGCTTTCTTGATTTTCTGCATAAGTTTGAGTGTTTCTATTCCGTTGTGTGCCTCGAGCTGCTGCACCAGCTCCCTCATCTTCTGAATGCCTACGCCGTGTTCACCTGTTATTGTTCCACCGACCTCTATCGCGAACCGGACGAGGTCTCTGACAGCCTGCTCGGCTCTCTTGACTTCTTCAGGGTTGTCGGGGTCATAGAATATCAGGGGATGTATGTTTCCGTCGCCAGCGTGGCCGTTCATAGAAATTGTCAAGCCGTGTTTTCTCGAAAGCTCCTGAACTTTCTCGAGATAGTCCACTATCCTGTCTATGGGCACGCACACGTCTTCCACCATTACCTCCTTGGTCACGGAGCGTATGGCGAGATACATCGTGGCCCTTATCTGGAGAAGCTGCTCAGCCTCCTCCTCGGTCTCAGCCACCCTCACCTCCCTGGCATGGTTTTTCTCCAGAATTTGGAGAACCTTAGGCAGCTCTTTTCCCGTCATCTCCTCGACATCTATCAGCAGCATCGCCTCACCTACTGGCAAGGATGTGCCATGCATTTTGTTGGCCGCCTCAAGCCCTATTCGGTCAAAGAACTCAAGCATCCGTGGAACAACCCTGTTTGTCCGGATTTCGATGATGGCTCTGCCCGCGTCCCTCCAATCGTCAAACACGGCGTAAATCCTTCTTATACCGAATTCCGGAAGCGGCGCTATCTTGAGCCAAGCCTCCACAATCACGCCCAAAGTTCCCTCGCTGCCCACCATCAGTTGACACAGATTATAGCCCGCCCTGTTCTTTGCAAGCGGCTCACCGAAGACAACAACATCACCCGAGGCGAGCACAACCTTGACGGCGAGAACCCAGTCCTTAACGGTTCCATATTTGACGCAGCGGAGCCCTCCCGACCCCTCAGCCACGGCCCCACCAACGGTGCAGAGAAAACTGCTCGCTGGGTCTGGTGGAAAGAAGAAGCCGTATTCCTCGAGTGTGTTGTTTAACTGCTCGAGAACAACTCCCGCCTCAACATGGGCATAGTAGTTGACCGTGTCCACCTTCAAGATACGTGTCATGGCCGACAAATCCAGGATTAGGCTGTCTGTGACAACCGCCCCCGTCAAGCTCGTGCCCGCCCCCCAAACCGTTAGAGGAATTTTATGGCGGCTACAATACCTCAGCAGCTTGGAGACATCCTCTACACAGCTCGCTCTCACGACAAGCTTGGGCCTCCGCATGAACCCGCCCATGTCCCGAGAATATTTGTCAAGACTTTCCTCATCCGTGAAGACTTTATCATCTCCGAGCAGGAGACGAAGCTCCTCCGCGACTTTCCCAAAATCCATGTCTTAAGCAGGTTTACCCTATTCTAAAAGGCTTATGAGTCTGGTGACGGTTTCTTTAAGCATCGCGTAGCTTGTTTCATCTTGTTTTTCCTTGTATTGTTTTAGGAGGGTTAGCAGGGTTGGGTCGTTTCTTCTTTCGCGGAGTATTGTGCGGATGAGGTAGGATGTGAAGGCTGTGACGTTTCTGGGTTTTCTCTGCTGGGAGCTGTGGCTATAGTCGATGATGCATGGTTTTCCCCGCGGTGAGATGATGACGTGGTCGGAGGAGTTTGAGAGCTGTCCGTGGTCGAGGTGGATTTTGTCGAGAAGATGTGCTTGGTCGAGAACTTGCTCCACTATCTCGGCTATCTCTATGCGGCTTTTTGTCGTGATAAATTCGGCCAACGTTTCGCCCTCGACATACTCCATGACGATTATGTGTGTAGAGTGGTTGAAGAGCTTGGGCCCTACGTTGACGGTGTTGGCTTTTCTGAGATGGGTTGCCTCCTGCTCCATCGTCGGCACAGCGGCGTCTGTCCGCGCCACTTTCACAGCAACACATGCCTCGTCCACGAGTCCGAGGAAAACCATGCCGCGCCCCCCCTTCCCCAGCAAAAAAGGCGCCAGCTTCCCAGTAGACTCCGCCACACCAATTCCAGCCAATCCAAGCAGTTCAAGCTCCCGCAAAACCTCCGACACCCTTTCGCTCTCCCCAGAAGGATAAGCGAACAAACTAAGGTCCACGGCCTTCTCTTTCAGCTGGTTGAGAGGGAGGAAACGTATGTGGCGATGTATCTGGGACATGTTCTCACAAACTCTTTGAGGAAATTTTTTCCCTCATCTGCGAGAGCTTCCATCAAGCTGCCAATATCTCTGTAGGTTTTCGCGTTTCTCAGATGAGGCTGTAGATGCTTGGAGACAGATGCCTGCCCCGATTGGATAAGATGCTGAAGGGCCGCCGCAGAGTCGCTGAACCTTCTCCTTAACAACGAATACAGTCTATCCCCTGCGACCCACGGCGGAGCCAACAACTCTTTTTTACGCATCTGCTCAGCGATGAAGCGTTCGGCGTTGCCGCTCCACACCGGAGGACCCATATGCAACACAACAGGCGGCAGCGTGTTTGACTCGAGCTCGAAAACCATGACACCTGTTTTTTCATCAGCCCATCTATCGCTCCTCAAAACGGTGAACCCGAGGCCGTTGAGGCCGCGCGTCAATCCCTCGACGGTGTGGTTAAGCTCTCCCCAGAGAACATCGGGCGGCTGATTGGGCACGGTGAAGACGAGGCCGAGGAAACTCCGTCCCTCGACAACTGTCTCCAAGGCTGTGTCGCCGAGGAAATAGTCTATGCTGGGTTTTGTGAGGAAGAGTTTGGATTTGAGGATGAAGTTTGAGAGAGTTGTGAGCGAGACCGCTGCGGCTGTGTTGCGGCCCGGGTCCACGGGGTCGGGTAAATGAAGCACGGTCATCGGCGCGGGCTTGTCTTCGCCTATGACCACGGGAGGCCTCCATCTCGAGGCCGCTTGAACAAGAGAGGTGAAGGAGCCGAACCTGGTTATCAAAAGCTCGCACACATATCCGCTGAAGCCCCTTGTCTTCACCTCTGCTCCGTAGAGGTTGTCGTTCATGAGAAAGGCTTTGAGGAGACGGACATGGTCAGCTCCGGCGGGTGGGAGATTTTTCTTCACATAGGCGGTGTGGTAGGGTGTGCGGTCGACGGGTGTAATCCATTTCCCATACTCGGCGTCATAGCAGGGCACGATGTTGACACGCACACCGTCCACAAACCCTTCCACATAGGGGTGGCTCGCATACCTAAGCCGATAAACACCACCCATTTCTACAACAGCTTTCACACCTTCTTCGACTACGCGGCGGCATGCTTCATCGACGGGAAACCCAGGCTGAAAATGGATGAAGATGTCGCTCTCCTCTCTGCCGCGGACCATCGTGCCCTTCGCGAAAGAACCCTCCACAGAGACACGGCCCTTACCGAACACGTCCTCAAGCCGCTGAACCAAACGCGCCGTAACATCCTCGGTTTTCTCAAGAGTCTCAGGCAGGGGCCTAAGCTTCTCAACCACATGACGCAGAACATCCTCAACCGATGTCAAAGATTCTTCACCGCCAAATCAGAGTAAACAGGCCCAGAAGAAGTAAGCACACTCTTCTTCAACACGATTCTGGTGACGAGTTGTCTGCCGAAGAACGTGTTACTGTTTCTGTTGATGGCTTCGAGGAGCGGGCCACGGTTTCTGAGATACTTGACCCTGCAGATGGTTAGATGGGGAATGAACCGCTGCTCCTCAACCCTGATACGTGGCAGACGTTTCCGAAGCTGATTATGCACATCAGCCAAGTTGTCCGCGCCCTCTTTCACACCAACCCATATCACGTTGACTCTCCCCCCGCCCGGAAAATAGCCCACACCATTCATCCCTATCTCGAAAGGCTTCGCCTCTATTGATTGCAGCGCTTTCTCGGCCTCGCTTACCTGCGAGTCATCCAGTTCTCCGAGGAAAAGGAGTGTGATGTGGAGGTTTTCAGGCTCGACGGGTTTGAGCCCTTCTCCCGCCGCTCTCAGAAGCTCATTCTGAATCGCTAACAGGTTTTTGACAGTCTGTTCATCCCGTATGTCGACGGCGTAGAAGGCTCTAACCATGTAGACGCGCCTCCCTCAGGTAGACAAGTTTCTCAGCCAACGTGTTAGCTAACTCGTCGAGCATGCTGTCTCCGTTGAAGACCTTAACCGTCTCCCCAGGCCTCCATGAGAGATAGACGTCATAGTACTTGCTCACAAGCTTCTGCAGCTCCTCGTCGACCTCGAGAACTCTATCGCTCGTGCCTGTTTTCTGTGCTGTGCGTCTACGCCGTGTCTCCTCATCCACTTCAACCACAACCGTGAGGTCTGGTTTCGCAAAGACATTTTCTCCAAGCGTTTCAACAATCTCGATGAAGCGGGTAAACAGCATGTCCTCAACTCCTCTACCAAATCTTCTCGACCAGAGTGCGAACCCGTACACAACCGAGCAGAGGCTGTACCGGTCTATCATCATGTAGTCGGGTTTCTTCTCTTCTATGATTTTCTTGATGACAGCGCTGTCGTCTGACGTGTTTGCGAGGAAGAGGAGCATCCGTGTCAACGGGTCTGTTTCGGGCCTGTTTCCATGTTGGACCGCGAAAATGCCTGTGGGCGAGGAGCTGGGTGTCTTGTAGGTCTCGACACCGTGTCCCTTCTCAGCAAGCTTGTTGACCACGGCTTTCATCAGGGTTGTTTTACCCGAGCCGTCGACACCTTCCCACGCAACCACAAAAGATGAACCGAGCATCCGGCGAGAAAGACCTGCAATTTTTAATAAGGGTTTCAGCGTCGCCAAAGCTTAAAAACGGCGCATGAGAAGATTATTCGTGGTGAGCTATGCCTGTAACGCTTCGTGTGAAGGATGTGATGGATAAGAAGGTTGTGGAGATTGATGAGAACGCTACCGTGGCCGACGCTGTGAAGAAGATGCTTGAGAACGAGGTTTGGTCTCTTGTTGTTACGCGTCAGAAGCTTCCCATAGGGGTTGTGACCGAGCGGGACATCATTAGGAGATGCATAGGCAAAGGCCGTCCGATGACGATAAAAGTCGGGGAAATAATGTCAACGCCAATAGAGACCATCTCGCCCGACGCCTCTCTTGGAGAGGCCATGGCCAAGCTTGTTGAGAAAAACATCCGCAGGCTCTTCGTGATTGAAAACGGTAAGATAATCGGCAGAGTCACACAGACCGAGCTCTTCGAGAACACTTTGAATGTGATGATGGCGCTGTCGGCGCTCAAGTCACAGCTTTGAATCTATCAGCCACGGTCACAGCCCCCGTAAACTTTACAGAGGACGAGGAAAAGGTAGCCAAAGCACTTCTCAACATTTTTCCAAAGGCTGTTCTCATCCAAAAAGGTGATGGAAAAGTCGTCGCCCATGTTGAGGGAACTGCAGGTTTTGAGAAGCTGCGGATGATAATCCGGTCGCGCCGCATCAGGAATACTGTGAGAGCTCTTCTCAACAAGGGCCTGAGAGACAACACAGTAACATTCTATCTAAACAAGCAGGCGGCTTCCGTCGGCAAGGTCTCGTTTTTCGAAGAGGGTGAGGTGATGGCTCTCGGCCCCATAACCGTGGTCGTCGAAACAGATGAGCCGAAGAAATTTATCGAATGGTTAACTGAATAAGCTACCTGAGCGGAACTAGGTATGTTTCAAAGTCTTCTGCTACGTAGGATTCGGGGAAGATTGCTCGGGCTTCTATGAGGAGTTTCTCGGGGTCTTCGTAGCGTGGGCTTATGTGGAAGAGGTAGAGGCGTTTGGCTGAGGCTTCTGCGGCTGTCTTGGCGGCGTCTTCGGCTGTTGAGTGGCCCTGCTCAACAGCTTTTTCGCGCAAGGAGCTGTCGAACGTCGCGTCATGTATGAGGACATCCGCGTCCTGTGCAGCCTTCACCACTTCTTCACAGGGTCTTGTGTCGCCTGTGTAGACGATTTTTCTCCCGGGCCTCGGAGGACCCAGAGCCTCTTCAGGTGTGATAACTCTACCCCCATACTTTATCGAGTTTCCTCTCTGAAGCTGTCCCCAGAGCGGGCCCCTTGGCACCCCGAGGCTTTCAAGAAAATCTACCCTCATCTTGCCAGGCCGGTCTTCTTCCTTGACGATGTATCCGAGTGAGTTTGTTGTGTGGTCTGTTTTGAAGGCTGTGACCGTGACGGTGTCTATGTGGACTGTGTCCGTGGGGGATAGTTCGTGGATGTTTATGGTGAAGTTTAGGGTGCCGAGGTAGGGGAGTGTGAGCGCTTTGACGAGTGTGGCGGTGTTTTTGGGGCCGTAGATGTTGACTTCTTTTTCGCGGCCGTTCATCGAGAGTGTGAAGAGTAGGCCGGGGACGCCGAGGACGTGGTCGCCGTGGAGATGTGTGAGGAATATGTGGAAGCCGGGTTTAACGCCGAGGCCTGAGAAGATGAACTGCCGTTGAGTACCCTCTCCACAGTCCATCAACAGTATTGATTTGCTCATGCGGATGGCCACAGACGGCATCCCTCTTCTCCGAGTGGGCATACCGCCGCTTGTCCCCAGAAAAACAACCCTCATCTCAGTCAAGCTCCATCACCACAACCCGCCGCGTCAAACTCCTGTGAACATAGAGGTCATGGTGCTCCAGCAGTCTGAAGTCTGTGAAGGCTTCGACTAGGTCGTGATAAGCTGTGTGCGGAACTGTAACAGCGAGCCGAGCGTCATCGGTCAAGACGTTGACCACGTCTTCCGCAAATGCTTTCAACAGGGTTTTGAACGGTATGCCGCCGAGGGTGGCCGACCTTCCATAAGGCGGGTCAGTCGCCACCGCGTCGAAAAACCTTCTAAAAGGTAGATGCCGGGCGTCTCCTTGGACCGCGTGGCCGAGCCCAATTCCGTAGAACTGCATGTTTCTCCACATCCCGTTGCAGACCCATGTCTTAACCTCGACACCGAGACAGACATGGCCGAGAAGACCAGCCTCTATGACGAGCGCGCCGGAGCCGGCGAAAGGGTCCAAAACCTTCGAGCCGCGGCTGTTTATCGCGAGGTTGACGAGGCATCGCGCCAGCTTCGGCTGCATGGCGGAGGGGATGCGGAAGGGTCTGTTGCCTGCTTTTCTCTCGGAGAAATAGTGTTTGGGCTTCTCGGCGATGAGCAGTCCTATGAAACAATTGCTCAGGGTGATGACTGCGACGAACCTTGCATCGGGCGTGGTTAGGTTGACCCTCATGCCAGGGATGTGCGCATTTATAGCCGCGGCCAGCTTCTTCTCAACATCCACGGAGTTCACATCTACTCCGCCCACCTCATAGACCGAGACATCGAAGCTCCGTCTACCCTCCACAACCTCGGCCAGATTCTCGGTAAAGGTAACGTCTTCATAATTTCTGCCCACCCCCAGCCAAACAGCCGCCAGCCTCGTGTAAGCCGAGCGATGCACAATCTCCGCGGCCAACCTATCATCAACCTCCGCAGAGGCCACCCTCTCATCCACTCTCTCAACATCTACTCCGCCCAAGACCTTCACCAAGTGACGTAGCTCCGAGTATGAGAGTGGAGGTTTTTCACCCGATAGGAGAAAGAATACCGCCAAGCCTGTTTTCAGCTTAGATGTGAAGCGATTAACCCCGCGACAGACGCGTATCCAAAGGGGTTAGGCACCGTGTCTGTTGTGAAAATCAAGTCAGCGCCCGCCGATGATATCTTCTCAGCAGCCGAGCCGATGAACAATCCGTGAACAGCTGCGACAATAATCTTCGAGGGACGATAATTCTTGAGCTGCTGAATAGTTTTAGCCATGGTTGTTCCGGTGCTTATGATGTCGTCAACCACCACCACTTGCCTCCCCTCCTCTATCTCCTCCACCTTGACCTCCACTTCTCCTGTCTCGGGGCTTCGCATGGTCTTGACAGCGAGGTAGTCTGTTTCGATGACTGAGGCGACCGCGGCGGCCATCTCCGACCCTTTCTTACCCGGCGAGACTATGAGCGGCTTCTCAACACCCGCTTGCATGATGTAGGATGCGAGAAGACCTGACGCGTCGATGTTTGTCAGCTTCACCGCCGACTGGTCAGCCGTCCACGGGGAATGTATGTTGACTGTTATGGCTTCATCAGCGCCTACGGCCTTGAGCGCTTTAAGCATAGCCTGGATGCTGACCGGCTCCCCTTCGAGAAACACCCTGTCCTGACGAGCGTAAGCCATGTAGGGAATAACTGTTTTCACAGACTTCGCCCCCATGCGTGTAACCGCGTCCACCAGCAGCAGGAGCTTGACAAAGTTGACATCCTGAGGCGGATGCGTGCCCTGGACAACAACCACATCCTCCCCACGCACATCACCCGACAGCCTCACATAGGATTCGCCGTCGGGGAAAACTCTGGCAAAAACATCCACAGCCTCGACGTTCAGGTATCTCGCCACTTTCTCAGCCAGCTGAGCAGAGGAGGGGCCCTTCACAACCTTCAAGCCAAAAACCCCTCATGAATGCAGAACTTAATGTTTACGTGTTTTTGGATAACGCTTATATGCCCAACCGTGGATGTCTCTGGCATGGAGAAGAAGCTGGAGCAGGTGGAGATTCCTGAGCCGAGCCTGCCCGTTTGCGAGGCAATCCTGATGCCTGTCTCCGACGAATACACCTACATCCACCACAACTCCATCCAAATAGGCGTCTTCAAATACATAGAGAAGGCTCCATAGATGAGCTACGGCTACGACGAGTTCGAGTCCAAGCTCGGCCAATTCATCTACACTATGGTGATGTATGAAAGGCTCCGAGACTATTTACTGGATAAGCTGAAGGGCAAAGACCGTGTCTCCGTGAGGATAAACCTGGGCGCGGATAAGCAGGGCAATCAGGTGGTCATGGACGTTGTGCTCACCGCTGTGCGGCCTCAGCTGCTTGGCGAGGCGAAGCCTGAGAAGCCTTCGCGGAAAACGCTTTTGATGGTTCTAAGTAATGAGAAGGTTGTGGGTGAGCGTCGTCAGATAGCCGCTGAGATGGAGAGGCTTGTGATGGAGAGTTTGAAGTGGTGGCATGGATACTTCGGCGACAAGGATAGGCTGATGCTTAACGAGTGGGTGGCTGAACGGGTGGAGGTTTTGGACGCGCCAGTGGTTGGAACAGTTGTAGAAGTCCCTGTGAGACGTGTCATATACCAGCCCTCAGCCACGGCGCCTATGAGCGAAGAGGAGCTGGAAACCTTGGCACAATATGTTGAAATCCTCGGCCCCGTTGTTGTTAGGCCTCTGGACAACGGGTTCTTCGAGCTTGTGGCTGGTCACAGGGTTTTCGATGTGTTGGTCAACAGGCTGGGCTATGAGAGTGTGAAGGCTCTTGTCCTCGATGTCGACGATGCCTCTGCATCGAGCATGCGTGCGGAATATGAGGAGAAGGTTGAAAAGCTCGTCAAAACAGCCTTGAATAGATAGCCCTTGTCACCGATTCTGCGGAGAATTCAGGGCATGTTTACAGAGGGGCCTCCCAACTTCTCCATGTTGACCGAAAACGTCGCGGGCAGCGGGCTGCCTAGCACACGGAGGCACATCAAGTTTCTCCGACGCCAGGGGATAACCGCGATAATCAGCCTCACCGAGCAGCCTCTTCCACCACAGCTCCTCGAAAACGAGAACATCAAGTATTTTCACTATCCTCTCGCCGACCATCAGGCAGCCGACCCCGCCAAAGTACTTGAAATAGTCAAGCATCTCCAAGAGCTTGTCTCCTCGGGTGAGAAGGTGCTTGTCCACTGTCTCGCTGGGCTGGGGAGGACGGGGATGGTGCTGACAGCCTACACGATGCTGGAGAAAAACCTCGACTGGAGAACGGCTTTAGAGACTGTGCGGAGGATTCGGCCAGGCTCGGTGGAGAAAAATCAGGAAAACTGTTTGCGAGAGTTTGAGAGGCTGGCTAAACCTGGCTCTTGATGCTGGCCGCTATCCGGGGCCCTATGCTCGGCACCTGCGCCAGCTCCTCGGCTGATGCGCGACGGAGGTCCTCTATTGTTCTGTAGCCTGCGTTGTAGAGGTTACGGGCCCTTACGCGGCCCACACCCTTCAGAGACACGAGAGGCAGAAGCTCGGGTCTGACACCATGCTCAACCCTCTCGGACAACAGCTCAAACAAGTGCACCAAATCCGTGTGGCCGACAACCCGCATCAGCTGTGAAGCCGCGTAGGAAATCCAGCTAACCCTCTCACGGAGCACCGCGAGGTCGCCTGGTTCGACACCCCACCGCTCATACAGCTCACCCTCACCAACCTCCTCAATCCAAGCATTCATCAACACAGCCGTCTTCACAGAGTCGAGGAAAAACTCGTAATCATCAGGGCTCTCAACAGGGTCGGGAACCTGGAAAAACTGTTCACGGTTTTCTTCAACAAACCTCTCCAGCCTCGCCGAATCAGACCTACGCATCGGCACACTCGGCACCTCATGCGTGTTGCAAACCACCTGCAGCAGGCTCAGCTCCGTCATAAGCCGAGGCCTGTTTCCACATGTCTGAATTATTGCGAGAGCGGTCAACGGGTCTATGTATAGTTCGGCCACACGTTTGCCCAGCCGCGTTGCCTCCAAGCCATCAGCTGCTTCGACAAAACCATGTCGCGCGAGAAAATCAACGACTCCTGTGAGTGATTTGCGGAGTAGGGCTGAGCCAAACTGGTGGCAGAGGAAAGTCGACTCGAAGAACTTGACAAGGCCGTCGAAGGATTTGACAGGCTCGGAGGCTATGACCGCGAGTGTCTGTATTCTCAAGTGGTTTTCGCTTCCCAGCCTTGACCACACTCTTTCAGGCTTCCCCTTGATGTATTTCTCCATGATGAGCTCAAGCTCCTCCTCGCTTCTCGCAATAGTCAACGCCTCGCCCTCTGTGTCGAACCCGGGTCGCCCCGCCCTACCGCAGAACTGTTTATACTCGGTGACCGAGATGTTTCGAAGGCCTTCGCCCACCTCGTATCTCCGCAGCTCAGGAATGATGACCACGCGTGCGGGAAGGTTTACTCCCGCGGCCAAGGTGGGTGTAGCGGCGAGAACCTTGAGAATCCTGTTTCTAAAAGCCTTCTCAACAAACCTGCGGTGGACAGCGCCGAGTCCTGCGTGGTGGAAGCAGGCGCCCTGACGCATCAGGGCTGCGACCCTATCGGTGAAAGACGACGCCTCCGCCGACAACAGAAGCTCGTCAGCCAAGCCATTCAGCTTATCTCGTTCATCATCCGTGACCAGAGTCTCCCGCGAGAGAGCCGCCGCAGCCTTCTCCGCATACTGCTCAGCCCGTTTACGTGTGTTCGCGAAGACGATGACCTGCCCACCATCCTGCACAACCTCAAGCAAAAGCGATATGACAGGGTTGTAGTCAAGCTCCCTCACCTTCCGCCTAGCCCTGTCGCTGTACCGTATCTCGCCGTCATAGTAAACACCCTCTCGCAGCGGCACGGGTCTCCAGTCGAGGCTGATAAGCTCCGCCCCTAGCCACGCCGCTATCTCGTCGGCGTTGGGTGCAGTCGCGCTTAGTGCGAGAAGCTGGGCCCTTGGGTTTCTGTTGCGGAGGCGTGTGAGCGTCATCTCGAGGGTTGGGCCTCTGTCTGTGTCGCCGAGCATGTGGACTTCGTCTGCGACGAGGAGGGAGACGCTGTCTATCCATGAGGCGCCGTGTCTCAGCAGGCTGTCGGCTTTCTCGTTGGTGGTGATGATGACGTCGTAGTTGGCGAGCCACGGGTCGGCGGAGTCATAGTCCCCTGTGCTGGCCACGGCTTTGAACTCGTCTCCCAGAAAATCGGTGAACTCCTGAAGCTTCTCAGCCGCGAGGGCCCTGAGCGGCGTGAGATAGAGAACTTTGCCGCCGCGTGCCACATGGTTGTAGGCAGCCATCATCGCTATCAGGGTCTTGCCGGATGCCGTCGGCGTCGCAACCATCAGAGGCCTCCCGTCCAACAATCCCTTGGACAGGGCAAGCGACTGAGGGGGATAAAACGTGGTTATCCCTATTCTCTCGAGGGCTTGTCGGATGTGTGGAGGCGTGTCGGCTGATGAGCGGTATCCCATCATCCCATCACCGGATTTTCCCGCATCATTATACACGTGGCCCTTTTTCTCCGAGGCTCCGCGGTTTTTCCTCATGTGACCTTGTATGCGCCTGTGCGTGGCATGAATATTCTGCCGTCGGTGATTAGACGGGTCAGTAGCCTCGTTATCTCTTCCTCTGACAATCCTTCTTGGAGAAGAGCTGTTCTCAGCTCCTGCTCCGCAGCGTAGCCGCTCTGTTCCTCAAACTTCTTGATGGTGTCGATGACGAGCTTCATCTTCTCCCTCACACTTTTCGGCTTGCCTGTCATGATGGTGTCGATGTCAGGTGCACCGCTCTCTATGTCCACACCAACCTCCTGCAGACTCTTCCTCATCAAGAGTATCGCTGCAGCCGCGTCCTCTTCATCAGCCACATTCCTGAGACGAGCACGTGCATGGGCCTCCGTCAACCTTATCAACGACTCGAACTGACGAGCCGTAATGCTGACCGTCGCCGTCTTCTCATACATCGCCCTCATCTTCAGGTAAAAGTCCTCAAGCTGTTTGAGGGCCTTCGGCGAAATAGAGGGCTCAATTCTCTTGGCGTATGCTATGTATTTTCGGAGCACATCGGGAGCGATTGGGGGAGCTTTCTCGGGCTCACCTATCTGATGTAGAGCCGAGATGTGTGAGGAGATTTTCCTGTCTGTGTCGGGGTTGGGTTCGTCGCGTAACACGAACATCAGGTCGAAGCGTGATAGGATGGTTATGGGAAGGTTGATGTTTTCGATGAAGTTTTTGTAGGGGTCGTATCTGCCGAGGTAGGGGTTGGCCGCTGCGAGAACCGCTGTCCGAGCGTTCAGGGTAGCCACTATTCCGCCTTTTGCGACGCTTACGGTCTGCTGAGCCATCGCCTCATGAATAGCCACCCTATCCTCCTCCCTCATCTTATCAATCTCGTCTATGCAGCAGACACCCATGTCAGCCAAAACCATGGCACCCGCCTCAAGAACCATTCCACCCTCTTTCTCACGAATCACAGCCGCCGTCAACCCAGCCGCTGTGGAGCCTCGGCCAGATGTGTAGATGCCTCTCGGCGCCAAGCTCGCCACATACTGGAGAAGCTGGCTCTTCCCTGTGCCCGGGTCGCCGACAAGCAGGACGTTGATGTCTCCTCTGACGCGGAGACCGTCGGGAAAAACCTTGGTTCTTCCGCCGATGAGGAGAAGCAGGATGGATTTCTTGATGTGTTCAAGGCCGTAAATGGAGGGGGCCACGGATTCTGTGAGCTTGTTGATGATGAACGGGTCTTCGGCCATTTTCTTGAAAAGCCTCTCATCCTCAGGTGTGATTTGGACCGATTGGGGCTCCTTGCTCGCCGGCTCTACGCTGACGGCGTCAAGGTATATGCGGAATGTTTTGAGAGGCCCCTCGGCGCCACGCTCCTGAACAGACTCCACCACGCCGACGGCTATGACCCTGTCACCGGGCCTCACGACATCAACCAAATCATCCCTGACACGGACCTCGATGACGCGTGGAAGCTGGCCCGGCGGAAGGTCCTCCGGCTTCTCCTGCACACCCAGCACCTGATAATCCATGTAGCTGGACTCCTCGGGAACCAGCTCAAAGCTCGGCCTCTTGCTCCCCCTGCATGTCCTATCCAGACAAGCCTCGGGCGTCATAAGCTTTTGAGAAACCTGCTCAACCTCCTGAAGGTTACCGCAGTATCTGCAGCGGAAAACACCAACTCTAAGCAGCGGCTTCACAGCAGAAGCCTTAGAAACCATGCCATCTATCATCACGAGCTTACGGAGATGCTCCGACCTCACCTCGCGGATAGCGGTGACCGCGGGAAGCGAGACAACACGCGCCGTAAACGATTTAACCGCGGAAGCATACTCAGGGTCCTCAATCTGCAGCTGCCGAAAACATGCCCTGTTTAGGACCTTGAGCAGAGTATATGGCTTGTTGACAAGCTCGCGGGCGAATTTCTCATCAAATTTGATGAGGTCGTTAAAGTCGATGGGGATGCTGCGGCGTTTCTTCACCGCCGCTTCTCTCAGCAGCTCCCGGTACTTCTCCGACTTGAAGAAGTTGACAAGCCTTTCTTCAAGAGGTTGCTCCGCCATCTCCACCCCCTTCCCCGTGCTCTATCGCCTTCAGCCACTCGTCGACAACTCGGTAAACAGCCTTGTACAAGGCCTCCTCCTCAGGCGTCATCCTCCGCACAATCTCGCCGTCCAGCCTCTTAGCCGCTATGCTGACAATCTTCATCATACGCATCGTGATAATGTCCCGCAGCTTCTTCACCGCATAATCATCCAGAACACCCTCCCTCAACAACTCCACGTAGAAATATTTCTGCAACGGCTGAAGCTCCCCAGGATTGTTCTTCTCCCGCCACTCTATCTGAAGAAGCTGGTTAGCCGGCGACTGTTTAGAAACATACTCGGCACACCGTCTCGCCACAAGCACCTCAGCCACCCATCTCCACACATTCAGAACAGCCCCTTTCTTAAGGTCCTCAAAAGTACGTCCAGCGTAGCTGAGACGCGGAACATCCACGGTCAACATCACCTTGACCACTGAATGCAGATTCTCGACACGATTCTCCTCAACCACATCCCTGAGACCCGTAAACATCCAGCATCCATTATGAAGTAAGATACTTAAAGATACTTCGGCGGTGAGTGGCCGGTAATGCGGTTGTGGGAACCGGGGTAATATATTTGTATCCGGTGGAATAGTTTTTTCGGGTTGAGGATAGCGGTTGTGGGGTTGGGTGTCGCGGGGAGCTACCTTATGAGGCGTCTTTCGCTGGAGCACGAGGTTGTGGGCTTTGATAGACAGCGGAGGGAGAGCTTCAAAGCGATATGTGCATGGGGCACCTCAAGAAACCAGATAAAGAAAATTCTCCAGAAAGTTGAGATAGACTTTGACGAATACGTTCTACATCTCGGGGAAAGCCTCATCCTCGACAACGGCAGAGAAACGTCAACAATCCCCCTCATCGGCCTATGCACATATGACAAAAAGCGGCTGGAGCTAGACATGACCAAAGGCCTCAAAGTTTTCTACGGAACCACACCCACCGTCGAGATGTTAGAGAAAGAGTTCGACCTCATAGTCGACGCTACAGGCATCTCAAGAAGCCTACTACCCCCAGCTACACATGACGAGATTGTCCCATGCTTCCAGTACAGGGTCAGGTACAACGATAAGCCTCCCTTCGAAGATTTCTACGTCAGGATTTTCAGCAGCTGGGACGGTTATCTCTGGTTTTTCCCCCTCGGCGACGGCGAGGCTTATGTCGGCGCCGGCCACATGAAAGGGAAACAAGTAGCCGAAGTAAACGCGTTCATGAAACGCTATGGTGGCACACCCGTCGAGAAACTTGGGAAATCTGTGCGTATTGCACCGCCCGAGTTCATGACACCTTTTTCATATGGAAAAGTCGTCGGAGTCGGCGAGTCTATTGGAACGGTGTTTCCTCTACTGGGTGAAGGCATACTTCCAAGCCTCGAATGTGCGGAGATATTTGCTCAGACGATTGGCGACGGAGAAGCCTACCGGAGCAAGGTCCTCGAAAGCTTCAAACCCTTCTCAGACATGTACAGACTCATCAAACTAAGGCAAAGCAACCAGCTGAGCCTCGTCAGACATATGCCCATTGTGCTGCGCTGCTACAGATACATGAAGGAGCGAGAGGAGCGGTTCGGGCTGGTCATCCGCAAGAGTGATTTGATGCTTATCATAAACGCTTGAATAAGGTTTTTAAATTGGAAGAAAACCTTTCGGACAAGGTGGTCGGAGCTAAAGCTCGTATGTAGAAACTGTGGTTCAGAATATCCCAACGAGCTGAGGAACGTTTGCGACAAGTGTCTCGGGGCCCTTGACGTCGTCTATGAAGAGGTAGCTGATGGTCTGCGGAGCAGAATAGCCAATAGCTATGTCCGCGGTGTTTGGCGCTATGCAGAGCTGCTTCCTGTGGAAGAGAGGCATCGGGTCGACATCGGCGCAGGCGGCACAGCCTTAGTTCATGCACGTGAGCTAGGAAGAGTGATAGGCGTCCGCAACCTCTACATCAAAAACGACACAACAAACCCCTCCTTCTCATTCAAAGACAGGCCTGCGTCGGTTGCTGTCTCGAAGGCTCGGGAGTTTGGCCTCAGGATTGTTGGATGTGCTTCAACAGGCAACCTCGCCTCAGCCACAGTCGCTCACGCTGTAGCAGCCGGGTTGACAGGCTTCGTCCTCATGCCCGACACAGTCGAGCTCCCGAAGGTGCGGCAAGCCTCGATATATGGCGGAAAAGTCATCCTCGTCGACGGCACATACGACGACGTTAACCGCCTCGCATACCTCCTCGTCGACACAGCAGAGGTCGGAATAGTCAACGTCAACCTACGACCCTTCTACGTAGAAGGCTCCAAGACCATGATGTTCGAGACGGTGGAGGCCCTTGGCTGGCGCGCCCCCCAGCACATCGTGGTCCCCATGGCCAGCGGCGCCCTCTTCGGAGCACTCTACAAAGGTCTGCACGAGTTCGAGACATTCGGCGCTATATCTGACGCCGACACCGTTTTCCACGGAGTTCAGCCCATAGGATGCTCACCGATATCAACTGCGTTTGAGAAAGGTGCGGAGGATGTTACACCAGTGAGGAAACCCGAGACCCTTGTGAAGAGCCTCGCAATCGGCAACCCCGGCGACGGAATATATGCCCTGAACGTTGCTCGTAAAACAGGAGGCACCTGTCAGAAAGTCTCCGACGACGAAACGGTTGAGGCGGTGAAGCTTCTCGCCAAGTATACGGGGATTTTCGCCGAGCCCGGTGGAGCCATCACGGTTGCGGCGGTGAAGCAGATGAGGGAGAACGGTGTGATTGACGCGGGTGACGAGGTTGTCTGCTGCGTGACGGGTGCGGGCTTCAAGGTTGACGAGGTTGTTGAACAGGTCAGCGGCCCCGCCTACGTCGTCCCCGCACGCCTCGACAAAATCCTCGAAACCCTCCAAACCAACCAACCCCTATCCCATTAAAACAGCTTCTGAATAGACTTCGTCGAATAAACCACCACAACCGAGTCCCTAAGCCTCTTGTTAGGCACCACAATCAAGCACTCATCACCCGAGATAACCGTCCTCGTCAAAGATATCTCAATGACTTTTCCGCGTTTTCCATCAATTTCTATGTCGGCGCCGATGTTGATGTATGGGTCGAGGGCGATTGAGATGCTGGCGAAGACGTCGCTGACGTAGGGGACGAGGGCTAGGGCGAACAACAAACCGAGAGCACCGGCTGTGGCGAGAACACCGACTACAAACTCGAGAAGCCGCCAAACATAGCCGACGTAGCCGACGTAGACACCCGCGACCAATATCAACGCAACATAGAGAACCTTGCGATGCTCCTGCCTAAACTTGGCGCGGAGAACAAACCTCAAAAACACAACAACCAAGCCAAAAACAACAGACGCAACCAGCGTCGCCACAACCTGCTCAACAAGCATAACCAACAAGATGAAAAGCCAGATATTACGTTATACGGGCTGCTCAGAGCTCAAGATCCCAGTCACCAGATCAGACTGGTCAGACTCATCATAGCAGATACATAAATTCTCCAGCGTGTTCTTAAACTTAAACATCTCAATAGTTATTTCTCTTAACCTAGTATTATCACAGGGGAGGATTTCGAGTTAACCCACCAGCCTGTATTTAGAAAATTTTAAGGTTTGCTAGAAGACATCATTTATGCTTGTGGTTCAAGCAGAATGGGTTGATTGGCTGGGGGAAGCTCATGCCTTGGCTGGCGTCTCTCCGAAACTATTCTGAACATTTTCAGCACTTCTTCAGGCACATTTTCCTCTTTTATTGTCTTTGGTGATGACTTTCTCCTCAGAACATACTGATGCGCAAAAGATCTGCTGATACTCCTCACTCCCTCAAAGTCTAAGACCACCTCCTTTTCATCATTCTTCTCAACCATGTCAAACAACATATTCGCTGTGTCGCGTAGAATGAGGTTCTCTGACAAAACCTCGGCAACCTTCAGCCTCATGCCATCTCCTTTACTACTGCTCGATATAAGCATAAAGATCAACCTTTTCAGTGATTAATGGAACCCTAACAGCTATTAGAGTGCCGTTATATCGCATGCTTTCTCGAAGAATATAAGGTTGCATACCTTTCTGACTAATGCCAACTGCTCCAAGGCAGGAGACCACTAGTATCTCCCCCTTAAAGCCTTTATAAATTATGTTTGCCGAGGTCCCGAGCCCAAAGCCTCTATCAGGCCCCTTTGTAGATTTACCATTAATCGCATCTCGTATAGCTTGTGCATGTTCATTATCATTGTAGTTATATCCATGCTTGTTGAACGAGCCGGGTATGGTTATTCCATCATCAACGACACAAAGTTCCACAAACCCCTTACTCGAATATTTCTGGGCCATGATATAAGCGTTTGTAAACTCTGAATGTTCGTAAATGTTTGATACAAACTCGCCTAAGACATAGTTAAGTGAGGAGTAGTTATTTTTTATGAATTCGTCCTCACCTACAAGCCGCCAGAACTCTGTTAAAATTTTATCAGCCTGTGTTTTCTCTTTTGGAAGGGGGATAAAGGGTATGTAGGTGGCGCCCTTTTTTCCAGTCTTTGCACTTCTTAGAATCGTCAGCATGTAATTTTTTACAGACTCATCTTTAGGCCACTTTATGGGTATCTTATCAGAGTCTAAGGCAAGAAGATAAGCTAGTAAAGGTGTGAATGTCGATGGGTAAATGAAGATTTCATCGGTTAAATCTAGCTCTGAAGAAGTTTCAATATGTTGTCTGTGTTGACAAAATTTTACGTAGCACTTCACTAATTCCATTCCGATAACCAAAGTAGTAGATTAACTGTGATATAATTTTTTGGAGATTTGTTTTGTGACCTAATTCTCTTTCACGTGTATCTTATTCTGGTTTTGCCTTGTGCTGGATTTGTGGAGGTTTTGGCTTGCTTAGGGCCGGTATATGCCGTTTGAGAGTTGTGTGAGCTTTTGCTCCACGTTTCGCCAGTCGGGGTTGTTGCTTAGCATGTATGTGAGGTTGTTTCCGGAGATGGCGTAGCCTGTTTCTGCGAGGAAGTCGAGGTGGGAGATTGTCTCGAGTAGGGCGAGCCATTTATCCAGTGGTGTGAGCGAGGAGAAGCTTCCCTTCGACCACCTGATTTCCTCGGCTACTTCTCTCAGCGATAAGCGGCCTTTCTCCAGCGCCGACGCCGCCTGCCTAAGCCTCTCACGATGATGGCTGAAAATCTCCCTTACCCTAGGCATCGGGTCCATTATCAAGGGCCCATGTGAGGGAACAAGCATCTCCACATTTAGCGACGCCACTTTTACGAGGCTTTCGAGATAGTTTCTTAGAGGATGGTAGCCGGGCAGGGGAACGTAGGCGACGTTGCTTGTTTCTTTGACAAGTATGAGGTCTCCGGTGAGTGCGTGGTTCTCGCCCACGAGGATGATGTGTCCCGGAGTGTGACCTGGAGTGTGCATAAGCCGCCACATGGACATCGCCATGCCGTCTTCAGCGAAAAGGTCTGGAGGCGGCAGAACCTTGAGCACGTGCAAAGCCTCTTGGAGGAAATCAACTGAACCGTCTGTGAACATTCTGTGGATGCTTTTGTCTAGGTTGACTGCTTGGTTCAAGGTCTCCAGCTCGAGCTTGTGGTAGATGATTGGAATGTTTTTGGCTTTTTTCACGGCCAGGGCCCCGCCCGAGTGGTCTATGTGAAGATGCGTCAGGATTATGCTTGAAAGGTTGCGTTTTTCCAGAATGCTTAGAAGCTGGGGCACAGTTTCGCCGTATCCTGTGTCAACAAGTATTCTTTTTTCATCTTCTTTGAGCAGAAAGCATCGGACGGGTAAATCAACAGCCTCGTCCAGCTCGACAACTTCTACGCCGTCAGACAGTTCCCAGGTCTCCGTCAACTCGTATAGACAGGGGTGGAGGTGTGTTTTAAACCACGAGGCGGCATGTTTAGAAACCCTTTTTTCAGACCAGAGAATATTCTCGGGTATGGATAGGTTTCTGGAGCTTAGGCGGCTGGTTTCACCTGGGGTCGCGCTTGTTCATCCGATAACCATTACGCGAGGGGAGAACGCCCTGCTCATCGACTCCGAGGGCAACCACTACATCGACTTCACCTCGGGAATAGGTGTGATTAACCTTGGACACGGTAACACTGAGATAGGTGAAGCGGTTGAGAAAGCGTTGAAGAATTTATGGCATCTCTGTTTCATGGTGGCCAATTATCCGGGCTATGTGGAGGTTGTTGAGAAGCTTGTCGAAACTGTTCCCGGAGATTTTGAGAAGCGTGGTGTCTTGTTTAACAGCGGCGCCGAGGCTGTTGAAAACGCTGTAAAAATAGCCCGCCACGTAACCAAGAGACCGTACGCCGTCTCCTTCGAGAATTCTTTCCACGGCCGCACATATCTCGCCATGGCTTTGACGGGCAAGTATGAGCCCTACAAGGTTGATTTCGAGCCTTTTCCACCCGCCGTTGAGCATGCGCCATTTCCCTACTGCTATCGCTGCCCGTTTGGACAGAGCTACCCCGGCTGCGGCCTCGAATGCATGGACTACATCAAAAAACATTTCTTCAAGACAAGGGTTCCACCACATAAGATAGCCTGTTTCATCATCGAGCCTATTCAGGGCGAGGGCGGGTTTGTGCCAGCTCCGCCAGAGTATCTGAGAGAGCTGCGCAGCGTTTGCGACGAGCATGGCATAGTGTTTATTGATGACGAGGTTCAGACAGGTTTTTGCAGAACAGGCCGCTTTTACGCGATTGAGCACAGCGGTGTGGCGCCCGACCTCGTGACCGTGGGGAAAGCACTTGCCAACGGCCTCCCCTTGTCAGCGGTTGCTGGAAAAGCTTCGCTGATGGATAAAATGCCGCCTGGCTCGCTGGGGTCAACCTTCGGAGGCAACCCTGTCGCATGCGCGGCCGCTGTGAAGGTCTTCGAGATTATGAAACGTGACAACATGGCTGCTAGGGCTATGCGTCTCGGTGAGTTGATGGCTAGGAGGCTTGGGGAGTTTTTTGAGAGGTTTGAGCTGGTGGGTGATGTGAGGGGCCTTGGTGTGATGAGGGCTTTTGAGCTGGTGAAAGATAGGAGGAGCAAGGAGCCCGCCGTAAAGGAGACATCTATGGTGCTTGAGCATGCGCGCCGCCGTGGCCTCCTTCTGCTCAAAGCAGGGCTATACTCAAACGTGGTGAGGCTTCATCCACCGTTGACCATACAAGAGGAGCTGCTGGAAAAAGGCCTCGACATGGTTGAAGAATGTCTGAAAGAGGTTTCTAAGCAGCCAAGCTAAGCTGTTTCTTCACTTCTCTGAAAGCCTCCTCAGCAGCAGCGACTGTCAGCTCCACATCCTCGTCCGTGTGCTGAGTTGACAACACGATTCTCTCACCATCATCAGCGTATATGTAGACACCTTTTTCAAACATCTTAAGGGCCCAAGCGGTGTATGCCGCCGAGTTTGTCTGCAGCTTCTCTCTATAGGACGATATTTCGGGTAGGTTGGTGAAGTATATTTGGAACAATGGGCCCAGGCCCTGCACTATCGCTTCTACACCCGTGTCTTCTATGGCCTGTCGAAGCCCTTTGATGAGCTTCTCGCCTGTTGAGTGGAGACGTTGGTAGGCTTCGCCGCCGTTTCCGAGTAAGATGTCGAGGTTGGCTAAGGCGCCTGCGAGGCTGAGGGGATGAGCGTTGTATGTTCCGCCGAACCCTATCTTTCCAGGCCCGATGTTTTCGAGGATGTCTCTGCGTCCTGTGACCGCGGCTATTGGCACGCCTCCTCCCAATGCTTTGCCGAATGTGGCCAAATCGGGTTTGACGCCGAAGTATTCCTGAGCCCCACCGGGGGCAAGCCTAAACCCTGTAATCACCTCGTCAAATATCAACAGAGCATCGGATTCCTCAGCCAGTTCTTTCAAGGCTTTGAGGAACCCTGGCTTGGGTAGGATTACGCCGTTGTTCGCCATGACTGGCTCGGCGATGATTGCTGCAAGGTTGCTGCGGTTTCTGCGGACTATTTTCCGAAGCGCCTCGAGGTTGTTCCACGGTGCTATGGTGACGGTTTTGCCGACGGACTCGGGTATGCCTGGATAGTAGGGGATGCGGAAGGGCGATATCTCGAGGCCTGGGTTGGATGACTCGACGCTCCAAAGCACGTAGTCGTGGTGGCCGTGGTAGGAGCCCTCGAACTTGATAATCTTTGTCTTACCCGTCACAGCTCTCGCAATCCTGATGGCCTCCATAGTGGCCTCGGTGCCCGTTGACGCGAAGAGAACCATCTCCGCGTTGGGGACGACCCGCTGAATCCTCGACGCAACCTCCATCTCCAGCTCAACCGGCGTACCGCTCATCAAAAGCTCCTCCGCCTGCCTCTTCACAGCCTCAACAATACGCGGATGACAGTGGCCGTTTATCAGCGAGCCGAAGCCCAGCAGATAATCGATGTACTCGTTGCCGTCGACATCCCAGACACGTGACCCGCTTCCCCGGACAACGAACACCGGGTTGGGTATCCGGGTTCTCATAACCGAAGACGCGCCGGTTGGGATAATCTTCTTCGCCTCATTCAACAGTGTCTCCGACTTTGTGGATTTTCTTTGTAGGAGTGAGTTCATCATGGTCCTATCACTGGCCTCTGTAGTTTTCTGCCAGATTTATCCTTTTTTTGCCAGGAAAATAAAAAATCCACCGTAAAACAGTTAAAAACTGCAGAAAACCCCGTTAGCGAGTTTACTACGCCGCATGTATAAAAGGCGGCGGCCAGTTCCGAGGCTCACAAACGCAACGGCATGGTCGCTAAGCTAGAAAACCGTTTAAAAGATGTTTCGGGACTGGAGAAGCTTTTACCTGGTTCTTCTCGGTTTATGGGGTGTTTTTCTCGGTTTTTTCATCAGCGACTTTTAGGGCGCTGTCAAGGGCCTCGACGCCTTTGTCTATGTCCTCCTTCTCGGCGATGAGCGGGGGCGCTATCACAAGGTGGTTTATCCAGGACATGACGAAGACACCCTGCTTCATCATCTCCGCGGCCACTTGGTCAACCATGAGCGGTGCGCCGCTGTACTTGTCTTTCGGCACGTTGAAGGGCTCCCTTGTTCTCTGGTTCTTGGTAAGGTCAACGGCCCAGAATAGCCCCAGGCCGCGCACCTCACCGACCGATGGATGCCTGTCACCAACCTCCTTCAACCGCTTACCGAGATACTCGCCCATTCTCCTCGACCGTTCGATAAGGTTCAGCCTCCTGTACTCGTCTATCGCCGCCACAGCCGCCGCAAGAGTGAGTGGATGCGCTTCGTAGGTGTGGCCGTGTGGGAAAAAGTGGTCGTCGAAGTATTCGCTGATTTTCTCAGATGTGGCTGTGAGGCCGAGGGGGAGGTATGCTGAGGTGATGCCTTTCGCGGTGGTGAGGATGTCTGGCTCGACGTTCCAGTGGTTGACGGCGAACCATTCACCTGTACGGCCCCATCCACTCATGACCTCGTCAGCGACAAGCAAAACACCGTGTCGCCGCGTTATCTCACGCAGCTTCGGCATATACTCGGGCGGAGGCACAATCACACCGTTGGTCCCCACAACAGGCTCCACAATCACCGCGGCCACGTTTCCGTCATAGCTCAGCATGTAGTCGACATAGTCGGCACAAGCCACGCCACAGTCGGGATAGGTCAGCTTGAGTGGGCAACGGTAGCAGTAGGGGTCTGGTGCAAAAACCGCGCCTGGGACGGCGTCAACTGCCTCGGCATACCAGCGGCGTATGTCTCCGGTGACCGCGAGAGAGGCGGCAGTGGCTCCGTGATAGGAGCGGTATCGGGCGATTATCTTGTGTCTACCAGTGAATACACGCGCTATCTTGAGGGCCGCCTCGTTGGCCTCTGTTCCAGAGGTTGAGTAGAAGAATTTTCTCAGCCCTGGGGGAAGTATCTCCACCAGTTTCCTGCTAAGCTCCGCCCTGACTTCGCATGTGAAAGCTGGCATGAGATAGGGTGTTTTCTCTAGATAGTTTTTCACAGCCTCGATAACGTTTCTGTTACGGTGGCCGAGGTTGACGCAGACCAGCTGAGAGGAGAAGTCGAGATATTTTTTGCCCGATGCGTCGGTGAAGTAGCATCCCTCGGCATCAACTATGTGAAGAGGCCTCCATCCTCTCTGCTTTCTCCACGTGCCGTAAGTGTATCTTACTGTGTCTTCAACCACTTCATCCATGTCCCAAAATCACAGAACATTTTTGGCATTAAAGCTTATGGTTGGTTAGCGAATTTTTTATAACCCGCGTTCTCCTGCTTCTTGCATGGCGAAGCTAGTTGGTGTAGCTGTCAAGCGGAAGGAGGACCCTCGTCTAGTAAAAGGTGAATCGGTTTACGTCGATGATGTCAGGCTTCCAGGCATGCTGTATGCTGTTTTTGTGAGAAGCCCTCATGCACATGCAAGAATAAGGTCCATGGATGTGGCGGCGGCTAGAAGCCTTAGGGGGGTGGTAGCGGTTTACACGGGCAAAGACCTGCGTGGACAGGTGGGTTCGCAGGTGGTTGAAACAATCATGGATGAGAAGAGGTTTGTGCAGAGACAGCCTCTTGCAGTCGACGTGGTCAAGTTTGTCGGCGAGCCCGTGGCGGTGGTTGTGGCGGAAGACCTTTACACGGCGAGAGATGCGGCCGAGCTTGTCCAAGTAGAGTATGAGCCTTTGCCCGCTGTTGTCGACCCCGAGAAAGCTCTTGAGAAAAGTTCTCCCCGTGTGCATGAGACGCTTGAGGATAATGTTTGCTACAGATGGAGGAGAGTTTACGGCGATGTGGAGAAGCTGTTTAAAGAAGCTGACGAGGTTGTGGAGACGCGTCTGGTTATTCAGCGTCTCGCGCCCTCGGCCATGGAGCCACGCGGGGTCGTCGCACTCTACGACGGCTACAACAGGATGCTTACTGTCTGGTCCTCGACACAGTTTCCACATCGGCTCCGCACATGGATATCCACATCGCTGAACATGCCTGAGAACAGGATAAGGGTCATCGCACCTGAGGTGGGAGGAGGCTTCGGCTCCAAGCTCAACCACTATCCAGAGGAAGTAATCATACCCCATCTAGCCATGAAACTCGGCAGACCAGTCAAATGGTTTGAGGACCGGTCTGAAAACCTCTCAGCCACAACACATGGAAGAGACATGATAGCACATGTTTCCGCAGCGGTCAAGAGAACTGGGCTGATTCTCGCGATTCGTCTCAAGCTATTGGCTGACCTCGGCGCATACAGCTACGTCTACACCCAAGACAACCCGATCATGGCTGCGAGGATGGTTCAGGGTTGCTATATGCTCCAAGGCCTCGACCTCGAGGTGATAGGTGTCTACACCAACAAAATGGCCACAGATGCTTACCGCGGCGCCGGCAGGCCCGAGGCATCATACATCATCGAGAGGACTGTAGACGCCGTAGCCCGTAGGCTTGGAATGGACCCGGCGGAGATAAGGCGCAGAAATTTCATACCCGCGGAGAAGCTGCCCTACAAGACTTTGACCGGGTTTGTCTACGACTCGGGTGACTACGCGAAGGCTTTGGACACTCTTCTCGCCGCGGCTGACTATGAGGGGTTGAAGAAGATGAGGGATGAGCTCCGGAAACAGGGCCGCTATCTCGGGATAGGCCTCTCCACGTTCATCGAGGTATGTAACTTCTCCTACCAGAGCGCCTCGGTCCGCGTTGAGCCGAGTGGGAAAACTCTGGTCTTCACCAGCACATCCCCCCATGGACAGGGAGAGGAGACGGCGTTTGCGCAAATAGTTGCCGACGCCCTAGATGTCTCAATCGATGATGTGCAGGTTATTCACGGCGACACCCTGGCCATCCCCTATGGATGGGGGACCGCGGGCAGCTGGACACTCACCTCGGGAGGAAACGCCATCCTCAACGCATGCAAACAGATAAGACAAAAGATGGTGGCCATAGCCGCCCATCATCTCGAATGCAGCCCCGAAGACATCGAGGCCGAGGATGGAAGATTCTTTGTCAAAGACGCTCCCGAGAAAAGTGTATCTTTTGAGGAGGTGGCGGCCATGGCTTATGACCCCGAGAAGCTGCCTGAGGGTGTTGAGATGGGTCTCGCCGCCACCAGCTTCTACAACCCCGACCTCACATTCCCCTACGGAGCATACCTTGCCCTAGTCGAAGTCTTCCCAGAAACTGGAAAGGTTGAGGTCAAGAAAGCCGTTCTAGTAAACGATGTGGGCAAAGTCGTCAACCCGATGCTTGTAGAAGGCCAGATACATGGCGGAGCTGTGCAGGCGCTTGGACAGGCGCTGTATGAGGAGGTAGTCTATGATGAAAACGGAGCCTTGTTGACAAGCTCTTTCGCCGACTATCTCCTGCCATCGGCCACAGAGATTCCCGAGATGTTTCTGCAACGGACGGAGACACCTGCCCCGAATCCCTTAGGCACGAAGGGTGTAGGCGAGCTGGCGACCATCGGTTTCACACAGGCCATCGTAAACGCAGTTGAAGACGCGCTTTCACCACTCGGAATACAGATAGAGAAAACACCTCTCACACCCTATAGAGTCTGGTCGCTCGTCAACACGGGTCGGCGGCGTTAAGCATCCATGTGTGGGAGGGTATGCGGATAGCTGTTTTGGGCGGCGCCGGTCTCACGGGCCAAGCGGCTGTGAGAAACCTTCTAGAGAATAAGAAAGTATCCGAAGTCTTGGTGGGCGATGTCAACGAGAAAGCTCTCCAGAGGCTCTCCAACATGTTTGGAAGCAGTAAGCTGACCACGGCGAAGATAGATGCACGAAGCATCGAAGAGACCGCGGCGTTTCTCCGTGGATGCGATGTCGTCATCAACTCCGTCCAATACTATTACAACCTCGAGGTTATGCAGGCTGCTCTAAAAGCTGGTGTGCATTATGTCGACCACGGCGGCCTCTACCACGTAACATTGAAACAGCTCGAGCTGGACGGGTTGTTCAAGTCGAAGAGCCTCACAGCCTTGGTTGGAATGGGTGCGCAGCCGGGGTTAACAAACCTCGTCGCCAAACACGCCTACGACCAGCTTGATGAGATGAAGGCTGTCTACATCAGGGACGGCTCGGTCGACCTCACCGAGAACCCGCCTCTCTTCACATGGTCACCGCTCACGCTCTTTGATGAGATGACGCTGGACGCCGTGGTTCTTCGCAACGGCCAGCTCGTGTCAATTCCGCCGCTGAGCTTGATGGAGAGGGTTGAGTTTCCGCAGCCCGTCGGCCCCCTCGACACATACGTAACCATACACTCTGAGTTAGCCACCTTTCCGCGAAGCTTCCACGACAAGGGCTTGAGCGAATGCGACTGGATGGAGGGCAGCCCCGGCCTAATCTTTGTGAAAAAACTCGCCGACATCGGCTTCGCGTCATCCGACGACATCGAGATAGGAGGCTGCAAAATATCTCCGCGAAGATTTCTTCTCAAACTGCTGGAGTCGAGAGGCTTGGTGGGATACCGTGGAGACCAGACGCCGAACGACTGGGAGATAACAAGGCTCGTCATAATGGGTAAACGATTGGGAAAAAATGTGAAACTCGTCTACGACATCCTGTTTCCACCTAAGCCCGAGTGGAGGATGAGCTGCGCCCAAACAGGCGTCGGCATCCCCTCATCAACAGCAGCCATGATGATAGCTGAGGGCGAGGTCAAACAACGCGGCGTCATACCTCCCGAAACATGCATAAACCCCGACGAGTTTCTAAAAAAAGTAGAGACCCATGGAATAAAGACAACAGTCAAAGAATACTATGCATAAGATTTCCGAAAAAATTTATATGCACATCTAGTTCTTTAATTGGTAATGTCGCAGCCTTCGCGACGCTCATTCCTCAGAACAGTCGGCTCCATAGTGGCCGCGGGCATAGTGGGCGCGGCGGGTGGATACGTCGCCGGCTCGGAAATAACCCGTAGCCAACTCAGCGGACAGGCAGCTAACGTGGCTAACGAGACTATTCGCGCCCTCGAGGCTGAGATAAATGAGCTGAAGGAGAAGCTCGCACAGTATGAGATAAAGGATAAGGAGGTCAGGTTCTACTTCTGGTCGGAAACTATTCCCGAGCAGTTGCTGAAGTTTTTCGAGGAAAAGACAGGTGTGAAAGTTGTTTTCGACACATTCGAGAGCAGCGACGAGGTTTACGCCAAGCTTTTCACGGGCCAGATGCCATATGACGTGACATCTGTGACCATGGGTGGGATGACGCGGCAGGAGCATGAACGCTACCTCACCAAGCTCGACCTAAACCGTATACCCAACTTCAAGAGATACGCTTTCACAGGCTTCATAAAAGACATCCTCAACCCGCCATTCGACCCCAACCGCGACTACTCCGTGCCCATAGAGCTGGGAACAACCGGCGTCTCATACAGAACAGACAAGATTGCTGAGGAGGATTGGCCGACAGGCTTCAGAGACTCCCTCTTCGACTTCGAAGGCTTCCTCCGCAAATACAGTCCAAAAGATGGTGTGAAGAGGGCGACCATGATTCCCGGCGGCGTCGAAACCATTCCCGTGGTCATTAAAGCCGTCATGGGCAAGTCGATAAACGACATCACACCCGAAAACATCGCAGAGGCGAAGGAAATCCTGATACAGCAGAAGCCATACCTCGCCACCTACGCGGGACCCTCGGAGTTTGTTCCCGGCCTAGCCGAGGAAAGGTTCTGGGTCTCCGAGACATGGGTTTGGCAGGATTCTGCCAACAACGTGGATTACGTAGCCCCTGAAGAGGGCTCCGAAATCTGGGAAGACTCGCTCGTCATACCCAAGTCGGCGAAAAACGTTGACGCCGCTTATGCGCTTATAAACTATTTGCTAGAACCCGCCGTACAGGTGGCCCACGTCCTCTACAACAGCCTCGTAACACCCAACAGCCTCGCATACGAAATGCTGCCGGACGACATGAAAGAGGACACGAGCATCTACCCGCCTCCCGAGGTTATCTCGAAATATGAGATGTGGCTGAACAGGACACCGGAGCAGAAGGAGATGTTGACGAAGGCTTGGCTGGAGGTTTTGGCGGCTTAGCTACCTTGATCTGAAGCGTGTGTAGAGAATCGCGAGTGTTACTGAGACAAGTAGGGATACTGTAGCGACGGCGTTGACCTCTGGCGATATTCCTCTTCCACGACCGCCCACCGCGTTCCATATGTAGACAGGCAGTGTTTCGAAGCCCGGGCCACGTGTGAACTGTGTTTTGATGAAGCTGTCCCACGACCAAGTAAAGATCAGGAGGGCGCCTGTGATTACGCCGGGCATCAACAGAGGAAGTGTCACGTTCAGAAAAGTCTTCAGCCCAGAGGCGCCCAACACCCGTGCCGCGTCTTCATATACCTTGGGTAGACCAGCCATCCTCGCCCTCAAAACCACGTAAACCAGCGGAAACCAGACCAAGTGACCAAGTATCACGGCACCAACTCCCAGAGGCAGATTCACCCATAGAAAGAAGAGCACAAGGGTCAGGGCCTCAGCAATCTCAGGCACCACGATGGAGAGGTAGAAGATGTTGTTGACACCTGTCTGAATACGGGGTGAAAGCTTCTCCACAGCCACCGCGGCTAGAAGCGCCAGCACAACCGCTGCGAGAGACACCGTACCCGCTACCCAGAAACTGTTGTAGACAGCGGCCAGTATCCTCTCGTTGGAGAACGCTCTCACATACCAGTCAAAGGTGAATCCCACCCACTCCACGATGTTTCGGCCTGCGTTGAAAGAGCCGATGACCAAGGCGGCCAACGGCGCGTAGATAAACAAGAAGATGAGGACGACCACAATCTTGAGCAAGAGATCTCCCAGCTTCATATCGTCAACTCCTCTCTCGAGTATCGCATGTAGAGGGCTACGCCGACGAGGACAAGCGCGATGTAGACGAGTGAAAGCGCCGAGCCCCAGTTCCAGTTGCGGGCTGAGATGAATGCCGAGTATATCATGGTGCCTACGAAGACTTCGCTCGGACCTCCTAGAAACGAGGGTATGACGAATTCTCCTGCGGCTGGGATGAATGTGAGAAGCGTGCCCGCGACGAGCCCCGGCTTGCTAAGCGGCAGTGTAATCTTGAGAAATGCTGTAAAGGGGCCTGCGCCGAGTGCTCGCGCTGCTTCGACTACTGTTTTGCTTATTTTCTCGAGGCTTGCGTATAGGGGGAGTATCATGAAGGGTAGGTAGCCGTAGAGCATTCCCAGCATGACGGCGAACTCGTTGTAGATGAGGTAGAGAGGCTGCTTGATTATGCCAAGGTTTAGGAGAAACGAGTTGACAACACCTTCTGGGCCGAGAAGTGAGAGGACGGCGTAGGCCCTAAGCACGAAGGTCACCCAGAGAGGAAGTATGACGAGAAGTATGAGGAAGTTTTTGTAGCGTCCGCCCTTGAATGCTATGAAGTAGGCCACGGGGTAGCCCAGTAAGACGCATCCCGCCGACGTCGCGAGAGCGAAGAGAAGTGAACGGCTGAGAACTCTGAGGAAAAGAGGGTCCAACGCGTCTTGGAAATAACGGAGTGTGATGGCCTCTCCACGGGAAACCTGTGCCTCGCTTGGGAGAACGAGGCCGATGCTGACGCCCACGACCGTGAGAAACGGTGCGAGGAAGAAGCTGATGTAGAAGAGAAGCGGTGGAAGCAGAAGCAACAGCACTAGCCCTGTCTTTCTCCGCTGCCTCATCATGCTCATCCCACTATGAGGTAGGAGTCTGAGGCTTTCCAGCCGAACGAGACATGGTCACCTACTTTGATGTTTTGGAGAAACTCGGGCTCGCGGACATGAACGGTCAGTAGGATTTCACCGCTTACTCCGATTTTGAGCGTAGCGTAGGGCCCCATGTATGTCTTGTCGACAACCACACCCCTCAGCTTGTTCTCTGTCTCGATGGAGTTGCCGAGATAGATGAGCTCAGGCCTGATTGATAAAAGAGCCTTTCTCCCTGCCAAGCCTTCAGAAGCCTCGGAAGCGATCTTCAGGGGAGGCAGCCCCTCCGCCAAGAAGAAGCCACCAGCATCCACCTCGCCCTCGATAAGGTTTGTTTCGCCGATAAAGTCTGCGACGAACCTGCTCAAAGGCCTTCGGTAAATCTCCTCAGGCGTCCCCACCTGGACTACAAGACCTTTCTCCATCACGGCTATTCTGTCGGACATGGCGAAGGCCTCTGTCTGGTCATGGGTTACATAGATGAATGTTGTGCCAACCTTTTTCTGAAGACGCTTAAGCTCAAGCTGCATCTTTTGCCTTATCTTGAGGTCCAGAGGACCCAGCGGCTCGTCGAGCAGCAGCACCTTCGGCTCTATGACAAGCGACCGCGCTATCTCAACCCTCTGTCTCTCGCCGCCGCTGAGCTGATGCGATTTTTTCCACGCATATTTTTCGAAAGGCATGTTCATCAACTCAAGCACGTTGCGAACCCTCTCCCGTATCTCTTGCCGTGGATACTTCCGCATCCTGAGTCCAAACGCTATGTTGTCATACACCGTCATGTGGGGGAAGATTGCTGTGCCTTGGAAAACCAGTCCAACACCTCGCTTGTGTGGGGGAACGTTGTCCATGTTTTTACCGCCAATCAGCACCTCGCCCTCATCCTGCTGCTCCAACCCAGCTATAATCCTGAGAAGAGTGGTTTTACCGCATCCGCTGGGCCCGAGCAGGGAAAAGAACTCGTTTTTCTCGATGGCGAGGTTCACACCTCTCAGGGCCTCGACGCCGCCCTCGTAAACTTTCTTGACGCTCCTAATCTCTACCTCGGCCATTTTCTCATTTCTATCATGGAGACAAAATTCCCTGAGATAAGTTTTTCAGAGAACCTCTTCCACACCAACTTGTATGCTGGCGTCTTTGAGCTGTTTGACGACGTTTTTCATCGCCTCCAACGCTTTCTCCACATCTTCTCTGGTGTGCTGAACGGAGACGGTCCACTGCTCATCATAGCCGAGTGCCTGTGGAATCACGCCGTATGCAAGCATGCCCACAACCCATGCGAACCATTTTCCGAAATCGTTGAACTTTACAAAGTCTCTCCAGTTGCGTATAGGGTGCTCGGTGAAGTATATTGTTCCGCTTGTCGCGATGTGTGTAATGTTGTGGGTGATTTTTGCTTCTTCGAGGATGTCGCTGTAGCCTTTCGCAAGCTCTTTGCTGAGGGTCTGGGCGTGGCGGAGATTGTCCACCGTGAGTATCTTGGTCAAGGTTACGTGGGCTGCGTTCACTGATAACGGGTTAGAGTTGAAGGTGCCGCCGTGGGCGGTCTTGTTGGGCCCCACATAGTCGAAAACCTCTTTGCTCGACAGCACGGCCGAGAAGGGGTATCCCCCGGCTATCGACTTCGCCGCAACCATTATGTCGCCCTTTACGCCGCACCACTCCTGCACCCCGCGGTAAAACTTGCCGCTCGTCTTAACCTCGTCAAAGATAAGAAGCGAGTTGTACTCATCCGCCAGCCTCCTCAACCCCTTCAAAAACTCCAGCGGAGGAATGACTACACCCATGTTCATAGCAATTGGCTCGAGAATAATGCCCGCAACATCGTTGCCGTGTTTCTGCATGATTTTCTCGACGGCGTCTAGGTCTCCGTAGGGTGCGACGGTTACGAGGTCGGCGAACTCCTGCGGCATACCCATGCTCGCAGGCACAGAGTTAGGTGTCTTGGGATGGCCTGCTCTGTAGATGTTTGGCTTGACGCTCACCATCAAAGGCTCATGCGAACCGTGGAAACATCCCTCAAACTTGAGAATCTTCTTACGGCCCGTGAAGGCTCTCGCCAGCCTAACAGCCAGCATCGTCGCCTCCAGCCCCGTCGTCGCAAACCTCACCCTCTCATAGCCAAACCTCTCCGTCAAAACCTTAGCCGTCTTCACCGAAGCCTCCGACTCGAAACCATAGATGGTGCCGTTCTCGATAACTTTCCTCATCTCCTCGACGAGAATGGGGTGAGCATGGCCGACGCCAAGTGCTCCGAAAGCCATGTTAAAGTCCAGATACATGTTTCCGTCCACATCCCATATCCGTGAGCCTTTTCCCCTGCTCATGTAGAGCGGGTAGGGGTCGAATATGCGCCAGTTGCTGTGAACGCCATGGGGCGTAAGCCCAAGGGCCTCTTCATAAAGGGCCTTGCTACGCTTGGTAGCCGCTAGAAACTTTTCCAGAAACGTGTTGCCCGACAAACCACTTTTAAAAATTGTTGGCATAGAGGTTTATATCATTTTCTTAAGCCGCTGACCATGTTGATGAAGCGTCTAAGCACTCGGTAGCATTCGATTACATCCTTGATGGAGACATGTTCTTGGCTGGAGTGGGCGTACGTTATGTCGCCGGGGCCGTAGACTATGCAGGGAATTCCTCCCTTGTGGTAAAGGGCGTTCCCATCTGTCTCCGACTCGATTAGACCTGTTTTGGGTTTCTGACCCGTTTCCATGCTGTAAGCCTGTTTGAGTTTGTGGAGATGTTGGTTTGTCTGCGGCAGGATGTAGCCGTCGCATCCGTGGAGCATGGTTAGCTCAACAACGATTCCGAGCTCCTCCGCAATCTCCTCCACCAGCCTGCGGACTGTATCCAAACCGTCTCTGTAGCTTATCGAGGGATGCATGTGAACCAATACTTCGCAATAGGCCTTAGACGGGATAACCCAGCCACCATATCCGCCCTCAAACTTTCCAAGGTTGATAATAGGCGACATAGGAAAATCAGAGCCCCTGACATCAAGCTCCTTCATCAGCCCTCTCTCGAAAACCTCGTAGAAACCCATAAGCGACTTCACCGCGTTGCCGCCTGCACGTGAGGCCCCGTGGCCGCTTTTTCCCGACGCTGTTAGCCTAAACTCCATGCAGGACGCGTTGCCCACACATATTACGCCGCTGGTTGGCTCAGTTATTACACACATCTCGGCACGCATTCCGCGCCGCAAAAGCTCCGCCGCCCCTCGTCCATACATCTCCTCATCAACCACGAACGCAAACGAGACATTCGGCTCAGGCTCCATTTGTCGGAGACTCTCAAGCAGCAGAAGCAGGGAAACCACGCCACCCTTCATGTCGCATGCACCACGGCCATAGAGCTTGTCCCCAACAACCCGAGGCCTAAAAGCATCAGCCATATCATACTCGGGAACCACGTCGAGATGACCGCAGAACAGCACATCACAGCCGTCACCGAGCTTCGTCACCACGTTGTATCCCGTCTTATACACCTCCTGCCTCTCGACAACAAACCCCAGAGACTCCACATGCTCGGCTACAAGGTCGCAAACCTTTTCCTCATGCCCCGAAAGGCTGGGAACCGCCACAAGTCTCTCTAAAAGCTCTAGAACACGGTCACTATCCATCTACAGTGTGGCAGGCTAATCTCTCGCCAATAACTTTTCCTCAGAAGACTCTACGTAACTCAGTATTCCATGGCGTGTAAGACGCTCAACTACAGGGGTCGGGTCAAGCTGCTCGGGAACACGGACACCGACATCCTCAATCTCTCCTCTCGCAATCATAGATGCGACGACCGCGGGGACGGTGCCCGTCAGGTAAGAGGTCGCGTTGGCTCTGAACAGCTTGTTGGCCTGCTCATGGCTCATCAGGGTGTATATGCTGTAGGTGACGGCTTTTCCCTTGTACATTCCCTCAACCTCGACAACGAGGCTTGCATAGCCCTCTATATGTTTAGCTATCTCTGAGGGCTTGGGCATGAGAGCAAAAAATACATCGCGAGGAGATACGGACGCGTCTTTGACACGCATCCGCCGCGACCTCAGCAACCCGATGCGTTTGAGAAGCTTGGTGGCGTTTATCAGTTCATCGGCAAGAGCCAGCTTAAAATCGACATAGCGAACCCCTTTCCCAATAAACCTCGGAAGAGTATACACCTCCTCGTGGTTGACAGAGTAGACCGAAAGCTTGCCAACAGGCTCTGGAAACTCGTAAACCTCATAGCCGCTGAGCGCCGGCAACTTCCTGAACCGGCCGTTTACGTAAACAAGCGAAGGCGACAATATCTCGTCAAAGAAAATCTCAGGAGAAAACAACGCTATCAACGGATATTTTCTGCTTTTCGAATATTCTCCGTCCCTTATCTTGATGGAGTTGACTCTGTCCAGCTTGTCCGCGGCGTATCTTGCGTAGATGTTTGACAAACCCGGGTCCTCTCCCATACAGATAAGCGCGAGAACCTCTTTCCGCCGCCAGCTCCTATTCATGGCAAGCTGCTTATCGATATCGTCACTCGCCAAATCCATGTAGTTCACACCGTAGCGTAGACAAGTCTTCATCAGGTCAAGGTTTATCGTAGGGCTTGCGGAGTTTATTACGAGGTCGGCGTCATTAACCACTTCATCAAAGCCGTCTCCGCCCACAATCCGCGTCTCAACCCTACTCCGTAGCATGCGTTTAATACGTCTCAGCCTCAGCTCGTCGATGTCAGCAACACTCAGCGAGACCCCGCCTTCACCAGCGAGATGCTTAGCTATTACCTCTCCAACAGCCCCTACACCAAGCACCAGCACACGCATCCAGAAACCACCCATGCATCAACAACACAGAGAAAAACCACTAAACCATCAGACAGACTCCCAACCCCCAAACAAGACCGCGTATGAAGCGGCCATCATCCCCACAAAAAATCTCCTCAACATCGGTATATATCATTTACAACGGATATAGTTAATTAGGAACCGTCCGTGTACGAGGCATGGCTTGTTTACAGAATATTTTTATGTGTTTCTGAGGAGACTGGGTATGACCTTGGTCTCCGTTTACTTTCACACGCACCCGTGAGAATAGGATGGGAAGGGTGTGTTAGCGTTAGCACGTCTTTCGGCCGGTTGAGAAAATCCGCGCTTATTTACAAGGTCCAAGACGGATTAGAAAATTTTGCCGGAGCTGAGACATGTTATGGCTGAGAAGGGGGAGGACTCGGTCGAGAGCGTCACAGGTTAGCGGAAGTATCCGGGGATGCCGAACAGGTTTCCGAGGAATTCGCCGAAGAGAAAGGTTGCTGCGGCGGTGCCCATTATCAGCAGGGTGTTTTCCAGAACTTCTCTTTTGAAACTTGTTTCGTTGACTACGGCGACGTAGTATGTAAAGCTGGAGGCGAGGATTATGGCCAAGGCCACGGAAGCTGTGAAGGCTTCGAGCATGTCGTGGGTGAGGAAATAGGGTAGTGCGAGGATGATTGTTGACAGTATGTAGACTATGCCCGTTATCAGGCCCGAGGTGAATGATTTTTGTCTGAGTTCGCTCTTCGCCTTGAGGTATGCGGCGACGCCCATGGAGATGGATGCGGCGAAGCCCACAACCAGCCCCGCGACACCCGCTATCAGCGTGGAAGAAGTTACTCCCAGAAATCCGGCGTGAACACCTGAGACCTCGATTATCGAGTCGGATAACCCCAGCGCTATGAAGCCTATGTATCTCAGAATTGGTTCATCGATTTGGTTTTGGAGAGTTTTCTCATGCTCCTCCTCGTCTCGGAGAAAGTTCTCGACTTTTCCACGATGTTGTTCCTCTACCTTGTTTATGACTTTGCGGTATCTGTTGATGACCTCGGTTTCGTGGCGTTCGAGGAATTTGATGACGAAGGTTATTCCAAGCAGGCGTCTCAAAAGCATGATGAACCAGAAGCGTAGTTTGCTGAAAACTGGCCTTTGGTCCGGTGCAAGCGTTCGCCAGAACTCGTAGTGCTCCTTCTCCATCTCAGAAAGCTTAACCAGCATTTCCCTCCGTTGTCCATTCCTCTCCCTCCGCGCCAGCTCCCTGTACACGATGTGGTCGAAGTATTCGTCATCTCGGAAAAACGAGGCGTCAGCCGATATATCAACTGGGTCTGCGTCCGTCATGTGACTACCCCGTGTAGAGGTAGTTTTTGAAGTTGAGCATTATGAGCGCTATGTGTTTGATGTTTGCTGTGAAGTCTGTGAGACGTATGTTTTCGTCGGGGCCGTGTGGGGAGGAGCCGTAGTATCCGCATCCTGTTGAGACGCATGGTGTTTCGAGGATGTCTGTTATGACGTACATCGGTCCCGAAGCCGCTCCGGACGGAATTATGATGGATGGTTTTCCGTATGCTGTTGCCGCGGTGTCTGCTACGAGCTTGGGTAGGAAGTTGTCGGGGCTTGTCCGCGCGGCTGGGTAGGCTTGGTGAATGTGTAGCTTGATGTCGGTTAGGCCGTTTTTCTCGAGGTGCTGTAGGAGAAGCTGCTTTATCTTCTCGGGGGTTTGTCGTGGGACGAGACGTATGTCCAGCTTTGCCGAGGCTTTGGCTGGTATGATGGTTTTACTGCCGGGACCTATGTAGCCTGCGTAGAGGCCGTTGAGGTTGATGGTTGGCTCGAGAAACAGCTGTCTCAGCGGGTTTTTCTCAGCCGATTTGAGAAGCTTATGGGGTGGGCTGAACTCCGATATGTCAAGCTTCTCCAGCAACTCCTCACCCTCATACACCACGTCGTCGTAGAAACCGTCCACCGTTACTCTGCCGTCAGGGCCCCGCATCGTGGAAAGAGCTTGCACAAGCCTCCACGCCCGATTCTCGACAACCGCCCCCCATGAGGAATGCAGGTCGCTGGCGGGGCCCTGTATTTCCATCTCTACATAGAGCATCCCCTTCTGCCCCAGGTAGATAACGGGGGAGCCGCTTCTGCTCACGTATCCATATTCCCAAATGCATCCATCGGCGAAGAGCTTGTCACGGTTTTCGCGGACAAATTTTTCGAGGCCCGGGCTACCGACCTCCTCGCCCCCCTCTATCAAAAACTTCAGGTTAACAGGCAGCTCCCCCAAGGTGCTGAGCAAGGCGTCAACGGCTGCGAGACGAGCCGCGATGTTGCCCTTGTTGTCGGCCGCGCCCCTTCCATAGAGTTTGCCGTTTCTGACAACGGGTGTGAAAGGTGGTGTTGTCCATTTTTCCAAAGGCTCGGCGGGCTGGACATCATAGTGGTTGTAGAACATCAGCGTAGCATGTGCTTCGTAGTTTATCGTGCCAAGCAATATGGGGCCGCCGCCCTCAGGGTTGCTGAACTTCTCCACACGGAATCCATGGTTCTCCAACATCTCCGCAACGAGGTCGGCGCATTCCTCGAGGCCGCTGCCATAGGTCGAGACACTTGGCACGCTTATCAGACGCTTGGCATACTCGAGATACTTTTCACGATTTTCCTCCACGTGTTGAAAAAGAGGGGTGAGGTTCACCATTTTGTTCGGTCGCCTTCAAGCAGCCCGCTGCCGATATGTATTCTGTCGATGTGTTTGGAGAGCTCGGCCTCGGTCTTGAAGACGGAGTCGCAGTAGGGACATCTGAACTCCTTCTTCTCGGAACTCATCCATAGACAGCATGTATGGCGGCGTTTTAAGTCTTGTCTAGGCTGAGCTGGTTGACGGCGTTTCGGATGATTTTTACGCTTTCGCGGAATTTGGCGAGCTCTTCAGGTGTCAGGCTCGGCTCCAGCACCTTCTCCACCCCCTCTGCTCCCAGCACACAGGGGAGAACCGCGTAAACGTCTTTCTCCCCATATTGGCCGGTGAGAAGGGTTGATGTGGGGATGATGGATTTCTGGTCCTTGAGTATCGCCTCGACCATGACGGCGACACCTGCCCCCGGCGCGTGATGCGCCGACCAGCCTTTCAGCCTGATGATTTCCGCGCCCATTTTACGCGTCGCCTCCACAATCTCCGCGGTAGTTTTCTCATCCAGGTATTTGCTTAGAGCCTCGGTCCCCACATAGGTGTGGCTGGGCAGCAGAACCATCGAGTCGCCGTGCTCGCCGATAACCATTCCCCTGATGGACCTGTAGCTCACATTCAGCTTGTTTCTGATGAGGTAACGGTATCTACCCACGTCAAGCAGTCCGCTGAAGCCCATCACACGTCTGCTCTCGAACCCCGTGACCCTGTAAGCCACATACGCCATGACATCAAGCGGATTGGTTACAACAATCACCTTAGACTTTGGAGCATTTTCCCTTATGTGTCTCGAAACCTCCTTGATTATTTCAGCGTTCTTGAGTAGGAGGTCAAGCCTCGTCATGTCGGGTTTGCGTGTGAGGCCCGCGGTTACCACGACAACGTCGGAGCCCTGTATGTCTCGGTAGTCGTTTGAGCCTTTCACATCGACGTCGAGGTCCAATATAGCGCATGCATGGTTTAGGTCAAGGGCCTCGCCCTGTGGAAGACCCTGAATAACATCCACCAAAACGATGTCCCCCAGCTCGCGGAGAGCAATCTGCAAAGCAGCCGAGGTCCCAACCCTTCCACTACCAACAACGGTGATTAACGGCATAAAAAACCTACTTAACCGCAGGTAAAATAGGTTCAGCCGTTTTTTCTGAAATAGTCGTACAGGCCCATGGATGAGATTTTGACAAGGTTCTGAGCGTATATGGGAAGCTTTTCACCCGCCTCTGTCTCGAGCTTCCGTTCAAGAGCCATGTAGATTCCGCCTACACCCGCGCCCTGCCTATACGCCTTCTCCGCCACTGCCACGAACTCCCGCGTCTTCTCTAAGAGAAAATCTACATGGGACTCGTCTGTTTCGCGGCTGCCGAAATGGGGTGTGTGGAAGATTGTGGAGCCGAGTTTTCCGAGCTTGGCGAGGCTGTCTATGAACTGGTTGAGGTCGAAGCTTGGCGGCGGTGTCGAGGGAATGATGAATGGTTTGCCGGGATATTTTATGGGGACGGCGTCGGCTGTGATGACGGAGCCGTCGCTGACGGCGACTGTGAACTGGTGAGGTGCGTGGCCGGGTGTGTAGATGAATGTTAGCTCAACGTCTCCTAAGACGAGAGTTTCGCCGTCGGCTGCGCTGTGAACGCGATGCTCTTCAACAGGCTTCACTTCTCCGAAAACCTGTAGTATGTCTGGGCCATAGACCTCGAGGACGCTGGCCACGAGTTTTGATGGGTCGACCAAGTGTTTAACGGCTCTCTGGTGAGCGATTACCTCCGCTTCTTTGAAGTGTTCGGCGAGTCTCCACACCGCTCCCGAGTGGTCTAGGTGAACATGTGTGGGGATGATGTAGTCGAGTCTGGTGACACCCATCTCCTTCAAAGCGTTTATCACGACATCGGCAGTCGACGAGTATCCTGCGTCCACCAAAGCGGTTTTCCGCCCCATCACGAGGTAGCATGCGACGATTTTCTCAAACCCGAGAGCCCTTGTATCAATGAGGTAAACCTTTTCCGAGACACGCAACCTACTTCAACTCAATTATCTCCGCCTGTTCTTTATAGGTTTGGAGCAGGACCGCCTTGGGTGGAACCATGTAGTAGCGGCATGAGAAAACCGTCAAAAGCCTTCCGCCGAAGATGTATCGGTATCCGTCGGGCATGGGCTGGTGAGAGCGTATCAGCAGCCTTAAGCCGTTTTGCTCCATGAAGCTTGTGAAGACGTCTTCCCCGAAGTAGAGCGCTCCTCCTCCACGTTCGCTCTCAGCAAACCCCTTGACACCGGGATGCGGGTCGTTCCACAACAGCTGAAAAGCGATAGGATGCTCGGGGTCGTCTTCCCCACGCTCAAGCTTCTCAACCTCTTCGACCATGTGCAAACCTCTGGCAATTCCACCGTGGACAAAGAAAACATCTCGCCAGCGTAGCGCGTACGGAAGCTGTGCAAATGCTTTGAGGAATTGTTGGTAGGTTTTGAGGCCGTGTCTGCGCGTGACGGTGTCGAGGAAGCCGTAGTAGGTGTTCATGGTGAGGGTTTCATGGTTTCCGCGGAGTAGGAGAAGTCTATTCGGCTCGGCGAGCTTCCGCTCAAAGAGTAGCGTGATGTTTTCTATCTGGTAAGGGCCTCTGTCCACGTAGTCGCCGAGAAAAACAGCGACAGCACCTTTCTCATCCGCGTACTCGAGGGCCTTTTTTGTGGAGTCTACGTCGCCGTGGGTGTCGCCGACAACGAGAAGAAGCGAGCTATCGGTTTTCAGAAGCGAGGGGTCTTTGCGCAGTATTTCGGCGACCTGTTCAGCGAGTTGGGCTAAATCTGTCATTTGAGGAGTTGGACGAGTTTGTCGGCGACTTCGCCGGGTGTGGATGCGACGTGGACGCCTGCTTGGGTGAGTGCTTTGACCTTGCTTGC